>DOUE01000009.1 GCA_003520745.1 Erysipelotrichaceae bacterium
CCGATTTCCTTATAACTGTAGCCCTCGCTGTGGCGGTTGAAGATGAACCAGCCGTCTTCCCCGAGTTCTTCCTTGATCTTGTCGATGCGCGAGAGGCAAAACCCCAGGTTCGCCATGTAGATCGGATCGTAGTGGTTGTCGGTGTTGGCGATGGTGTCCATCAGTAATACGTTCTCGTCTTCCGAGACGCTCATGGATAAAGAGAGCGAGTGGGAGAGCAGCGCATAGGAAGAACTGCGGTAACGGCGTAAGAGAGAACGGATTTCCCGCTCGATGCAGACGCGGGCGAAGTGTCCGAAGCTGACGCCGAGGTCTTCGCGGAAGTGATGGGCGCTTTCAAGCAGCGCGATGCACCCTTCTTGATAGAGGTCTTCCAGCGACGATTGATGGACGCTGGAGGGTTGGCAGGAGTGGATGATCGCCCATAGAGCCCTGTGGTATTTACGCAAAATGACGCTCTCACTCCATTCGCATTTTTGACGCAGGTAGTACACCAATTCGTCATCGTGCGGAAACGACGGATGCATAGACATTCCTCCCCCGGTTTACTTGGCGGGGAATCGTTGGTTCAACACTTCGTAAAACAAAATCCCGGCGGCGACCGAAGCGTTCAAGGATTGGACGCTTCCCATCATCGGCAGTGTGACGATGAAATCGCAGTTCTCTTTCACAAGCCGCGAAATCCCTTCGCCTTCCGATCCGATGACCAGCGCGATCTTCCCTTTATAGTCGACCGTGCGGTAATCGCGCGCATCTTTCCCCATGCCCGTCCCGAAAATCCAGAAGCCTTCTTTTTTAAGGTCTTTGATGGTTTGGTTGAGGTTGGTGACTTCGGCGGTCTTGACCGTGTCGATCGCTCCGGTGGATACCTTGGCGACCGTCGGCGTCAAGGAGACGCTGCGGTGTTTGGGGATGACGATGCCGTCGATCCCGGCGGCATCCGCGCTGCGTAGGATGGCGCCCAGGTTGTGCGGGTCTTCCAATCCGTCAAGCAGGACGATGATCGCGTCTTCTTTGGCACCCTTCAGGATTTCCTGCAACGTGTAGGTCTTGAAGTCGTCGATTTCGATCATGCATCCCTGATGGCTGCCTTGCGCCAACTGATCCATTTTCTTAAGGTCGATGTATTCGACGGCGATCTTCCCGGCTTTCGCAAGGTCTTCGCCCTCTTTCCAAGGATTGGCTTTATTCAGAATCAGTTTCCGTACTCCCGTTTTTGTTTGTAGTCGTTGTTTCACCACGTTTTTCCCGTAGATATATTGTGCCATAGTCCTCCTGAACGCGGGTTTGCATTTGGTTCCAGATTTGTTCCAAGCGGTCTGTCATGTTTGAAAGATACCAATATCCCCACAACGCCTCGTATCCCGTGGCGCAGCGGTAGGTCGTGACATCGGTATTCTTGGGGACGCTGTCGCTTTTGAAGTTGCGGCCGCGTCTGTAGATCAGTAGTTCTTCTTCATTCAATTCATTGTCATCGATCAGCCGATGGACGAATTTCGCCTGCGCCTTCGCGCTGACATATCGGACGGACAGTTCCTGTAGGTCCTTGGGTTTGGTATACCCTTTCTCCACGAGCAAGGTCCGTACCTTCAGACTAAGGATGGCATCCCCGACAAACGCCAACACGGATCCGTTGAGTTCTTCGGGCCGTTTCATCAAAGCTTTCCCTTATCCGCCAGTTTCGCGCGGATGAGGTCGGATTTCGCGAAGTCTTTCTCCGCTTTCGCCTGATTGTACGCTTCATAGTCGTCCCGGTCTTCCTGGGTCAGTTCGACGTAGGGGAGATCGATGCCGAAAACATCCAACTGCAACCGCAATGCGCGATAATACGATGCGACGACGGTCGCATCCGGCATGCGGCTACGCAATGCCTGGTTCAACTGTTTCATGGTCTCGAACATCGCCATGAACCCGTTGGGGGTGTTCAAATCGTCATCCATCGCATCGAAGAACGCATCCATGCTTGGTTGATCCGGTAGAGCATCCAGCGATAATCCGCTGAGTTGCGCTTTGATTTCGGCTTGTTTCAGTACGGCCTCGACTTTCGCGAGTTCCGTCTGCGCCTGGACGACCGCTTCCTCGGAGATGTTGAGGGGGGCGCGGTAATGCGCCATCAACAGCATCCACCGTGTCGCGTTGGCGCCGATCTTGGCGATGATGTCTTTCGCCAACATGACGTTGCCCAAGGACTTGGACATTTTCTCCCCGTCGATGTTCAACATCCCGTTGTGCATCCAGGTGTTGGCGATCCCGTGGCCCAAGAGGGCTTTGGATTGCGCGACCTCGTTGTCATGGTGAGGGAATTTCAAATCCATCCCGCCGCCATGGATGTCGATCATATCATGGAAGCGGTCGTTGATCATGACGACGCACTCGGTGTGCCATCCCGGACGACCTCTTCCCCAGGGGGAATCCCATTGGATCCCTTCCAACGTTTTCTTCCACAATGCGAAATCCAACGGGCTTTCCTTTTCGGTATCCTCTTCGATCCGGGCTCCGACCAACAGGTCGTCGACGTTCTGTTTCGAGATTTCCCCATAGTTATCCACTTTATTGACACGGAAATACACATTCCCGTCGACGTTGTAGGCGAACCCTTTGTCTTCCAGCGCCTTGATGAAGGCGATGATCGCATCCATCGTATCGGTGACTTTCGGGGCGTAGGTCAACGGGCGGGTATGCAAACTGTCGCGGACGGCGTTGTAGGCGTCGATGTAGCGTTGGGTGATGACTTTCTCATCCACGTTTTCGGCGATCGCCTTCTGTATGATCTTATCGTCCACGTCGGTGAAATTACTGGCGTAAACCACGTTCAATCCATGCGCTTCGAAAAGACGACGCAAGGTGTCGAACACGATGATCGGACGCGCATTCCCGATGTGGGCTTCGTTGTACACCGTCGGTCCGCAGACATACATATGGACTTCCCCCGCATGACGCGGGACAAATTCTTCATTCTTGTTGGTCTTTGAGTTAAAGAGTTTCATGATTCTACCTCGATGTTTATAGTATATCATACAGAAACAAATCCTGAATCATCTCAGGATTTGTTTTGTTTAACGATTTTCAATCACTGCGCTTAGTTAATTCAAGGATTTTTTCGATTACCAAGGGACGGCTAAACAAGTAACCTTGAACGAAATCACAGGACATTGAAGCCAGGATTTCACGCTCCTCTTCCCTTTCAACCCCTTCCGCCAAGGCTTGAATTTTGAGTTGTCTCACCAACGCGAGGATCATACGAACCATCGCTTGTTTATCCGGACTCTGATCGATCCCGCTGATGAAAGATCGATCGATTTTCAACAGGTCGATCGGAAAGCGACTGAGATAAGAGAGCGATGAATACCCGGTACCGAAATCATCCATCGACACCTTTACGCCGAGTTCTCTCAATGTGTGGATTTGACTTAGGATGGACTCATGCATCCCCATTGAAACATTTTCCGTGATTTCAAGTTCAAGCCATAGTGGATTGATCCTGCTTTCTTCCATGGTTGATTTCACATTCGATATGAATTTCGGATTCAGAAATTCGGTCGGGGATATGTTCACCGCCATGATAAAGTCCGTCTTGTTCAATATGTTGATTTGATGAATCGCCAAGCATGCTTTCTTTAAAACCCAGCCTTCGATCTCGAAAATGAGTTGCGCATCTTCGGCCAGGGGAATGAATTCCAACGGGACGACATTCCCAAGGACCGGATGAACCCATCGTAACAACGCTTCAAATCCGCGAAGTATTTTCCCATCCATCGAGTATTGAGGCTGATAGACAAGATGGAACTCTTGATTGGTTAAAGCCGTTCTTAAGTATTGTTCAACCTGGAGTTTTCGATCCACGCTTTCAGACATCTCTTGATCAAAGACTTTCACATTGCCTCGACCGCTTTTCTTCGCTTGGTGCATCGCGATATCCGCGCACCTCATCAACGAGTTTAGGTCGGATCCGTGGTCAGGATGATAGCTAACCCCCACGCTCATCGTAATGTAGATGTCACGCTCATTGCATATGATCGGCTCGGTTTGGACAAGATCCAGAAGTTGGATGATTTGTTCGATAGTGCGCTCATACGTAATCGGCACGACCAAAACGAATTCATCCCCTCCGATCCGTAGGATATGGACATTCGATGGAAGATATTTCATCAGACGATGACTTAGCGAAATCAACAGTTCATCCCCTAATTCATGACCGATTGTATCGTTGATGAGATTGAAATTATCGATGTCGATGATCATAAGCGCGAAGTGGGCGTTCTGCGATGAAACCAATTGAGGAATTAATTGGGAATTCAAATAATTCCGGTTGTAGAGCGAGGTAAGTGAATCGCGGAAAGCGATCGTCTGCAATTGACTGTCCCTTGATTTGATCGAATTCATCATCCGATCAAAGTGTTCGGTCAATTCTCTAAACTCGCGATACTTTGATGAAACCGGTAATGTTTCATATCTACCTTCGGAAACCGAGCGGGTCTGAAGAATCAAGCGGTTCACATGATTTGAGAACACCTGCGCATTACGCCGAGTGATGATTCCAAAGATCATTAAGGTTAGGAGGATGAAGAACGAAAAGCCGGCCATGATGATCAATCCATTACGGAAAGCGTTAAAGATCGATGTCTTGATCGTCACGTGCCAACCAGATCCCGCGATATGTCGTGAAGTCACAAGTTGCCATTGCCCTTCGACGAATTTTATCCCTGAAATATCATGATCCGTGTGATCCCCTTCGCTAAAACTTAGGAGCGGGTCGATCTGGTGTTCATTGACTTTGGTGGAATCGCTGCTAAAAATGAATACGCCATATCGATCCGAGAGTTCAAGCATGCCCAGATCTTCATTTTCAAAATGAAATTCTTCGCAATATTCTTTAATGAAATCCATATTCAATATCCCCGACAAGAGTACGTCTTGAGATCGTATCGTCACGCGGAGGGATGGCTGTTGACTAATCTCTGAAACGCTCAAGTCGGACCAATGGATCTCTGACCAGTCCGTTAGATTCTTAAAGAACGATTCGCCGGAGCGATCAAATCGTAATAGGTAAGAGTACTCAGGGAAAACCGAACGAATTCCCCCATCTTGAGCGATGACTTCGATGTTTTCGAATAGGTTTTCCGATTGGTTGATGACTTTCATCATACTGCCGATTTTATCATCCTTGTTTTGACCTACGCCATCAAGCGTGATCACCGAATCCAGCAACATCAACATTTGTACCGGCTTATCCAATTGATTCTCTAAACGTAAGGTAAATGTTTCATTCAAGCGAATGTATTTGCGGGTCACTTCATTATAGGTATAGTTGGCATACAAAATCGAACTGAAAATCAACGCGATGATGACTGCGGAAAAAATCGCCGTGAACTGTCCGTAGATCATGCCCGAAAAAATCGACTGGATTCTACTTTCTCTTTTCATGGTCCCCATCGAACATATTCCCCCTTCTCAATGATGAAGGTGTGAATCGGACGAGAAGTGTCTCCGAATCGATCCAACTCGTAATTGCCCCCGATGCCTCGATATACCGTTTTCGACAAGATTTCGAGTTTAACTTTTTGATGATCGGTCGATTTCGAGTTCGTCATCGCTTCGGCAATGAGAAACACGGCATCGTAAGACAAGATCGAGGCAAATGTCGGATAAACACCATAATGTGAATAATACTCCTTCACAAAGAAGGACTCTTTCAAATCATCCGTTCCAAAATCGACATAATTCACACAGAAGTACCCTTCAACCGACTTGCCGCCTAAGCGAAAGAGTTCATTTGTCATCGACCACGCAGGCAATACCACGGTGGGATGGTAATCGAATTTCCTGAAATGCTGGGCATACTTAGCTACTTGTTCTGCCGAAAGAAGCAATGCGATTCCATCAAACGCGCCGGCAGAGAGGTAGAGCGAAGTTGAATGTACAGCTTCTTCTTGGTCCCCTTGGTGCAGAATGGTTTCGATGACGATGTTCGGGTCGAGGTTTTCTTTACGAATATGGTCGGCAATCTGTTGTGCAAAGGTGTAATTCGCAGTGGATAATACGATCGCGATCTTTTTTGACTTCTTCTCCGCGAAGATTTTCTGCATCGCTTCCGCTTGGGACTGATTGTCCGGAATCAAACGAATCAACGCATCATCCAATTGTCCCAAATGTACGGCAGCGATCGTCGGACTCACAAGAAGCAATCCGTTTTCGTTGGCATAGTTGATCGACGCATCCGCGACCCCGCTGATCATGTGCCCGATAATGATTTCGATTCCGCTCTCCTTGAATTCTTTGTCGACCTTCAATGCTCCACTTGGCGTGTTAAAATCGTTCTTGAATTCGATTTCCAGCTTTCTCCCCAGAACGCCACCCGCGTCGTTGATCACTTCCACGGCCATCATCGCACCATACATACCGGACACTCCCAAATCATAGCTTGAAGCGCTTAATCCACCGGCAAACCCGATTTTTATCGATTCTTTCTGAGCGCATGATGAAAACAAGGTGGTCAGCAAGATCATTGTTAAGAAAACTTTCATTTTCGTTTTCATCGATTCCCCTTTTTGGCTGACGTTATTCCCCATGTTCATTTCTTCTCTGTTAGACTGATTCGATCATGATTCAACCGGTTTGCTTTCTTGGTCATTGATCATGCTTTGTGTGACTACCCTAAAAACACGCCGCTCGATCATTGACGAACAATGGATTGTTTATGCGATGCTTTTTACTCTCTATCATCATGATTGAGAGTGGTCGATTCGCTCAATCGCCAACGTCATGAAGATCAACCCTTGTTATGTCATTCATTAACTACCATTTATCTAAATGGCAGTCTATCTCACAATCATATTGCACATATTTTCATTCTTTCTTTTATTGTATCGTCTGGTCAATGTAAACGCAATGTAAACTCGAACTCTGGATCCTATTTTGAGTTGTTTTTTGAGCTAAAAGAGCAACAAGCACTCTCTTGGTTTATGATATGATATAAACAGGTGATCCCATGGAAAAAAGAGTCTTAGGCAAATCAAGAACGGAAATGTCTTTATTGGGTTTCGGTTGCATGCGTCTCCCCTGCGACGCCAAAGGCAAGATCGATGAACGTGAAGCGTTCACCCTCTTCAACATGGCCCTTGCCGCCGGGGTGGATGTTTTCGATACGGCCTACACGTATCATGACGGACAAAGCGAAATCGTGCTGGGGAAGTGGTTGAAATCCATCGACCGCACGAAAGTCAGAGTCGCGACCAAAAGTCCGGTCTGGCTGATTACGTCCAAGGAAGATTTTTTCACATATCTTCAGAAACAGCTTCAGAACCTGCAGGTCACGTACATCGACGATTATCTGCTGCATGCCCTGGATCAAGACCGCTTCGAGAAACTGAAGGAGCTGGGGGTCTTTGAGGCGATGAGCCAGGCGAAGGAAGTCGGCTTGATCAAACGGGTCGGATTTTCCTTCCATGACGAATTCGATGTCTTCGAAAGCATCCTCACATATCATCCCTGGGATTTCTGCCAGATCCAACTAAATTATATGGATACCCATTACCAGGCCGGTTTACGAGGTTTACATTTGGCCGAGTCGCTGGGGATTCCCGTACGCATCATGGAACCGATCAAAGGCGGAAGTCTCGCCCGTTTACCCGCCGAACTCCGCTCGATCCTCAATGAACACCATCCCCACTGGTCGACCGCTTCGTTCGCATTGCGTTGGGTCGCGTCGTTCTGGAACGTGGAGACCGTGCTTTCCGGGATGTCCACACGCATCCAGGTGTTGGATAATTTGAAAACCTTTACGAACTTCGTCGTGATGGACGAAGCGGAAAATAAAATGATCCTGGAGATCGCCGAGAAGATGAGGGAGCGGATCAAAGTCCCGTGCACGGGGTGCCGCTACTGCATGCCTTGTCCCTACGGCATCGACATCCCGGTCAACTTCAGTTATTATAACGATTCCTACATCTACGACAACCTTGAACAGGGCAAGGACCGCTACCTGAATTGGATGGATAGCGCGGAGCGTGCTTCCGCGTGCGTCCGGTGCGGCGAATGCATCCCCAAATGCCCCCAACATATCCTCATACCCGATCGTCTGGTCGAAGTCGCCGACCGATTCAAGGAGGATTCCCAATGACCAAACTCGCGATCACCATCGACCTCTTGTCGATGACCCAGGATCGAATCAACACCTATCTGCACGATGCGAAAGCCTTGGCGTACAGCGAAGTGTACTTAGTCATGCATGTTTCACTGTTTCATCGGGGGAAAGCGGACGAATCGCTGGCGAAACTCTGCGCGACGATCCGTCAGTCCGGTTTTCGTCTTCATGCCATGATCACCGAGGAAACCTTCAACGAGGTCGGATTCAACCGCAACGACCTGAAACCCTTGGCCGACCTGGGATTCCGCGCTTTACGTCTTGAAAGCGGGTTCGAACGTCATGATTATGTGGTCACCCTTACCCAGAACACCTATGGGATCCTGATCGAAGACAACGGCTTGGCGCTGGAAGATCCGATCGGTCGGATCAAGGCGATCCAGGCCAAAGGGAATCTCAAACAATACAGCGCCGTCCATCCCTATTACGTCCATCCGGATACCGGATGTTCGTATGACAGTTGCGTCAACCGGACAAGGCTCTTCAAATCCACCGGCATTGAAGTCGGGGTCTGGGTCAATACGCTCGCTTCGAGTTCCCCCGCCTTTCCGTTGGCGAAGGGCTGTCCGACCATCGAAAGCCAACGTCATCTCTCGACCAACCTGAGCGCCAGCGAACTGGTCGCCATGAATCTCTTCGATACCTTGGGGTTCGGGGTGAACCCCGCTTCACGGGAAGAAATGGAAGACTTGACCCGCGTGGTAAGCCGCAACGTGGTCGAAGTCCCGGTGTATTTCCAGCCCGAACTGGAACCCCACCTCAAGGAAGCGCTCTTGCAGATGCGCTTCAAGGCGCGAAGCGACAGCGCGGCGCAGATCCTGCGCGCGGTGCAGTTCAGGCAACACGCCGCCATCCAACCCTTCAACACAATCAACCGGGACCGACTCTCCCTCACCATCGACAACCATCTGGCCGGACCATATGAAGGGGAAATGCAGATCGCCTTGAAAAACCTGCCTTCCACCCCCTACACCAACGTCATCGGGCAAGTCGATTTGACGGCCGGGAAACTGGTCGACCTCCTGCAGGCCGGTAAAATCAACTTCGTCTTGATCGAACAATCCTAATCCCGCGTACTGCGGGATTTCTTCTTTTTTGCTTACATGGGTAAATTGGACTATAATACAGAAAGAAGGATTCGGGTGCCCCTATGCGAAATCACGACGACACGCCACGTCTTTTCCATTTCAAGCGAAAACTAACCCCCTACCGTTCCGCGATCCGGATCACCCTCATCTATCTGATGTACGGCGTGGTTTGGATTTTAACCACGGACCAATTGCTTGAATTCATGTTCGGCGATGCCTCGTACTACCATTTCCTGCAGACCATCAAGGGATGGGCCTATGTCCTGATCACCGCGATCCTGCTTTATGTGTTGGTCGTATCGACCTTGGATCTCTACGAAGAAGAAAAGAAGAAGACCGAGGTCGCCAACCTCGATCTTCAAAAACAACTGAAGAAAACAACCCTTAGCGAACAACGCTTCGAGCTGGCGGTGAAGGGATCTTTCGACTCGATCTGGGAGTACGACGGGGAGACACAGAAATATTTCATGTCCAGGACCTTGCTTCGCAACTTGGGTTATTCCGAAGAAGAAGCGAAATTGACGGTGCTTGAAGATTGGTTGAAGTTCATCCTCCCTCAAGACCGTGAGGAATTCATGCTGAAGACCGAGAAGTTCATCGCCGAACCTGTAGAGAACCTGGAAATGATGTATCGGGTGGTTCGTGCCGATGGGTCGATCGCATGGATCCGTACCCATGGCACCGCGCAAATCAACGAAGACGGCAAGATCGTCAAGGTCGCCGGGTCGCATACCGACATCACCCTATCCAAGAACTACGAAGAGGAATTGACGCGACTCGCCTATTACCATTCGCTGACCGGCCTGTTGAACTGGCATGGCTTCGCGAAAAAGATCCAGGAACGGATCCATACGCAACCCAAGACCCCCTTCACCTTGCTTTATCTGGACATCGACGACTTCAAGAACATCAACGACTTCCACGGCTATGCGGTTGGGGACAGAATGTTGGTGGAGATCGCCAACGATATGGCGCAGCTGGTCGTTGAACCGGAAGTAGTGGCGAATCTGGGCGGGGACGGCTTCGGTTTCTTGATCGAGACCGTCGATTCGACCCAGGTCCATACGAAAATCGCTTCGATCTATGCGTCGCTTCGCAAACTGAGAAGCATCGACGGACAATGGTTGGATGTTTCCGCCTGCATCGGGATCGCCCAATATCCGAAAGACGATGAGACGTTCGACGATTTGATGCAGAGTGCGGACGAGGCGATGTACGAGGCGAAAAGCAAAGGGAAGAACACCTACGTGTTCTTCAGCGACGCCTTGCATGATTCGCGTCTGCATTCGATCGCGCTGACCAACGAACTCCGCAAAGCGGTCGACAACGACGAACTCTACATGATGTATCAACCGATTTATCGTCTTAGCGACCGACACTTGTCTTCGATGGAAGCGTTGGTGCGCTGGAAACCGACCGGTCGCGACCATGTCCCTCCGGACGTCTTCATCCCTTTGGCCGAATCCACGGGCTTGATCGGGAAAATCGAACTCTGGGTCTTCGAAAGCGTCATCAAGCAGGTGATCGCATGGCGGAGCATCCGTCATCAGAGCGTACCGGTCGCCATCAACCTTTCCTCAAACGGGGTCACCAACGACGAATTCATACGCAAAGTCATCGAACTGTTACGGAAATATGAAATCAAAAACGGAGAGATCGAGGTCGAAATCACCGAGACCGGTTTGATCGAGAACTACGAAGCCGCCCTCCATAATCTGCGGATCCTGCGATCCAACGGCGTGAAGATCCTCTTGGACGACTTCGGAAAAGGGTACTCGTCCTTGACCTATCTGGTCAGCCTCCCCATCGACCTCTTGAAGATCGACCGCGGTTTCACCAGCCGCATCCATAGTTCCAACGAAATCGACGCCGTCATCGCGACCATCGTCAGCCTCGCCCATTCCATCAACCTGGAAGTCATCGCCGAAGGGATCGAGTTCGAAAACCAACTGGACTACCTGGCGAAATTGAAGACCGACTATGGACAAGGCTACCACCTGCATCGCCCCGCTTTGCCTGAAATCGTCGAAAAACTACTTAAATAAAAAAGGTCGCGAGACCTTTTTAGTTGACATAGAGATAGGTACGGACCATGTCCATCCAACACACGATTTCCAGTTTCCCGGTTTCCTCGGGGGTGAAGATGATCGGTTCGGGGTTTTTCTTGATATCGACCATGCGGTTGATGAACGTCAGGTTGACCGGGTTGGTGCATCCCGTGATGCCTTCCCAAGAGAAGGTCAGTTTGACGGGGATGCCCGCCTTGACGGCCGCATAATCCAAGACATAGGTTCCGCGGTCCAGATGGAGGTTGACGGTTTGGTATCCGTCGACGACCGGGGCCATGGTTTTTTGTCCGGTGAGGTTCATCACCAGGTCGTTCAACGGGGCGGCGACGATCGGCGAACGCAGGGTCATCTGGATGCCCATCAGCGCCACCAGGACGGCGGCGACGATTTGGATGCGTCGTCCGTTGATCGCGTTGATGCGCGCCCCCAACCATTGCATCGAAATCAAGGAAGGCGCGGTCATCAGACCGAACACCAACATGATCCCGCCACCCAATAAAGGGTTGGCGCTTCCCAGCGCCATCACTTGCATGGTCTGCAGGGACCCGCAGGGCATCAAAGCGTTGAGTAAGCCGATGAAGAACGGTCCGCGATCGCTTTTCCCTTTGATGAAGTTGAATTCGGGAAGATTGACCTTGATGAGTTTAACCATGGTCAAGGAGAGGAAGATCATCCAGAGTCCTGCGACCAAAAGCAAGATGTTGGTGAACATCGGGCTGATCGTGAAGACCTTCCCCATCATCCCCAAAACGATCCCGCTGATCGTATAGGAAAGGATGCGTCCGCTTTGGTATTGCCAAACGCGACGCATCGGATTCTTGACTTGCGCGGATACCGAGGTACTGAAGGCGATGCCGCCGCACATCCCGATGCAATGGAGCGAGGACACCAACCCGTAGGCGACCACCAAGCCCAGGGTGACTTCCGTGTTCGTGGGATCGAAGGTCAAGGATCCATAGAGCGATTGCGTCGCGAAAAAGACCACGATCGCGCCTGTCAGTAAACCGATGAACCCCCAGGGGAACTTCTCTTTCCGCAGGGCATAGCCGGCTTTTTCGACGGCTTGTTTAAGGTCTTTGTCGCTCGGCAACGTTTTCCCTTTGATGAAGGCGGTCCCCGTCGCATGCGACACTTGCGCGGATTTCACGCCTTCCACGCCTAAAAGCGCTTTTTTGACTTTGGCTTCGCAGGTCGAACAGGTCATCCCCGCGATATCGAGTTTACGTTCCATTTAGCGTGTCAACCGTTTGATGGTCGTTAGCACTTCGTCGATGATTTCCGGATCGCCGGCCTGCAGGTCGCGTACGACGCAGGTCCGCAGATGCTGGGCGAAGAGTTGGGACGAAAAGCTATCCAGACCCGACTTGACGGCCGCGACCTGGATGAGGATGTCGTCGCAATAGACATCGTTCTCGACCATGGCCTTGAGTCCGCGGATCTGCCCTTCCAATCGGTTGAGACGGTTGGTCAAATCCTGGACTTGTTTTTCATCGCGGTCGGTGTGTTTCTCGTTGTGCATTTCACAGTGTTTCATGGGGTTACCTCAGTTTAAAGAAGCGTAGGCGTAGGGCGTTGGTGACGACGGAGACCGAACTCATCGCCATGGCGGCGCCGGCGAAGACCGGATTGAGGAGCGGTCCGCCGAAATAGTAGAACACGCCGGCGGCGAAGGGAATCCCGACGATGTTGTAGATGAAGGCCCAGAAGAGGTTTTCTTTGATGTTGGTGAGGGTGGCTTTGGAGAGTTTGAGGGCGCTGACGACGTCCGAGAGGTCGCTGCGCATCAGGACGATGTCCGCGGATTCCATGGCGACGTCCGTCCCCGATCCGATCGCGATCCCCGTGTCCGCTTTCGCCAGTGCGACCGCATCGTTGATGCCGTCGCCTACCATCGCGACCACATAGCCTTGTTGTTTGAGTTTGTCGACTTCGTTGCCTTTATCCTGAGGCAAGACTTCCGCCAAGACCCAGTCGATGCCGACTTGTTTGGCGATGGCGTTGGCCGTCTTTTGGTTGTCCCCCGTGATCATCGCGATCTTGATGCCCATTTTCTTGAGCTTGGCGACCGCGTCTTTCGAGGATTCCTTCACGACGTCCGCCACGGCGATCATCCCGGCGGCTTGCTTGTCGATGGCGGCCAAGAGGACGGTCTTCCCTTCCTCGGACCATTCGTCCAAGCGGGTGTTTCCCGGGAAATCGACATTGTTTTCTTTCATCCACGCCGGATTCCCGATTAAGACTTCATGCGTGTCCACGACCGCCTTCAAGCCTCTTCCGCTCACGGCGGTGAAGGTGTCGACGGCGGATAACTTCAGGTTCTTTTCTTTGGCGCTCGCCACGACGGCCAGGGCCAAGGGATGTTCGGAGACGGATTCCGCACTCGCCAGGATCCCGAGAAGTTCGTTCTCGTCCCATCCGAAGCTGACCAAATCGGTCAGGGTCGGCATGCCTTTGGTGAGTGTCCCGGTCTTATCGAAGATGACGGCGTTGACGTGGTGCGCGGTTTCCAGCGCTTCCCCGCCTTTATAGAGGACACCCAACTGGGCGCCCCGTCCCGTTCCGACCATGATGGCGGTCGGTGTCGCCAAGCCGAGGGCGCAGGGACACGCGATGACCAGCACGGTCACGAAACTATTGAGGACGAAGGAGAATTCCTTGCCTTGCAGCGTCCAGAATCCGGCGGCTGCGAAGGCGATGACGATGACGACCGGTACGAAGTAGGCGGAAATGACATCCGCGAGCTTGGCGATCGGGGCTTTTTTCCCTTGCGCATCTTCGACCAGCTTGATGATCTGGGCCAGTGCGGTGGCTTCGCCGACCGCTTTCGCGCGCATCGTCAAGACGCTGTTACGATTGAGCGATCCGCCGGTGACGCGGTCGCCCGGGTTCTTATCGATAGGTAGACTTTCCCCCGTCAGCATGCTTTCATCGACCGCGGATTGTCCGCGCTCGACGATGCCGTCGACCGGGATCCGTTCCCCGGGTTTCACGAGAAGCAAGTCGCCGACGGCGACGTCTTCGAGGGAAACGTCCTGCGTTTCATCATTCACCAACAAATGCGCGCTCTTGGGCGCCAAGCCCATCAGTTTCTTGATCGCCTGGCTGGTTTTCCCTTTGGAGCGCTCTTCAAGCCATTTCCCCAACAGGATCAGGGTGATGACGACCCCGGCGGATTCGAAGTACAGGTCGTTGACCAAGGCCAAGTCCCCGCCATAGATGAGGATCGTGTTGTAGACGCCATAAAGGAAGGCGGCGCCGGTCCCGATCGCGACCAAGGTGTCCATGTTCGGGGAACCTTTGAGTAAAGTCTTCAGTCCGATCGTGAAGAACTTACGACCCGCATACAGGATCGGGAGGGTCAGTAACAATTGTACCATCGCAAAGGTTTCAGGGTATTTGTGGTGGTTGAGGAATTCGGGTAGCCAAATCTTAAGCGACGGAAACATGTGCCCCATCGCGATGTAAAGTAAAGGGATGGCGAAAACGGCGGCTAACGAGAGACGGAAAGTCATCTCTTTCAATGCCGCTTCGCGACGACGCGTGTCTTCGTCCACGTTGACGACGGCTTGGGATTCACTGGCTTTGTATCCCGCGTTTTCGACCGCCTTTTTCAGGGCCTGCATCTTGATGATCGCAGGGTCGTAGCTTACGGTCGCTTTATTGGTCGCAAGGTTCACGCTGGCCAGCGTCACCCCGGTTTGTTTCTTCAATGCCCGCTCGACCGCGGCCGAACAACTGGCGCAGGTCATGCCTTCGATGTCGAGACTGACGTTGCGGACGGATGATATTTCCTGTAAGCCATACCCGGCTTTTTCGACCGCGAGCTTAAGGTCACTAAAAGGAAGGGTGCGCTCTGCGCGCACCGTTACCCTCTCCGTCGTCAAATTGACATCGGCCGCTTCGATCCCGTCGAGTTTCTTAAGGGATCTTGAAACCGCCGCCGAGCAGCTTGCACAGGTCATCCCTGTGACGATGTAGGTTTTTTCTTCCATTGCCAACCTACTTCGCAGCCAGTTGGTAACCCGCGTCTTCGACAGCCGCTTTCAGGGCTTCGAAGCTAACGGATTCATCCGCATTGACCAACGCGGTCTTTTCGGATAAAGATACTTTGACGTCGTTGACGCCTTGGACATCCTTCAATGCCATCGTGACATGATGGACACAGTGCATGCAGGACATGCCTTCTACAGAATACGTGGTTAGTTTCATAACGTTCACCTCGTAGGCATTATATACCCCCCGTGGGTATATTTCAAGGATAATCATCTCATCATGGCGGGAATGGATATTCTTGCCCCCCCTTGAGTCCACCAACAAGAAAGTGTATGATAAATATACCCTATCAGATAGGGTATAAAAAGCCTCTATGTATAGAGTCTGATTAAGATTACTCGATGAAATCAAATGAAGGAGGTTCATCCATGGACAAGAATTCAATCTTTGGAAACCCAACGAAAACCTATCATGTCTTGGATCTATCCTACATCGACTCAGCCTATCTGCGTGATTTCAGGATGAAGTTAGGCTACACGCAGAGTGCGTTTGCGATAGTTCTCGGTGTCACCAAGAAATCGATTGAAAAATGGGAACAGGGGGTTTATCCGGTGAGCGATCCGATTCGAAGATTGATCTATCTGATGGATAAGTTGCCTGAAGTCAAAGAGAAGCTGTATCCATACAAATAGGATCGAATGAAAAAAGCGTACCCGTGAGGATACGCTTTTCGTTGATAGTCGAGGACTTAGATCTTGGAAGCCAAGAAAGCGGCCGTACGGACCAATTGGTTCGTGTAGGAAGCTTCGTTGTCATACCATGCGGCAACCTTGACCAAGCAGACACCGCCGACGTTTTGGACTTTCGTCTGCGTACCGTCGAACAAGGAACCGAAGGTGCAGCCGATGACGTCGCTGGAAACGATTTCGTCTTCGGTGTATCCGAAGGATTCGTTGGAAGCGGCTTTCATCGCGGCGTTGACTTCATCCTTGGTGCAAGGTTTCGCAACGACGGCGACCAATTCGGTGATGGATCCGGTGATGACGGGAACGCGTTGCGCGGCTCCGTCGAGTTTGCCCTTCAATTCAGGAACGACCAAGCCGATCGCTTTGGCGGCGCCGGTGGAGTTCGGGACGATGTTGGCCGCGGCGGCGCGTGCGCGACGTAGGTCGCCGTTGCGGTGCGGGGCATCCAAGGTGTTCTGATCGTTGGTGTAGGCGTGGATGGTCGTCATCGTGCCGTTGATGATTTCGAAGGAATCGTTGAGGACCTTCGCCATCGGGGCCAAACAGTTGGTCGTGCAGGAAGCGCCGGAGATGATGGTTTCGCTGCCGTCCAGAATGTTGTGGTTGACGTTGTAGACGACGGTTTCAACGCCTTCGCCCTTTGCGGGAGCGGAGATGATGACTTTACGTGCGCCGGCCTTGATGTGGGCTTCGGCTTTGACTTTGTCGGTGAAGAATCCGGTCGATTCGATGACGACGTCGACGTTCAACGCTCCCCAAGGAAGCGCGATGGGATCTTTTTCCGCATAGATACGGATTTCCTTACCGTCGACGATAATGCCGTTTTCGGTGTGGGAAACTTCATGGCCATCCCAACGTCCTTGGGATGAGTCATACTTTAATAGATGGGCCAATGTCTTGGCGTCGGTCAGGTCATTGATCGCAACGATATCGAATTCTGCTTTTCCAGCCATCAGGCGGAAAGCAAGGCGTCCGATACGTCCAAAACCGTTAATCGCAATTCTTGCTGTCATGGATAAGTCCTCCTCATGTGACATATCAATTATAGGCACTCCGACCTGTTTTGTCAATTGTGAGCCGATTGTCAAAATAGGCTTTCATTATTGGCTATCGTGGATCCAAAGCGGTTTTCCGCTCAGCGCCATCGCTTGGTGCGCACTGCTTACGCGGGTATCGTAAAGTTTGTTGAACAGATCGAAATCATTGATCCGAACGCTCATATATTCTTCCAGATTCGCGCTGGATCCGGGGAGGATCCGCGTCAGTTCCTCGTGTTCGCTGACATGCAGGAAGACTTTTTCTTTTCCGTTAAGGAGTGTCGAAATCATCTTCAGACAACTCAAGGCGTCCACGTACAGGATTTCATCGATGTCGATGCTTTTGGGTTGGATGCTAAACATGCAGTAGCCTTTGACGACCCCGTCTTCCTTCAGCACCAGCACTTTCCCTCCTTCGGCTTTCAATTCGCCGAAGCGTTTCTCATAATATCCCTGTTCACGCAGGAAGTACCCGGTGAAATGTTTGGTGAACTCTCTATAGAAGGATTGGAACTCTTTCGGATCGACCGTATAGCTGATGCCCTGCGAACTGAGAACCGGGATCATCGTATTGTCGACCATGATCTTTTTGCGTCGGTAGATCTTCTCGAATCCGAAGGGTTCGTATAACTCCGGATTGTATCCCTGCAGGACCGTGACGAGGTCTTGATGGGAGAGCATGTCCAGCACTTCGTCCATCAGGTGTTTCATGTATCCTTTGCGGCGATATTCCATCGGGGTGAGGACACCGACGATGTAGGAAGCGCTGATGCGCTTCCCATGCAAGACCATCGTATGACGATGGACGTGCAGGGAGGAGAGGATCGACTCCCCTTCCTTTAAGAGATAACACTCCGTCGGATCGTAGTACGTGTTGAAATAATAGTCGATCGACCCTCCGTCATCATGGGCGAAGGCGTCTTTCCACTGTTTATACAGAATTGCCTTATCGGTAGCCGATGCTCTGTAAAGTTTCATGTTGTTCCCTCAAACGGTATTTCTCGATGAAATACGCCGGTGCCAGGGCCATTTTCGCAGCCCGTAGATGCTCGTTGCCCATATCGTCTTCCCGGTTGACCAAGGTGGCCTGCGGGAAGTGATGGTTGAGGAATTCTTTCTCCACGACTTGGTATAACCCACGGTAGCTATCGTCGGCTTTTTCGATGTTGATCTGCACCATGCGGTGGGACGACATCGATCCGATGACGAAGGCGCGGACGTGTCCGTCGATGCGGATCAAGCCGCCTTCCCAGGGGATCTTGGAATAACAATCCAGGATATCCATCGCCCCCTGCTTTTCATACTTGAAATATTCGTCCTGGTCTTCGTCGCTTTTCCACGAATAGAGAAAAGCCCGGACATCGTCAAGATTCGTCTCGTCGATCGCTTCATAGACGAAGCGTCCTTCATAGTCTTTATGGAAAGCGTTGATGTGGTTGCGGCGTTTCTGCAGTTTCTTCCCGCTGAACGTCCTCAACTTCTCCGCTTCATAGACGTAGTCGAATGCATCGCGCTCATCGACGAATTTCGTATCCGGTAAGACCTTCAATACTTTCTCGACCCCTTCTTTCGTATAGCACGAAAGTTCGAAAGGGACATGGGCGGTTTCGAAGATTTCCTTCCCCTTCAGGATCGCGGCGCAGAATTTTTCTGGCGCGCACAGGGGCATATACATGAACAGGGTCCCTTTATGAATCCCCAACAATAACAGATAGTCGTCGGTCGCATACTTCCATAAGGGATATTGGCGTCGCCATTGGAACATGTTGACGATGTTGTGGTTGCTTTCTTCAATGCCCGAGCGATACAGATAATCCAGGATCTTGGGACAGTCCTCTTCGGTGACCGGCTCGAAATCCAAAGCGTTGGCGTCCATGCGGATTACTCTCTTTCTTTATATTCCGCGTCGAAAACTTCGCCGCGGATAGGTTGTTCGATATCGTCATCCTGCGAGAGATCCCGTTGCGTTTGGACCGGATCGATGTCGCGTGCCGCCTTACGGACGGCGAAAACCATGCGTAGAAGGAAGAAGCCGATCACCAGTATGAAGAACAGGAAGAGCGGCCAGAGGTAAGTAAGCAAGATCATCCCGATGATGATCGTAAGGATCAGTTGGATCAGTTTCAATTGAATCACCTGTTTTATTATACCACAAACAAAAAAGGCCGAAGCCTTTTCCGTCTTGCATGAATTAGAAGAGATCGCGCAACGCGATGCCCAAACCCTTCGCCAATTTGTCGAGGGCTTTGAGGGAGATGTTGCGTCGTCCGCGCTCCACATCCGAGATGTAATTGCGATGCAGCCCGCTGCGGAAGGAAAGTTCTTCCTGCGACAGACTGACACTGATCCGTAAATGCTTGATTCTTTCCCCAAACTGATGCGTCAACTCATTCCCCGCTTGACTGTCTTCGTCTTCAACGTGCGGACGAACGACCGTTTGGGAACTTGCCGTTTCTTGTTCCATATCCCCACACTCCCGTTTCCGACCCCTTGGTCATCCGATTTCTCGGTTCTACAGCGCTTCTAGGCATTTTCCCCTATGCTTTTACCGATGAATATCCCACATATCACTTAAAAAGCATATTATGCGTTATTATCTACGTTTTACATGAACCAAGCAAGATTAACTATACACTATGAGTGTATATTAGCACTTATTGGAATAAGTTTACACCATTCAGTGATAAAAGAAAAGACCGGTTTCCCGGTCAGTTCGCATAGTTGCCGTTTTCAAAGAGTTTGACGATCGTACCGTCCGCGCAAACCGCGCTGATTTCAAGATCCGGCGTACCGAACATGAAATCGATGTGGATCGAAGAGACGTTGAGATTGGCTTTCGTCCAGGTTTCATCGGGGGTCGTACGCGCCCCGTCGATGGCGCCGGCGAAGCCTTTGCCTAAGGCGAGGTGACACGCCGCGTTCTCGTCCAATAAGGTATTGTAGAAGAGGAGACCGCTGCGGGAGATGTTGGAGGAATGTTCGACCAGCGCGACTTCGCCCAGGTAGCACGAGCCTTCGTCCGTCGCGATCAAATCCTCCAATAGTTTCTTGTTTTTCTTGGCGTCGACTTTTACGACTTTCCCGCTCTTGAAGGTCAGGCTGAAGTCTTCGATCACGCTGCCGGCCACATAGAGGGGACGGCTGGCGACGACTTTCCCGTCGACCTTGAACTTATCCGGGGATGTGAAGACTTCTTCGGTCGGGATGTTGGCGCTGAAGAAGACCTTCTTGTCGGAAACATCGCTGCCGCCGCTCCATTTGACCCGTTCGTTGAGTCCGACCGTGAGATCGGTCCCCAGCGAATTCTTGAACCGGAGTTCGCGCAGATGCAGGGCGTTGAGCTTATTGCGTTGTTGGCGTATCTTGTCTTGATGGGCGTTCCAGGTCGTCACGGGGTCGAGGTCCTTGCTCATGTACGTCAAGTCGAACAAGGTCTTCCAGAACGTTTTCAAGGCTTCTTTCTCATCCAGTTGCGGGAAGACGATCTTCGCCCATAAGCGGTTGGGGACAGGCGCGATGCACCATTGGATGCCATGGGAAGACATGCGGTGACGGACGACGTTGCGGANNAGTAGGCGCTGGCTTTGTCGCTTTCGACCTCGTCCATCAAGCCGATGTAGGTCGAGGTTAAAAGCAGATGGCAGCCGTTGTCGCGCAGGTAGGCGTCGATCGACTCGCGCTCCCAATGTTCGACGGTACGGATTTCGTCGACCGACTGGTTTTGGATCCGAAGCAGATCCGCCCGTATGTCGGTGTAGCGTACGACGACGTTTTTCGCACCCGCAAGATAGGCTTCCTCGACGACGCGTTTCGCGAACGATTCGTTTTCCACATCCACCTCGATGACCACGTTTTGTCCCGGATGGAGGTTGAGTCCGCTACGGACCAACAACTTGGCATAATTTTGTTTTTGTTTGCTTCCCATGATTCGATTCCTTTCGTGTTAATACAACAGATGCAGTACGGACCACTTCTTCGTCAAGGTCATCAAACCCCATGCGAAGGCGTAGGAGACGGATGCGACGGCGAAGAATTGAACCAGGCTGTTTTGATAAAGGTTGCCCAGTCCAACCGATGCGAAGAGCATCGGGAGGACCATCATCAGAAGTGGATGGACCAGATAGACGATCAGACTTCCGTCGCGCAGCCATTTGTAGACCTTACGCTCTTTCAGTTGGATTTCAAGCATCCCCGAGAACAGGCAGACGCTGGCCGGGAGGGCGAAGATCAGCATGTTGAAGTTGAGCGGCTGGCTATACGCCCTCAGCAGGAAGACTTCGAAGGTCATCGCGACCATGAAAATGAAGTATCCGATGAAGGGTCGACGGATGCGGAAGTCGTGTTTGACGAAATACGCACCCGCGCTGACGAAGAAGGTTCCGAAAAACAAACCGTCGCGGGTCGTATTGAAGAGGCTTAGGTAAAGGTCGTAGGGCGCGGCGACACCGAAGTCGCGCGCAACGCCGTAATACGCATCCCCGAAGACCCCGACCAGATAAAGGATGGCCCCCAAGATCAAGACCGTTTTAAACGAAAAACGTTGAAGCAGGAAATACGTCACGATCATTCCTAGCCCCAGGGCCAGCAAATACCAGAGATGCGACCCCGCAAGCAGGAACTTATAGAAGATGTAGAACCCGTAGAGGTTGAACGGGATGGCGTTGGTGAAGAACACCAGGATGACCAAGGTATAGATCCCAAACCAAACCGAATAAAGGATCAGGATCCGTTTGACATAATTATATAGGATAATCCGGTTTTGTTTGTTGTCTTTTATGGGAAACGTGATTTTTCGAAACAGAAGATACCCGGCCGTCATAAAAAAGAACTGGATCGTGACTCGGGCCAACACGTGGATGACGAAAACGTCCAATTCAAGGGAATAGGAAAGCAGCGGACGTACATGTCCGCTGACCACCAGCATCGCCGCGATGAATTTCATCAGATCCAGACCGTAAAGATTGCGTTTTTCACCCATGGTATTTTTCCTTGGGGAAATCGTACCATAGATTAATGCGTAATGGTAGTGCTCTTTTCACGGGTTGGCATGGGATCGGCGCATAAAAAAAGGTCAAAGAATCTTTGACCTAAAGTGTGTGGTGGGAATCGATCAATGGGGGGAGAAGCGGCCGAGGAAGACATGCGGGGCGATGCCGTTGCTGTCTTGGATGTTTCCCCAAGCGGTATGCAAGCCTCTGGCGGCATTGGGGCTGACGTTGCCGATGCTTTGGGTCGGAACGGCGGGATGCGCGAATGTCGTCAACGTGAAGGCCATAAGCAACACGAGGGTAAGAGAGAGCGTCGTGAGTTTTTTCATTGATTCACCTCCTTCTTTTTGGGTATCGAAAAAAATCAAACGGTAAGCCATGAATGGGTTTGAATCCGATCCGCCGTGCGGACTTGATGGTTGCATCATATCGTAAAACTTGCGCCCATTCAATTGATTTGACCATCAAATCATCTTCATTCCCGACGCTTCTTCCGAACCAGGATCCGCGCTTCGACCAGGTTCAGCATGAGTGTCCCCACCTGCATGTTCCCCTTCTTCCCTTCAGTGCTTTGATTCAAAAAATCCAAGTCCCCGATCCACAGAACGGGCAGTCGCGACGCGCAGTTCAGTGCGCCAGCCCCTTCCCATCCGTCACAGAAAAACACCCCGTCTTCGATGCAGCTTCGTATGACTTTCCGCAATCCTTCTTCCTGATCCAAGTCGATGCTTTCACCGCGATACGAAACCTCCCCCAGTCCGCGATGGACTTTCAATACGTTCCATAGGTCAAAATTCGTGTAGATTCGCATACTCTCCCTTTCCGACCAACATAAAATCCCCATCTGAAGACGGGGATTGAAAAAACGAACGTTCTCTCCCTATCTTCCGGGTTTCCCCGCAGGATTTCGCACCTTGCGTATGCAGGTTGCGGTACGGCGACGAGCCTGTCTCTTCCGTACTCTTCATAGGTCGATTTTAGTGTAGCATAATTTCAGAAAAATGGCGTGATCAGTGGTGTCTCCAGTGCGTGGTGTCTGGTTTTTGGGACATCTTGTAAGGAAAGAAGGTGATCAGGATCGGACTCATCAAGAGAACCAAAGGCATCCAATACAGGTCGATCACCCAGAACACGGTCTGGACGAAGATGCGTAGCGGGTCGGTCGGGGCGTACCCGCCCACGTTTCCGACATAGAGGGAAATGAAAAGCAAACCGAAGGTCTTGGCGGAGAAGTCGCTCATGACAAGATAGCCTTCCTTCCCCAACAAGAGCCAGGCGGTGATGAAATTGACCGACTGCGTGAGGACGACGATCAAGAGCGGCAGCCCGATCATCAAGAGAAGCATGTGTAGGATCGGACCGAGATCCAACTTCTTCAGGAAGGCATCCAGGGTCAACAAAGCGCCCGGGACCCACAGGATAAATCCGACGACAACCAGGACCACGGTTTTCGTGAAGGGTTCATAGGCATCGCCGAAGAATTCATAATAGTATTTACCGTAGAGGAAGTAGAAGAGGAGGTTGAAGGAAAACGCGAGGCCAAGCCAAAGCAAACCATGGCTGAGCTTCGCCTTGTCTATTTTCAGGTATTCCCGATCATGGAGCACATCGTCGAGTTTGCGTGCGTTGGCGGCTTGGGTTCGCCCTACGATCCGGACCAGGTCGATGAGCCACCAAATTCCGAATCCGCCCAGCGTGATCGCCTTGGCGATCCATGTCCGGTCTTCTTCCAAAACATAGCGATCCACCCCGAACAAACCCAGAAACAACGAGATCCAGATCATTTTGCGCGGTGGGTCGAATTCGATTTCTAGAAGACGCTTAAGAATGTATTCGTCCGCGGTTTCCAACTGTTCGCGATACGAAGCCCGATTTTTCGGCGGGAATTTATCTGCGTTTTTCGTCAAGAACCAGCGGGTGTTGTCCAGATTCATCGCTATGCCCCCTTTTCTTTGAACGTTAGGCCAAGATCCGATAAAACAAATAAAGAGAGATCAGGACGTCCAGGCAAAACAGGACGATGACGAAGGTCCAAGGTTTCCCTTTTCGTTTGACGATGGCCAGTCGATTGACGTCGTCGAGCGCTTCGACTTCCGTCAACAGGTTTTCCAATCGTTGATACTCCATCGCGTTCCCCATGAATCCGGTGAAAAGCGAAATGCCGATCACGATGACGTCCCTGACCATCGGATTGCCGATACTCGCCACGATGAGACGGATCAGGGTCAAGGTAATCCCGACCCAAAGGTTCCGCTTGTAGAAGAACCACCAGCTTCCGATGAAGAACGCGGCCCAATTGAACGGTGCGCCCCCGGTTTCACGCCATCGTAGAAACGCTTCCTCATGATAGGGCGAATCCCCGAAATACGTTTTGATCAATGCGTTCTGTGCGATTTCCCCTGTTTCCATCGTTTCCCCTTTTCAAACAAAAAGGACACGAAAAATGTCCTTGTCTTGTTGTGTTGCGACGAATGATTCCCCATGGTCATTCCCCCTTCGCTTGACTTTAGTGTACCGATTCGTGAACGCGTTGTCAATCGTCGGGGGTGGATTTTCGCAAGATTTATTGTTTAGCGGATCGCTCTTTCGCTCAGCAATGCAAGCAGGATGACGGCGATGGATCCTTGCAGGACCAATAGGGGGTCGTAGGTACGGATGCCGGCGATGATGGGGACACCCAGCCCTCCGGCTCCGACGGTCGCCCCGATGGTCGCCGCGGAGATGTTGATGACCAGGGCGGTCTTGATCCCGGCGAGGATCATGGGTCGGCTTAAGGGCATTTCGACCTTGAGTAGGCGTTGCAACGGCGTCATCCCGACCCCTTTGGCGGCGTCTTGGACGGCGGGGATCACACCGCGTAGTCCGACCATGACGTTACGGGAGATCGGCAGGATCGCATAGAGCCATAATGCCAGGAGGACGGGGGCGTTGCCATAGCCCAACAGCGGGACGCTCAGCGCGATGATCGCCGCCGAGGGGATCGTTTCAAGGATGTTGGCCAAGCCCAGCACCAGCGACTCCAATTCGTCGCTCTGCGTCAAATGGACAAGCATGCCCAGGATCAAGGAGACAAGGATGGCGGCCGAGGTGGAAATCAATACGATTTGAAGGTGTTGGAGGGTGAGGACGGGGAGGGTCGTCCGGGAGACCAGGTCGATCCTGCCGGGGAACCAGATCGCCAAGGTTTCCTTGAAGGAATCGAAACCGAACACCCAGACCAAAAACAAGACCAGGTAGATCAAGGTCATGATATGGGGTTTGAGATCGTTGACGATTCTTGTCTTCATCGTCTTTCTTCCTCGCGTAGATAGCGGGTCAGATCCTCGAAGCGGATTTCATGGATCTTGTTTTGCGTATCCGTCACTTCGACGACGCCGGTTTCACTCTTCAATAGACGTCCCAGGATTTCATGCAAGGTGACCGATGAATCCCCGTCTTGTTTCAGATAGTCGTCGATCCCGTGTCGCTTCAACAGTTTGACCGGATAGTCTTCCCCCAGAAACAAACGGACGAAATCTTCTTCCATGTGTTTCGCAAAGGCTTCGGGAGCGTCGTATCCCAGGATCTTCCCCTCCTGCATGACCACGAGCTTGTCGGCCAGAAGGATCGCTTCCTCGACGTCGTGCGTCACGAAAACGACGGTTTTCTTCAGTTCTTTCTGGATGTTTTTGAAGGCGAGTTGGATCTTGATGCGGGTCATCGGATCCACCGCCCCGAAGGGTTCGTCCATGAGGAGGATGTCGGGATCGGCCGCCAAGGCGCGGCAGACGCCGACCCGTTGCGCTTCCCCGCCGGATAGTTCATGGGGTTTCTTCGTTAGGTAACTCAAAGGTAGACCGGTGAGGTTCATCAGAAACTCGACCCTCTCCTTGATCCTCGTCTCGTCCCATTTCTCCATACGCGGGACGACGGCGATGTTTTCATAGACGGTATAGTGCGGAAACAAGCCGACGTTTTGGATACAATAGCCGATCTTGCGGCGGAGTTCCTGCGGCGGATAGGTTTTATTGTCTTTTCCCGCCACGATGATTTCCCCTTCGTCGATGTCGATCATGCGGTTGATGCTGCGCAGCAGGCTGCTTTTCCCGCAGCCCGAGGGTCCGATCAACACGACGCATTCGCCATCCATGATTTTCAGGTCGACCTTGTCCAGCGCCAACGTCTCCCCGTAGTGTTTACTCAACCCTGAGATTTTGATCATAGTCCACCCCCAACTTTCTTACCGTACCTACTTCGACGACTTCGAACACCGCATCCAGGATCAAGGCCATGACGACCACCGGGATCGTTCCCAAGAGCACCAGATCCAGCGCGGATTGCGATAGACCCAGGAAAATAAGGGCGCCCATCCCGCCGCCGCCGACCAGACCCGCCAGGATCGTGTTCCCGACGTTTTGTGTCATCGCGGTACGGATGCCGGCGAAGATCGAGGGCAAGGTGAGCGGAAACCACACGTTGATCAACGTTTGCCTGGGACTCATCCCCAACGCGACGGCGTTTTCAAGCACGGCCGGATCGGTCTGCTTCAAGCCCGCATAGGTGTTCGCCGTGATGGGGAGGAGGCTGTAGAGAAACAAAACGATGAAAGCCGGGGCGAAACCGATGCCTTTGATGCCCAGATCCGCCAAGAACGGAAACGCTTTGGATAAGGCGGTCAGAGGGATCATCATCAAGGCCAGCAGCGATAAAGTCGGCGCGACCTGAAAGACATGGACGAAGCCGAAGATCCATTCACGGGCTTTGGGATAGCGCATCGCCGCATAGCCCAAAAGTATCCCTGGCAAGATCGCCGCCATGGCGGAAAAGAGCGCCAAGGTAAGATGGCGCGAAAGTTCGCGCAGGAAGGTTTCTTCGATGTTTCTGTATTCACGCACCAAGCCCAAGGCATCCATGTTTCCGGCGAAAGCGAGGATGAACAGGAAAGATAAAAAGATCTTGAGTTTGGGATACGCGGTTTTGGATAACAAAAGCAGGATGCCGACATAGAAAAGATAGAAGCCGATCCCCAGTGAAATGCGGGCGACTTTCGGATCGAAGTCGACTCCGTCAGGGATATAGCGGCTAAGTAGGATCAAGCCGAGGGAAGGCAGAAAAAGAAGGATCCAACTAAGGATTGCATTGAAAAAACGCGGTTTCCATCGGATCACCGCGATGATTAAAAGCAGGACGACGATCGAGGTCGTCCACATCGCCCATCCAAGAAACCCCATCGCTTGGATGGGGATCCCGCGGGCGACCCGGTTGATTTTGAATTCTCCCCAGGGAAGCAGCGTCAACGCGAAAAGCGTAAGGAAACTACCGGCCGCGGTCGTGATGCGGCCGGTTTTCATTCGTCGAGGAATCCGTTTTCAATCAGGTATTCTTCTGCGACATCCGCCGCGTTCTGGCCGTCGTAGGCCACCGCCGCGTTAAGGGTCTGAAGGGCTTCCAAGGTCAACGATTCAAAGACCGGTTTCAAGATCTCGCGGATCTCCGGATAGACATCCAGGACGTCGCCGCGGATGACCGGGGCCGGAAGATAGACGGGCGGGATGTGCTTGGGGTCGGCGACGACCAACAAGTTCATCTTGTCCAAGGCACCGTCGGTGCCGTAGACCAAGGAAGCGTTGACGCCGTTGGTGCCGTTGCTTAATGCCAGCAGCATTTCCGCCGTGTTGCCTGAAGAGAGGATGATGAGTTGGTCGTTGGTGAGCTTGAAGCCATAGGCTTCCTCAAACCCCAACAAGCCCAATTGATTCTCCGCGAAACTGGCGGACGTGATGAGTTTGAAATCCTTGCCCGCATTGATGTAGGCGGCGAGGTCTTCCATGTCTTCGATCCCGTTGGCTTGCGCGAAATCACGCGTGACGGCGATCGATTCCGTATTGTTTGCGGCGGACGGTGTCAGCCAGTAGATGTTCTTCTTTTCACGGTCGAGTTTTTCGGTGAACTCATACCCTTTGACCGGATCGTTCCAGATCGTCGGGTCGGTCGCGTCTTCCGGATGATAGTACTGTCCGGATCCCGTGTAGTCGACCACCAGGTCGACTTCGTCGTTTTCCAGCGCGGCGCGCAGGATGTCCGGGGTCCCGAAATTGAGTTTATTGACGGTTTCGATGCCGTTGTCTTCCAGCATCTGCAAGATCATCTGCCCCAGGATCGACCCTTCCGAGTCCAACATGGTGGCGACGACGACCGGGTCTTTCTGTGCGGGTTTCGCACAACCGACCAAAAGCAGTAGCGTCGCGACCCCGATGAGCATGATTCGTTTGATGTGTTTCATCGTCTATCCTCCTGATTCACTGAAGTTTCCTTCACTTACTTTTTATTATACATCAGGAACCCCCCAAACGTGAGCGTGATACTTTTTATCGGACTAGAGTATTCTTTGATAGACAAGTTTCGTGATGAGACGCAGGAAGACGATGAAGAGCACGACCCCCAACAAAGTAAAGAAAACAGTGTTACTGAAGAACCCGGCGACAAGGGTCGCCAAGACGGAAACGATGAGCTCGACCAGACTGGCGAAACCGCCGGCTTTCAGTGCGATCAGTTGGTTGCGCTCGTCGGTTTCTTCGATGTGGAGTTTGCGCAGTTTATCGTCGTCGCGTAACGCGGCGTTATAGATGAGGATACGTACGACGGTCGCGCTGACCATGGCCGCGAAGATGCCGAGCTGGAACCCGCGGATGAAGTCGCCGGCGTCGCTTCCGTCCCCCATGCCGTACATGCGGTTCATGAAATAATACGTTAAGACAAAAAGCAGGATCAATCCGGCGAATCCGTAGATCCGGCGTTGGATGTCGAGTTTGAATTTTTCCATTTTATTCCCCTTCCGACGTAAAGTCGAAGACGTCTTCGATCGTCAACCCGAAGTAGGTGGCGATCTTGTAGGCGAGGACCAGCGAAGCCGTGTACTTCCCGACTTCCAGCGAGGTGATCGTCTGGCGCGTCACTCCGACGGCCAAGGCCAGTTCTTCCTGGCTGATCCGGTGTTCTTTGCGTAACGCTTGAATTTTCGTTTTCATGTTACCTCGTGAATGCAATGTGCACTTTGCATTTACAGTATAGTTCGCTTTGCATTTATTGTCAAGTCTGCTTTGCATAAAAAAACCGGATTTCTCCGGTTAGTTTTTCGTGATCGCGATGTCGGGATGGACGACCTGGATCCAGGTGTTCCCCGGCAAGAGGTTGATTTCCTGTCCTTTGTCGTCATAGAAGGTCGTCGGTTCCCCTTCTTTCGGTTTCTTCCATGTCCCTTTCAGGTAGGTCCCGTCGATGAAGTACTCGGCCACGCCGCTGCCTTCGAACTCGACGATGACGTATTTCACGGCTTCCACCGCGTAATGCGGGGCGTGCTGGACGATGATGTTGGTGACCTTGACTTGCTTGTCGGTATAGGCGTCCATCATCGGGGCGCCGTTGATGGAGCGCGCATAGCGGTGTTCATCCGGCAGGTAGTCGTAGCGGACCTGGTTGGTCGAGGAGTAGCGCAGGTCGAGGCGATGGACGATCGTCCCCGCATAATAGGCGTTCTTATCGAAGGTGAAATGTCTCTTCACTTCGATTTCGGGAATCATCTCCAACGCTTCCTGTGCGTTCCAATACGCGTTATGCGGCGCATATCGTGCCGGGTCGCGGGAGAAGTATTGGTCGTTGAGTCCGGTATGACCGTCAAAGCGGACAGGGAACGGCGTCGACCGGATGAGCGGAAGTACATTTCCTTCTCCGGTTTGTCCGGCACCGTAGTGCGTGAAGGCGATGTCCCATTCGCGGATGACCCGTACGAAGGGGAAACGTGCGCTGCGCACGGGTCCCACCTTGGTCGGGAAGGTCGAGGAGAAGATCCCCAGGAACCGTGAAATCGCCCAACCGTCGACCGAAATCTCATAGACCACGTCCGCCAAGGAAATCCCGGACTGCGGTCTGGCTTCCTTGGTGTTCTCAAACATCACGCCGACCGCTTCGTAGGTGTTTCCATACTTCGTCTTCCCTGTGAACACCGACGTCGTTTCCGCTTTTCCCGTGTTTAAATATTCAATCGGATCCACGGCCTTAAACCCCGTGATCGGATCTTTCGGCTTCGCACTACACCCCATCAACACGAAACAAACCAACAAAGACAATCCCCACTTGCGCATGTCTTCATCCTTCTTTCATTAGTTTCATTCTATCACACTTACCACGCGATACGAAAGTACGATTGATTCTTCGAATTCTTCCCGAAAGACGCTATAATAAGCCTAAATAGGGAGGATATTTCGATGAGTGCCACATCCTACGTACAATCCGTTTATACCCAGGTCCAACGGCGCAATGCCGACGAGCCTGAATTCTTAGCCGCGGTGAAGGAGATGTTCGATTCGCTGATCCCTTATTTCGAGAAACACCCGGAGCAGATCGGAGAAGGGCTCTTGGAGCGGGTCGTCGAACCGGAGCGTCTGATCCATTTCAGGGTCGCCTGGGTCGATGATTCGGGCAAGGTCCAGGTGAACCGCGGGTTCCGCGTCCAGTTCAATTCGGCCTTGGGTCCCTATAAGGGCGGTCTTCGCCTGCATCCCAGCGTCAATGCCAGCATCATCAAGTTCCTCGGGTTCGAACAAGTCTTCAAGAACGCCCTGACGACGCTCCCCATGGGCGGCGGCAAAGGCGGGTCGGATTTCGACCCCAAGGGCAAATCGGACGGCGAAGTCATGCGTTTCTGTCAAGCGTTCATGTCCGAGTTGCAACGCCACATCGGTGCGGACATCGATGTCCCGGCGGGCGATATCGGGGTCGGCGGCCGCGAGATCGGCTATCTTTACGGCTATTATAAGAAAATACGCGATATCCATACCCAAGGGGTTTTCACCGGGAAAGGCTTGGGCTACGGCGGGTCGTTGGTCCGTACGCAAGCCACCGGCTACGGTCTGGTGTATTTCGTGGAGCGGATGCTTCAGGATGTGCAGATGGAACTGAGAAACAAGACCGTCGTGGTTTCAGGGTCGGGCAACGTGGCGATCTATGCGATCGAGAAAGCCCAGCAACTTGGCGCCAAAGTGCTCGCCTGCAGCGATTCGGAAGGCTATATCCTGGATCATAACGGGATCAACCTGGACATCGTCAAGGAACTCAAGGAAGTCAAACGCGGACGGATCAAGGAATATTTGGATCACGTCCCCACCGCTTCGTTTCATCCAGGAAGCATGGACATCTGGTCGATCCCTTGCGACATCGCCCTGCCCTGCGCGACCCAGGGTGAACTCGATGGAAAAAGTGCACGTCTTTTGATCGATAACGGATGCAAGGTCGTGGCGGAAGGCGCGAATATGCCGACCACCCTGGAAGCCACCGAACTGTTCCTGAAGAACCATGTTTTCTTCGGTCCGGGCAAAGCCGCCAATGCGGGTGGCGTCGCCACCTCGGGATTGGAAATGAGCCAGAACAGTCTTCGTCTCTCTTGGACCTTCGAGGAAGTGGATGCGAAGTTGAAGGAGATCATGTCGAAAATCTACGATAACGCAAAACGGACCGCCGAGGCCTTCGACGATCCGATGAATCTGGTACTTGGCGCCAACATCGCCGGCTTCGAGAAAGTCGCGATGGCCATGAAGGCGCAGGGGATCCTATAAAAAAACCGCGGTACACTTCAAATCGTACCGCGGTTTTTCTTAGGTTCTAGAATAAATGTTGGGGTGAAGGTCCAAAACAAAAAATAAAGGACATAAGAAGTTGTTTCCGATAAAATGTAATTGTCACACCACATTGAAAGGAAACACTCTTATGTCTATCAACGATAATATCATAAAACTCATGGAACTAAAAGGTGTCTCAGTCGTCGAACTCCAAACAGAAGGCGAAGCAAATTACATCCATCTCGAAGTGCCGATCCAAGGTCATACTTGTCCCTGTTGTGGGACGAGTACACGCTATGTGCACGACTACCGTGAACAGAAGGTTCTAGACGTTCCGCTCTACAATAAACCCACGTATCTCCTCTATCGAAAACGACGTTACCGCTGCCCAACCTGCGGTAAGCGATTCTTCGAGAAAAATGATTTTCTTCCCCGCTATGCCCATACGACAAACCGATTTTTTCTTCGCCTCTTCCAGGAACTTCATTCTGTGGATTCGCAAAAATCAATCGCCGAGCGTCTCACGACGTCCACCATGCGCATTCGACGCGTCCTGGATGCCGTGTCACCCCCGCTTCCCAAACTACCTGAAGTCCTCGGAATCGATGAGTTCCGCGGGAACACCAATCGGACGAAGTATCATTGCATCTTGACGGATCTGACCGCCTCAAAGCCAATTGATATCCTCTGTAATCGCACGGAAGCCACCTTAACCCACCATTTTCGGAAATATCAGCACACCGGACAGCTGGAAAACGTCAAATTCATCGTCATTGATATGTGGTTTGTCTATTATACCGTTCTCCGTCAGATCTTCCCGAAGGCGACCATCATCATCGATCGGTTCCATCTTGTCCGTCAAGCGATGTGGAGCCTGGAGAACGTTCGGAAACGGATTCAGAAGGATTTGCCTGACAGCCTGAGGGTTTACTTCAAAAAGAGTCGTTCCGTTCTTCTCAAGCGGGCATCCCACCTTCGCGTCACAGACACGATCAACGAAGTGAGACAACGCGATCGAATGCTTGAATACATTCCGGATCTAAAGAAAGCTTACGAACTCAAGGAAGAACTCCTCCAGATGGTTCAAGACACCCATGACCTTGAAACCGCGCGCCAACAGTTGGATGAGTGGATTAAGAAAGCTGACGCTTCTGGAATTCCGGAGTTTAAAACCGCGACACGTGCGTATCGCAATTGGAAGAAACCCATCCTTAACGCCTTTGTCTATCCCTATTCGAATGGCATCACTGAGGGCTGTAATAATAAAATCAAAGTCATTAAACGTAACGCCTTCGGGCTTCGCAACTTCGATCGTTTCAGAACCCGCATCCTCCTTGCTTTCCAGTAAAAAGGAATCCCCATCTCTGAGAATTCCTTCGTTCACTCTTTGACATTTTATCGGGTCACCCCAACATTTGACTTAGAGCCTTTTCTTATTCAGCCGTTCCTTCTTCGAAGATCGGGTTCTCTTCAGCAAACGACAGGAAATCCCCCGTCACCGCATTGAAGAGCAACCGATTCGCATCCCCGCCGTCCATCAGCCATTTCCCGTCGACCAAGGTCAACTTGACCTCGACCGTCTTGAGGAGGTCCATTTCGGACTTCTCGGCCAAGGTGAGGAAATCTTGGATGAACACCGCTTCGATCTCTTCTTCCGTCGCACCGTTCATCGCCATTTCGAAAGCTTTCGTGAAGATGAGGGTTACCCATTCCGTAAACAATCCGCCCAAGTCATGGGTTTTCACTTCGACCACGACGACCGCCTTGTCGTTATCCACCGTCTCGGAAATGATCTTGTATTCAAACGCCTTCAGCATCTCCGTGAGTTTCGTCTGCAGTTCAAGGGGCGTGTCCGGATTCTCTTCGATCTGGTTGAACGTATCGAAGGTCGTCACTTCTTCCGTAAAGTAAAGCGTATCGTCGAATTCTGAATTGATATCCGCCTTCAGCGCCGTCAAGAACGCTTCGACCGGTTCCGTGGGTTTAGGTTTCGCGGCACATCCATTCAAATAGAGAATCAATGCGATGATTCCAAACATTCGGATTATCTTTCTCATGTTTCCTCCATAGTTTCCAGTTATTATCAGTTTAACGTTTACCTCCCTCCACCTCAACAAGAATTTAGTTTTTTTCGCATTGCTTTATGATTTGTATCAAATCCATCTAATTTGGGTACATTTACCTAAATCCGAGATCCTTCCGAGTAATCAATATGCTGAACAATTGAAAATCGACTTAACTCATGAGCCCTGCCGACTACGCTATTTCTAGTATTTATAGCGTGCTTTTTCAAAACCACACGTTATCTTATACTAGCCTAAATATCGTATGGGCAAATAAATAATCCGTCCAAGCTTTAAGTTTATAACCAAAAGATATCACTAAGGAGGAAACGTGTCCTCTGCGCTCTGAATCCTAAAATATTCTATGCAATATCTAACCGCCTAACTTCAGTATATGAAAAGAGAAGGATTTTTGAGCCTTCTTCTCTTTCGCCCACACTGAATTTTATAGCGTGCTTTTCCAAACCACACTTTATCTTGTAGTGCTATAACATATAGAGCACTTATTAAACCACACGTTAGTTTATGATAGTTCTAATTATTACTCATAGCGTTTATTGAATTCCATTATTTTAATTCGCAATTTTCATAAATGTTTCGATATTCTGCTTAACCTGGACCAGTGATGTCTGACTTGGTATCATGACATATAATAAGCGACTACCCATACTATACGTTGGTTTCATTGCTGCAACACCCGATAAATTCGAAGTCGTGATATCCCAAGCTTTATTGTTGTTAATTTGCTTCTTGATCAATTTGGACAAGTCATCCGTCGTAATGTTCGTATCGACACTATTCCCAACCGCTTTGATAATCCCCTCGATTTTTGTGAATGTTGAAGGTGTTAACAGCTTGTTGATAATTCCCTTAATCACTTCTTGTTGATTCAAGCCGCGTTGAATATCCCCGGATTCAAATGCATGACGCTCGCGAGAGAATGTTAGAGCTTCTGCTGAATTCATGGAATTCATTCCCGAATTGAAATGTGTTCCATCTTCAGTCGTGAAACTGTATTTGGAGTAAACATTGATGTTCCCAGTAACATCGATCAACTTTGTCAGTGAAGTGAAATTAACCCGAACATAATAATTTATATCGATACCCAATAAATTCTCGATTGTTTTTACTGTGCAATTCACACCATAAATACCAGAATGAGTGAGCTTGTCATATTTACCTGTCTTACATCCCAAAGGCGTATAAGTATCTCTTGGAATACTTATCGTAAGGATTTTATTCGTAAGTGGATTAACCACCATCAGAATGTTGACATCGCTTCTGGAACGCAAATTGATTGATCCGGCGATATCAATTCCACTGATTAAGACAATAAAGGGCTTTTTAGCAATATCGACTTCCTTCACTATCACTTCCTTGATAGTCGACTTTTCAACCGTCCAGATGATTTTTGTTCTCGTTTCAAACTCCGGATCTAGTTCTAATAGGTAATCTCTCATCGAATTGTCGAGTACAAGGATGTCGACCTCTCCACTGTAAAGCAATTCCATATTCGATTGATCGTCTGTAACGGATTCCCAAGTGTAGTTTCCGATTTTAGTATTGAGTTGGTCAACTAGAAACGTTTCCGTCAGACTATCCATCGTTTGTGATGAACCGAATGTAGCCCCTTTGGCATCATCTATTGTTTTCATATTGCTATCTTTCATAACAACAAACGTGATTATACTTGTTTCTGTTTCCGTATAATTAATCACTCTTTCAGCGGAATACTGAGTATAGAAGAGAAAACCTGAAATCGACACAAAAATCACGGTTACTACAATTTTCAACGTTTTTGGAAACATCTTTATTCCTATCGTTAGCGATAGAAATGCAATTACACCAAGAATGAACACCACAATCGTCGGGACAAATGTGTTGTAAACTAATGCAAGGATCAAGAACAGTGAAGCAAAAACTACTACAACGCTAAGTATATTTTTTCGTAGAAATTTCATATCATTAAACCTTTCATTCTATATATTACATTAATACTCATAACAATGACACTATTTATTTATATAGAACTTGATTAATTTAATCTAGTTGACAGTATTTTCGCCATTTCTATTAAAAATTTAATCATGGATTCACACTTACATTTTCGATAAATCGTCAATAATGGATGTAATATTGTTGATAATTTGTTCGTTGGTATATTTGAAATCTTTCAAATTGTTCTTAATTCTATTGTACCGATCCTCATTAATAATCAGATTAGCAATTTCGTGTTTGAGATCTTCCTTCGATACGATTACTCCATCAAACGAATTCGAAATGAACTCATATGCAGATCCATAATCAGTTGAAAGAATAGGAACCTGAAGAATCTTAGCTTCATTAAGAACGTTAGGGCACGCTTCCGAATATGATGTCACTACAACAAGATTTGACGATTTGATATATGGATATGGGTTGTTTTTTTGCCCAAGTAAAATCACACGACTACCAATTTTATTATCTTTAATGATTTTGGTCAAATTATTGTATTCTTCCCCTCCACCAATAATGTACCATCGGAAAATAAATCCATCATCATTGAGCTCCTTAGCAACAATGGGTATCAAGTCAAATCGCTTTACTTGGCTTAACCTTCCGATTGATAATATTGTGAATTCATCGCTCGAAAACCTTTCGTCAATATTATCATTACTTCTTGAGAAATTAATAATAGCTTCATAATCAATCATATTGTGAATTCCAAAGCACCTCTCTTTAAGAAATGGATAATATTCCAGAAATATGTTTTTCGTATATTCAGATACACAAATGACACTATTATATTCTTTGTAAATATCCCCTTCATCTCGTCCAATCACCTTTTGGTACTCACTGTAATCACTCCTAACCCAAGCGATTTTATTCGTTTTAAATTTCGAAACAAATTGGGTCGTATATCCTTCTTGCATTGCAATAATTACGTCAAACTTATTTTCATTTATTCTTTTTATTGCTTTTTTTTGAATAACATCCAACCCATTTTTACCGAGCATAATCTTAAATACTTTTCGATAAGTCTTCTTGCAAAGTTTACTAAATGATTCAAGGAACGATTCATTTCTAAAGTCTAGCTTACCAAAATCATCATAAATCAAACTAAGTGCGGGATGTGCGCTGAGTATTTCAAAATTACGAAAAATCCTCTTGTAATGTCCAATATGCGATAAAGAAAAAATACTGATCTCATATTTATCGCTTAGAAAACCTAACATGTTTTGTAAACTCTTGTTAGTTCCCCCGTGCTTAAATGCTGGTATTATAATAAGTAATTTGGTCATTTTATCTCCCTTCAATCGTGTGCAAAATAATGGTTTCTAAATGCTGCATCCCAACATTAGAGCCTTTTTCTTCTTGAAGTGTAGTGCGGTTTTATAATATTAAATAATTCACTGACAATATCTTTGTTAATTAAAACCAATAGTAATGCCAATCCAATTATAAGTGAATACTTCAAGAGTGAGTTTGAAAAAATAAAATAGTTTACAATCGTGGCAGCTACAATGGTTGAGATAGATCCAAGTGTTTGGAAATAATTCGTAATTGTTACGTAGTACTTTTCACCAATGAATGTTTTTACTAATAGTAAAACTAATGCAGCAACTCCAGAACTAATTGCTGCTCCATGTATTCCGATTCTCGGTATCAAGTAAAGAGATACAGAAATGTTTGTAAATGTACTAGCTGAAAAACTGAAAATATTAAGATAGCTTCGTTTAGATATTCCAATTCCAATACCAGTGGTTTCTGCAATAGTAAATGCTATCGGTGAAAGTAAAAGAAACGGAAAGAAAATCTTGCTAGATCTATAAGCCTCACCGAGTAGTAAATAAATAACATTTTGAGAGAATATAAGGAATATTCCAGCAGTACACATAAGAAACGTAACATATCTATGTATTTTTTGAATTTGCTTAGGATTATCACGATAGTTTGCATAAACATATGGAATCCAATAGATGCTGAAGCCAGTTTGAATCAAGTTCATTGTGTTGGCGATTGCTACTGCATTTGTATAAATGCCTATCGCAGAGTAATCCACAAACTCTTTTAGCATGAATTGCGGTATTGAATTGTTCATCCATGCTAAAACAGTTACAGGAATGAGCGGAATCCCGAATTTGGCTAGTGAAATTGCACTAGATTTATCGAAATACGTAATTTTAGCAAATGCTTCTTTCTTAACCAAAGAAAAGACAACAGACAAAACAAGATAACCTAATGTTAGTGCGATTATTGCATTCTCATGACTTGGGTTCCACAATGCAACAATAACAAAGAAAATTTTGCCTACAATTGTTATACTTATGGTTTGAATGGAGTAAAGAACTATATTCCGTTCCATACGACTGTAGACATTTAGATACTTTAAAATAATGTTTGTTATTACAGACACTGAAAGACATGCGCTAATAAGGAAGTTCTCTGTTCCGCTTATTTGTAATGAGAAGAAATCACTCATTACCAAAACAACCGTACTAACGAGTATTCCAAATATCAGTGATGAAGAAAGTGCAAAAGTAAAAAACTCATTTTTAGTATACTTGCCAGGTAACTCCTTGTAAAATCGAACAAACGCTTGGTCAAATCCTAAAAACGTGATAAGCATCAATAAATTCAAGATAGTACTAAATAGATTAATTCTGCCCATTTCCGCAGGGACAAACAATCTAGTTATAATTGGAGTTGATAGGAAACTTATTACAAAACTTATCCAAGTAGGAATGGAAAAACCAATAACATTCTTTATGAAACTATTGTTCTTATTCATAGACTGTTAATTCTTTCATATTTTTAACTCCTTACCAACTATTGAAATCAATGCTTTAGTGAATTATTCCCCCTGCGGTTTAAGTGTTTGTTCATACTTCGAAAGTATCCATCTAAAAATCGCATAACGTTCTCCGTATTTATAAAGGTATATAGAAAACAAACTCAACCAAAAGAACTTAAATAGTAATTCCACAAAATACCCTCGCACCCACAGAATTATACTTGGAAATAGTACCATAATTAACGAAAGTATCAACCAATCTTTTTTCTTTATTGAAAACTCAGCTAGATTATTAACGGAACCAATGAAATATCCAACAATCACCGACATAATGCAACCTAGCCATCCGAAATTATAGTACAACTCTCCAAGATATGATCCGCCCAAAGATCCCTGATACGTTGCGGGAAAAGATCTTGTGAAAGTAAAATGTATAATAAGAAACTCAGAAAGAAAATCTGGAAGTTTCGGTAATACTCCAAACCAACTTAGGATATAAGTTAATCCAAAGTTATAGTTTGAATAGCTTGGAGTAAATCGAATTGAATAAACCAAAGTTTTGATAGTTCCTCCAAATTCCCTCAATATGGAGTAGAAAACACCGTCATTTGATCTATGTCGAAAGTAATAGATAAATGAATCAAGCGTAAAACTTGAACCATCCCTAAACACTGAAATTGTGCTAACAAAACCCAATAAGAAATATCCGCCAACTGCTAAAACAAGAATCGTCTTCAATTTAAGTTCTTTAACTAGCCTGAAATATATAAATGAATACGTTATAAAGTAAATCATGTTCGTACTTCGGTCACCAGATAACATGACAAGAAACAAGTATAATGATGCAAAAACATATAATATTGTCGCCCTTTTTGTATCGTTTTTATGACTAATTAATAGCATTGCTATAGCTGGTCTAGCAAATTGAGCAAAGAAAGACAAGTATTTATTAATACCGGACATGTATGTATCATATGTACTAAGGTATCCAGAATTAATTACAGCCAACAATTTGATAAAATCTAAATATAGCATTGGCAAGATACTGACTGATATCACTATTAGTGCAATTGTTGCAATTCTACTTAGCGATTTTCTATCTTCCTTTTTAAATTGCATATAATTGTGGAGGAATTGTTTGCCATTCACTAACCCAATTGTTACGAAAAAATGCGAGACCATCGCAAAGTACTCTGCCTGCATATATAGTCCAAGTGAAGATGTTGAAAAAACACTTTTATATGCATAAACATCATTAAATCCAAATGAAATAATTATTGATTGTCCAAAATGAAATAAATAAGATAACGAAAGGAAAATGATAGGAATAGATAAAAATCTTTTATTAACATGTGAAATCAGCAGTATTGATAGTATTATTTGGAGTAAAGAAAAATATGTAACCAAATTGAAATTTTGATTACAAATCCCTATAATAGAAAGAATTAGTAAATTCAATACCACATATAAGATCAAAAGTATTTTGTCTTTTTTCATAACACTAAATATCCCTTCAGTTACTTCAGAAATCAGGAAAATGAAGTTAAAGTATAAACCTCATTCTAATCCACATGCTTTATATTATACTCGTAATACTTTCAAGTGTTTCAATGTACAACCTGTAATCAAAATTGGCTTCAAATGATTTACGTGCCATTATCCTCATCTTTTGTCTCGTCGTGAAATCTGTGATCATTGCTCTCTGTAGGGCTAGATAAAACTGCTTTGGAGAACAATCTTCAACCACGATACCGTTTTCTCCATCTGTAATATAATCGGACAAATCAGATGTTAAGTTCAAAATGATCGGAGTGCCCACCAATAAACTCTCAACAACTTTTGTTGGAAAACCTGCTTTTGCATATCTTTGTTTCGATGACCTAAGTAAAACTGAGAAATCTGATAGTTTTAGGTTATCAAGTACGACTTCTCGAGGAACTTTCCCTAATATAAATAGACTTTTCTTTATTCTAGATAAGTCACTAATTCTATTCCTAAATAACTCATTTATTCGAGATTCTTCAATTCCCATTATAGTAAACTCCAGTTTCTCAAGTTGTTCATCAGTCAATAAGCAAACACCTTCTAAAATATAACCAAGAAAGTCTTTTTTACCAGGTGATCCAGCATACATAATCTTGATTTTTGTTGAAGTATCTACTTTAGGAATGGAAAGTGTAACTTCCCTCATATCCATGACCACAGGTATTCTGATGGTTCTGATACTTCTATCGGAATAATACTTCTCTAGGTATTTACTAATTGCTATTACAATAAAGGATTTGTCAATTATAAATCGATTATTAATCTCTTTTGAAATAAAAGATGGTGAAAGTACACCTAATGAAAACTGATTAGGTGAATACCATTCAACACTGTCATGAACGAGAATTATTTTACTTCTCTTTGCGAAAGATTTTAACATCAATGCCGCATGGATTGGTAACCCCACAATCCACAAAATGTCGATTTTTTCCTTTCGGGAATACTTCCCTAGATAGTTAATCAATGTCCAACCATATTGAATGAAACTCATTAACTTTGAATATGTGTTTTTGCTTTTAGTCCTTAGACTTGTATATTCAATTCCTTCATAGAATTTTTTCTCTTTCCCCATACTTATTCCCATTCCAATGACAAGTACATCAAATTGCTTTTCTTTTAGCATTCTCGCAAACATAAAATCTCTAGTTGACCCAGCATCTCCATTCGGAAACTTATTGTAAGTTACGATAACAGCTTTCATCAGATTCTCCTTTAGTTACAATTAGCCTCCAAAATTCTCTCATGCTCTTGAATTTCTTTAATAGTGAATCTATCCTTAATTTTCCTCGCAGGCACACCAGCATAAACAGAGTAGGGTAACACTTCTCGAGTTACAATACTACCTGCAGCGATAACGCTACCTCTACCAATTCTTACACCCTTGAGTATAATTACATTCGCACCAATCCAAACATCTTCATCAATTATGATATCCTGGTCGTTTTCTGGTAATTTTTCATCACTATCAACTATTCTCTTGCCAACAACGTCAATTCTATGACTGCCTGCAATAATAAATACTCTCGGACCTAAAACAACATAATCATGAATAAATATTCTAGCTATTCCACAAATGAAATTCGCATCAGCTCCAATTGAAACATGATTACCTAAATAGACATTTTCATAAACAAATTTACTACCCCGACCAATATATACATCTTTCCCACATTTTGCAAACATAGATTTCTTCATGGGCATGACAATAAGTTTGTAAAAGGCCTTGTAGCTGGTTTGACTTAAAATAAAAATCAATTTGAGAAGTACTCTCATATTTTTCTCCTTCTGTAGACTTTCGAGACCAAGTCAGACATTACTCAATGTGATATTCCTAAAGGTTCAATTTATACCACTCAATTGCGGTTTTGATACCCTCACTAAAACTCCAACGAGGATCATATCCCAAGTGTGTACGCGCCTTAGAAATATCTGCATTACTGTGTTTAATATCTCCGCCTCTTTCTGATCCATACAACGGCTCAATATCGACATTTAGTGCCGAACATATTGAATGATATACATCAATTAAATACTCCCTGCCACCATAAGCGATATTAAATGACTCACCAGCAATATCACTGGATGCTTTACATGCCTTTAAATTCGCCTCAACCACATTTTCAATGTATGTAAAATCTCTGCTTTGTTTTCCATCACCGTTTATTGTAGGTTGTTCATTGTTCATAAGTAATTTTATGAATTTCGGTATGACTGCGGCATATGCACCATACGGATCTTGTCTTTTGCCAAATACATTGAAGTATCTTAACCCATAAGTGTCAAGTCCATACAAACTAGAGTATAGCTTTGCATACATTTCATCAACCATTTTTGTTACGGCATATGGTGACAACAAATTACCTTCTTTTCCTTCACGTTTAGGTAGATTTGGTTCATCTCCATAAACCGATGAGCTTGAAGCATATACGAATTTCTTAACATGATTTTGTCTTGCTGCCTCTAACATGTTAAGCGTTCCACGAATGTTGATTTCTTCATAAATCAAGGGAAATTCAATGCTGCGTGGTACACTCCCCCACGCTGCCTGATGCAATACATAATCGACACCAGCACAAGCATCAAGGCAAGTCTGCAAATCCCTGACGTCACCATATATGAACCTGTAGTTTTCGTGATTAATGAATAAATCTATGTTCTCTTGCTTCCCATTTGAAAGATTGTCTAAGCACCTAACTTTATACCCGCGATTCAGCAATACTTCACATAAGTTTGATCCGATAAATCCAGCACCCCCAGTGACAAGAAATGTGGAGTCTTTAGCGAATTCAATGTTTTCGTAACCCATTGACATTCTTCCTTTCTATAACCGCCAGTAATGATATCCCAATTCCTCATATTGAGCTCGATTTAGTATTCCCTTAACATCCAGAATTACTCTGGTTTCATTCGATGTTTTTTTAAACATCAGATTGAAATCAGCCTGAGTGAGGTTTAGGAACTCGCTATGCGCTACGGCGATAATGATCGCATCCATATTCTCGATATCGCTTAATGGACTTAACTTCAACCCATACTCGTGTACCACTTCCTGATTGTTGGCCTCTGGATCATAGATCCCTGGCTCCAATCCATATTCCCTGAGCTCATTAACAATGTCAATGACGCGGGTATTGCGAGTGTCGGGACAATTTTCTTTGAACGTAAATCCAAGAATAGCTACTTTCGCGGTCTTGACTGAAATATTCGCCTTAATCAGATTTTTTATTAAATTTTCAACGACATATTTCCCCATGTCATCATTAATCCTTCGCCCCGCGAGAACTATTTGTGAATGATAGCCTAACTGTTCCGCTTTATATGTTAAGTAATATGGATCAACACCTATACAATGTCCGCCGACGAGTCCGGGATAAAAATGCAGGAAATTCCATTTCGTTCCAGCTGCCTTTAGAACCTCGATTGTATCAATGCCCATTTTGTTGAAAATAATGGAAAGTTCATTCATAAATGCAATATTAATATCTCTTTGTGAATTTTCAATTACTTTTGCAGCTTCAGCGACTTTAATTGAATGGGCGCGATATACCCCCGCTGCAACTACCAATTCATACACACTTGCGATAGTATCAAGTGACTCTTGATCCATTCCAGATACCACCTTGATTATGGATTCCAATCGATGAACCTTATCCCCGGGATTGATTCTTTCGGGTGAGTACCCAACCTTGAAGTCAATTCCACATTTCAATCCCGAAACTTCTTCTAGAATTGGGACACATATTTCTTCGGTTACCCCTGGATATACCGTCGATTCAAAAACAACGATTGCTCCTTTGACTAAATTTCTACCAACGATTTGGCTGGCTGATTCTATTGGTCTTAGGTCAGGTGTATGATCTGGATTAACCGGAGTTGGTACGGCAACGATATGAAATACTGAATTCTTTAGTTCATTCTCGTCAGAAGTAAATTTAACGGTTGAGTTTTTGATCGCATCATTCCCTACCTCGTTTGTTGGATCAATCCCGTTCTTATATAAGTTTACCTTTGCTTCGCTAATATCAAACCCGATAACATCGGCGACTTTTGAAAAAGCGACTGCAATCGGCATACCGACATATCCAAGACCGATTACAGATATTTTTTCTTCTCTTCTACAAATTTTCTCGATGCAGCTCAAATTGGTTCTCCCCCTGTTTCGTTTCAACAGACTTATAAATCATTAGCAAATTCCCAAACACCTCGTTTGCCTTGTAGCTTTTCTTAACCTTTTCAACATTCCATTTCGAAATTTCAATTCTCTTATCTATTTCTTCAAGAGCATTGATAGCCTCAAGTATAGATTCGACTTCCATCGTATTAACCAATACACCGCCATGGTCTTCGATCATTGATTGATTTGCTCCGACTGATGTCGTAATAATCGGAACTCCTCTAGCCATCGCTTCTAACAATGCATTTGAAAATCCTTCAGAGTGTGTTGGGAAAAGAAAAACATCTGATTCGTCTAGCAACAACTTGACTTCATCTTTGTTAATTATTCCTAAAAACTCAATATTTTCGGGACAATCTAGCTCAATTGATACATCTGATACCGGACCAGCTAGGCTATACTTTATATTAGGTGTCATTCTCGCAACTTCGATAATCTCATGAATACCTTTCGATTTTTTAATATGTCCAATAAACGATATTCTTCGGATGCTATCCGAGATTGGTTTATCAACGTTGATTAGAAAATCATCTTCGATAAAATTAGCGATGATCCGAGATTTTAACCTGGTTTCGCTCTCTAAAAAACTCTTCGAAGTCGAATTCAAAACTAGATTGATTGTAGCGGAATTTGCTAACTTACGAAAAGCCAGGGATTGAAGTTTCCTTTTACCAATCTGGTCTTCAATATTGCATCTATAGTGTACAACAAGTTTTACTTTATTAAGTCGAATGATTTGAGCGCATAAATAGTCCCTAAAAATGCCCATTTTCCCGCAAGGCGTGTTTAAATGAACAACTGTGGGTCTATAAAATGAGATTTTCTTTTGAAGTTTGAAAATTACATTTAAAGTTCGAAATATCTCATCTAAAATGCTTGCTTTAGAGTTGATATTCTCTTTTCGCCTCCCAGTAACTGCAATATTGACTATATCAACACTGATACCAAATTCCTTAGCTGAAACTAGGAATTCTTTTGTCCATGATGCTATCCCTCCTGCCGGAGGAGGTAATGGCGATACCAGCAACACTCTTAAATTACTGTTCGATTCTGTCATGGTTTTCCTCCACTTGATAAATCATTTTTACTCACTTTGCATAACAATTTGGTCTAAAGGTTTATCAATCGATAATGGCAATATGCCAATAACCATTAACTCAATAATGATATCATACGTATTCGATTTCATGTCAATATTTTCTTCTGGTTCATAAGCCATGCTTGATTTGAATCAATCCTGATGTTCAATATATCGAATAAATGGCGCATTATTTTCGATACCTTATACTATCTTTTCAATGTTAATATTTTGATACTATGGACAAACACACATGCTTCATAACAAAAATTTGCCGCAACGTGCCTAAACAACGATTGCGGAGTGATTCTTATTAGAACTGGGCAATATTTCGCATGATAACTTCAATCTATGAACTTCCCCGAACATATTCACACAGATTTCTGCCAATCGCTTATGTCGATCAATGCGGATGATTTCTCTTTCACGTCCTGCAAGAGGACCTTCGATGATTTTTACCTTGTCTTCTTGTATAATCCCATATGAGGGTTCGATAACTCTGCTAGAACTTGTAAACTTTTCAATGAATGTCCGTTCATGCGGGAGTATCGATTCAGATCCGATAACATCTTGTTCCAATAACCTCAGGACGCCGTCCAAAGGCTTTATATATGCATTCGCATAGGATTTGTACTCCACATAATCCAAGTCTGTTTCTACAATCACATACCCTTCGAATAGCGGCAAAACGACTCTCGTCGATATTCCGCATTTACGATGGAATATGGCTCGCATCGGAATGAACGCATTGAAATTCGAATCACAGTTGATTTTCCCAAGGATCTTTTCTTCTTTCCCCTCAAGAACTTGAAGGACATGCCAGTTTTTTATGGTAACACCTCCTTATACGCACAAAAATCTGATTCCCCTGCTAAATAAAACGACAGTGTGCGCTGTCGTTTTTTGCAGCACACAAAGAAATCCTCCGTGTGGTGCGTTTGGTTATAGTTTTCCCCACACTTCGCTTCCCCACGAAGTTATTCCTATAATAGGGGATAATGACGTTTCAATAAACACACAATGCGTGGGAAGTGAACGGATATTTAATTGAAAATGATTCATACCAACGAATGACCAAAAAAAATCCCACCTCAATGTGGGGGGGGAGGTGGGATCTCTCTTATGTAGTAGACCGGCTTATGGGTGGGGGGGAAAGTCCGGTCTAGCTCCGAAGATTATTGTTCGGAATTTTCGAGACACAAGAGCATTTTTATTTTATCCCAGAATGATGGGATTTTCAAGCGAAAATGCATATTTTGAGTTGGATTTTATGATACTTTTCACCAATCCTCAAGATACTACCTTGAGTGGTAACCCTTCATGGATCGGATGTCTACCGACGGTTCATCGCTTCGCGTCAAGCAATACAACGACCGCTTCCAATGTCACATCCGCCCCGGAGACCTTGACTTCATACAAGGTGGACCGGGTGATTTTCTCTTTGGATTCAAACAACGATCCGAATTCATCCATGAACCGTTCATCCACTTCCTGCAGATAGACATACGTGAACTCTTCGGCGAGTTCTTTTGCCCAAGCTTCGGGCGTGATTTCGCGATGCCAGGCGTCGCTTGCGTCATAGGCTTCACCCAGACTCCACGACCCGAACCCGTTTTGCGTCTTGACCGGGGTCAGATTATAGCGCACCACCCAATACGGATACCCGTTGGTGTGTTGGGCGATGACATAGACCGTATCCCCTTCTTCGAAGACACTCTGATAGAAATCGATCCCCGCATAGGGAGCCCGCTGACTGATCGTGGACCGCCAACCGTTCATGAAGCCTAGGATACGGTTTGAAAGCAAGATCGATGCGACGAGGAAGACGGCGATCAGGGGGAAGAGGATGTACTTGTTCGAGGTGAGCTTGGTGAAAAGCGAATCCAGGAAGGGCGCCGTCAAAGCAGCCACCCAATAAAGAAACAGAAGCGCGAACGCAAGGACGAACGTCGAAAGATACCGGTCAAACGAAGCCAGTCGGACCGACTCATACTCCGAGAAGGTGAACATGTACATGAAAAGCAAAGAGAAGGCATAGAGGATGAAGAAGAAACCCAGGAAGCGTGAAATCCTGATCAGGTTTTTTGATCGGATGTATCGCTGAATCAAAAAGATGAGAATCAGGATAAACAAAAGATGCGAGACTCCGATCCCACCGAAACCGAGTTTTTTGGTAAAGAACACCATGGGTTCGAAAATCAGGGATGAGAGGAAATTCCGCAACGTGTCGTAGCGATATGAAGGGGCTTTGAGGAGAAAGAAGTCGAGGATGTCGGAAAGACGGATTGCGGAAACATCGAAATGTTTCCCCAATCCCGATACGATCGAGGACCAAGAAAACTTAGCGGACAAGATAACCGATAAAGAAACGAAAAACGGGATCTTCTTGTCTTTGGAAAACATAAGAAGGACGATGCAGAGGGCAAGCAGGGCGAGGAAGAAACCGGAAGCCTTGGTTAATGTGAGCACCGCGCCGACGGACGCGATTTCGATCCAGCGAAACAAGTCCCATGGACGAGGGTCGACGATGCGGACCATCATGTAGGCGAAAAGGATCGCAAGCATCCCGTCCACATAGAGTTGTTTGAAATGGGAGGGATAGAACCAGATGACAAGGATCATCGATACCAAGATGAAGAAAGGTCTAGCCCACTTCATGCGTAGACCGCTGAACATCGAAATCAGCAACGTAATGGAGAAAACGGCGTTGGCCTGCAATACATGCGCCTCAAAGAACGTTTGGTCCAACGAGGTGAAGAAGTACTGCAAGAGCACCATCGCCGGCGGATAGTCCTGGAAAACGGTATTGGCACGCTCCCCGATCGCGAATCCGTCCAGATAGAATGTATTCTTGGCGACAAGCCCCCAATGCGAGAACTCATCCCAAAGCGTGAATAGGCGGCCTCGGTTGTAGAGGATGACAAAGAGACTCAGAAGAAGGAAAAGCAAGACGGAGACGCTAAACCATGAAGCGCGGATCGACGATCGATCCGCAGGGCGTGAAACGTAGACAAACAGGATGAAAGAAAGCGCGGATGTCGAAGCGATGAAGAGAAGCGGCGCAAGATACGCCAGAAAACCCATGACCGCAAGGAGATAGGCGGACAGGATGATGAAGAAGAAAGAAAACGGGAGGGTTTCCTCCAACCGTCGATGGGTCAGGATCGCGAAGAACCAGGAAAGCGAAAGAAGCGTAAAGAACACGAACGATAGCGTCAACATGGTGGTTCCCCCTAGTTTTTCTTAAATACCCATTCCCGTTGCAGTTGGAAACTCAGAATCATCAAGACGAGGTCGACGAACACTTTGGTGATCGTTTCATCGAGTTTGAGGATACCGTAGAACGTTCTTACTCCCAAGGCGGAAAGAAGCATGATCAAGGCTGCAAGAACGACGTATTTCCAAAGCGTCGTCTTTCGCCCTTCGGCGGACTTGAACACTTGCTTACGATTCATTTCGAAGTTGTAGGTGGCGGAAAGAAGGCGCGCCCCGAGGGTCGCGAACAGGATATATTCCGTGACGGAATATCCTTTCAGGAGAGAGACAAAGATGGAAAATAACGTAATGTCCAAAACGAACGATGAAAGGGAAACAAAAAGGAACTTGGCGAACAGAGAATAGATGCGCGCCGAATCCAGGATCTTATTGAAGTGGGAAGACGCGTTGTCATCGATATAGACGGTCTGGATGGGGACTTCGATGATTTTGATGCCCAATTCACGGGTCTCGATCAGCATGTTCATCTCATATTCGAAACGCTCGCCTTTCAACGGAAGGATCTTCTTCAGGGTTTCACGCGAAAACGCCCGCAGACCCGTCTGGGTATCGCTCACGGCGATACCGGTCAGTGTCTTCAGGATGACGCTGGTCAAGATGTTGCCCAGCCTGTTTTTCAAGGGGATGAAATCTTCCTTATTGGAAAGGAAACTCCGTACGCCGAAAATCATCGCGTCGGGATGTTCGCGCAGTGCGTCGCAACAGTTGATCGTATCGCTGACACGGTGTTGTCCGTCGGAATCCACGGTGATCGCCCCGATGCATTGCGGGTAATCGTTCAAAACCCGGTTGAAGGCGGTCTTCAGCGCCCTGCCCTTCCCAAGATTCACATGATGACGCTCCACCGGACAGCCGTATTCGGTGTTCGCACGTCGGAAAAAGCCGTCATAGCGGGACGAACTGCCGTCGTTGACAACCAAAACGTGGGCGAACCCCGCCTCGCGTAAGTCATGGAGTAGATGCAACAGCTTCTCGTCCGGTTCATAGGACGGGACGATGACGACGATGTCTTCAATCAAGTTGGACATATGATTACCTCCTGCGGATCCATGGAATCCGCTTCATTAACCTGGCGCGATCCGCCGACTTCATCAACACGACACTCCCCGCAAGCAAGCCCGCCACGCCCATCAGGAGCGCGCTCAATCCAAGACCGCTCCACGTCGAAACGTTAAGGAGCGAAGAAATCCCGAAGTAGACGACGATCAGGACGGCGAGATAGAAGAGATTCTGGAAGATCGACGGATAGAACGTCTTCTTCGGAATATGCAGGCAATGCGAAGCATACATCGGGACGAACACCAGGAAACGCAAACTTTCCAATACGCTGCTCACGCCGGCCACCGCGTAAAGCCCAAGGTTACTGAAGCGTAGAAGCAAAAGCACCAGAAGCAGATTCAAGGTTCCGGAAAGGAAAACGGACATCGAAGCGATCTTCAATCGATTGGTGATCGTGAACACATACAGTAGCGGTAACAAGCCGAAGCTTGCCACCATCGAACCCAAGGTCAAGATCGACAACACCACCAACTCGTTCGATGCGACGCTGGGAACCCAGAGTCGAAAGAAGACGGGGGCGAGGACGATGAACCCGGCGATCGGGATACCGGTCAATAACGCCGAGATTTTCAAGGTATAACGCAACTCGGCGACGAAAGCGTCGCGGCTTTCTTTCGCATACAGGATCGTCAAGTGCGGGGCGAACGACTGCGGAACGACGTTGACCAACATCTGAAGCGCCATCGGGGCGGTTTTCGCAACCGCCAACACGCCGGCCGCCGATGCGCCCAGGACGACGTTGGCGATGACCAGGTCCAAGCCCGTCAACAAGACGGTGCTCAATTGGTTGAACGAACTCCATATCCCGGAAGAACCGAGTTCTTTCGCCAATTTCAAATCAAACCGACGGAACTCGATTTTCAGCGCCGGCATGAGTCGACGCGAGAAGAAGTAGTTCAAGATTCCTTGGATCAGCATGTAGGCCAGAATCGAAAGCCCGATGTAGTAGACATGGGGCGGGAAGAATACGAAGGCGAGGATGATCACCAACAGACGGACCAAGATCGAAACCAGGGTCACCATGCCGGTCACATCGATCCGATTGACGCTAAACGCCGGGACCGAGAAAATGTTGGTGGAGACATTGACGAAGAACATCAGAAACATGAAGATGAACAGCAAACGGACATCCCCGAGGATTTCCTGGGGAATATCGATCAGCCGGTCAAGGAACAGCACGATGAAGAAACCGGCGGTCAGAGAAACCAAAGCGATCGACAAGTTGGTGAAGAACGCCGTACTGAAGTAGGACTTCGCTTTCTCCACTTCCCCTTTATGCATCGACAAGGTCACGAAACGCGCCGTCATCGACGTCATGGCCACGGTCAAGATCGTCATGTATTGTACGAAGTTGTTTGAAATCGGCACAAACGAGTAGGCTTCCTTCCCGATGTTGGCGACGATGTAGGGGGTAAGCAACAGACTCACCAACAAGGATACCATGACGGAAACGAAATTCGCCGCGATGTTGAACGCCAATTGTTTATGCTTCATCGCTCTCCTCCCCGAAGTCGATCTCGGTGGTCAGGTGACGGCATTGCCTTCGACCGATGGGTGGCAACGTTTTAAATTCACCATAGAACTGCGTAAGGATCGCGTTTGAGTTGGACGGAACGGGAAGTTCCTGTCCCTCGAAAGGTAAATAAGAAAAGGGGAAAATCCATTCTTTAGGGATGACTTCGGTCATATACGGGTAGGATCCCCCAAGATTCACGAAGGCCGATGTTTCTTGATTCAAGTAACGGGTGGCGTTTGCTTCGATCAACCGCCGCAAAGTCTCTTTGGATACCAAACGGGAAATCAAGCCCAACATGATATAGAGGACCTGTTTCGCGATTTGCCCTTCTTTGGCGATGGAATACCCGAGTTTGGCGAGAAGGATGCGTCGCAACACTTCGTTAACCAACGCATGCTTGCGACGCATGAGCATCGAATCCGGCGCATTGTCGAAGGGGAAGATATCGATGAAAACCCCATGGTCGATCCTGACGTTCTGTGCGTTACATTCCACGAATTTCGTATTCTTCTTGCGCAGCTTCGCAAACAGAAAGCCAAACTCGTCTTCGCTTCTCGACGTCTGAAGAAAATAGAGAGGTGAAAGATCATCCTTGCACACCTCGATGAACCGGTTGTAGTCTTCCCTGGCCATCGCGATATCCAGATCATCATCCCACGGGATGAACCCTTGATGACGCATTGCGCCAAGCAAGGTACCGGCCACGAGAAAATACCGGATCGCATGCTTCTCGCAGATCCGTTTGACTTCCAAGGCCATTTCCAATTGAATCGCATGTAGACGATCCATCGACGACTTTTCCATAGGACTCCTCTTGCTTAATGCAACTGCATCCAGATCAATTCACCGGACTCATTGAAAAACTTATACCCGCAGATATTGCGCGCCTTCACGACGCGGTTGGTCAGAATCGTCTTCGCATCGAAGAAATAATCTTCCGTCATCGGATTCATCTCCGTCGTATAGAGACGATAGATCCGTCCATACTTATAGGAGAGATACTCCATGACATAGAAATCCAAAGGTTTCACTTGATTGACGATGAAGAGGAATTTGAATTGACCCTCCTCATCCAAGGCTTCCACCAATTCACCATCCAAATCACCCCGACCGATCTCAAACCAACTCAGGTTCGCATTGATGTACTTGGTCGTCTGCGCTTTGGCGGTAAAGTAGATCATCGCGGCCTTCTGCGTATCCAGCGCCTGACCTTTATAATTGAAATACTCCGTCGAACTTACACGGATCACGCCTCCGTAATACTCCGCTTTTTCATATCGCCCATCCAATACCACGTCGCCGTTCACATCGATCAAACCGTATTTCCCGTTGGGGAATTTCGCCGCGATATATTTGGATGGATCCTTGACCGTCGACGTTTCGAAGACACGGTCGTCATCGAATCGCAGAATCTCCAGGCGGCATGCGGCCGAATCGATGAAATCGTTGTAATTGTTGGAATAGTAATAGCGATTGTCAAACGTAACGGTATCTTGTTGGAAGACGGTCACGTACTCGACGTAATAGCCCTTCATCGGAACCCCTGCCTGGGTAGCCATCGCAACCAATTCTTTCTCCAAATACAAGGCGCTGATGAGTACAAGCGCGATACGGACCAACCAGTTGATCCCTTTGCGTAAATCATAGAGACGAACCAAGGAAGGAAGGATCAATACGCCCAGAAAGAACCCGTAGATCGAAATGCGCGCACCGATCAGATCATCGAAGCGCAGGAAGAAGAAGAAGGTCAATCCGATGAGATAGGCATGGATGAACCGCTTCTGAATGAAACCCTGGGCAATCAGTTGGTCATAATGAAATAGTACGACGGCGATGAAAAACAAGCGCGGAAGGGACTTGATATCCCAAAACCCGATGGAAACCGAAGTCGTATCGATATAATAGACCAAGCGGGAGAAAACGGGGATCTTCGATAACATCAACGCGATTTCCGCCACCGGCAGCAAAGAAACCACCAAGGAGAAAAGCAAAAGATAAGTCAGTTTCTTTCGATCCCAAGGGATGAACTCCGCCAAGAGCAACACAAGAAAGAAAAGCGAGGTCTTATGGACGAAGAACAAAAGCAGGATGATGAGAATTCGCTGCTTGAAATTCCAGTGAAACCGGATGTTGTAGAGTAGAAAGCAACCCAAAGTGATCGCCAACCCCTGCCGGAGGGAACTGATACTCCATACGACGAAGAAAAACGAGTAATAGACCATGAACGACAACGATACGGAAGACGAATTCCGGGTGATCCAGTAATAGACCAGCACCATCATCCCGACCGCGAAAAACGCGATGAAAACCTCGTAACTTAAGTTCAAGTACCTAAAAGGAAACATGATGAGTTTCAAGCCGACTTCCTGATCGCTCAGACTGGCGATCGCTTTCAGGATCGAATCCCTGGGAAGAAGATAATAGAGATAGGAATAGGAAAAATAGTCCGCCCCCGAACCGAAGCGAAAGATCGATAAAATCCCCAGTGTGAGTGAATTCAAGACCCCTTTGGCCTTATTCCCGATTTTCAAGGGATGAAGAAGCAAAGGGACAAAAAACAAGAGATAGTACATCGATAACCCTCCGTTCTAGATGCTTAGCGTTTGAACTGACTTTTCCACTCGTTGATCTTGTCCATTGGAATGGTAATCTCGGTTTTCACGGGCTGTGTAAGAATATCATCCAGTTTGTCGCAATCTTCCCTTAAAAGCACAGGGATGTTGAAGTCTTTGTGTTTCTCGATCGCACGATTATCGACCGCGACGATGAATGTCCGGCGCTTCAGTTGCAAAGCCCGGATCCCGCCATGCAGACGCGTCCCGACGAACTCGATGTCCAACTCCGATTCCAACAATCCATTGTATTCGGCCAAGGTCGGACCGACCCACTTCACGCGGTCATGTTCCACGGCCAACGATTCAAAGTAGCGGGCATCCCCGCTCCCCTGCGGCCAGAAATATACGGTTTCATAATTCCTCAGCAACCCTTCGATCAACAAGGTATCATTCTTCGTGTCCGTTCGATAATCCGTCAAGGTAAAGACGACGTTCTTCGCTTTTTCACGTGGAATCTGGGCGCAATGTTCAGGCGTCAAATCCCACATCGACGCACATCCCGTATTTACGACGTTGTCGATGCCGATGCTACGCAGGATGTCTTCCGTATATTGATCACGTACGCTATGGACATACTTTCTTGACAACACGCCGCGAAGCAAAAGCCGGGTATAAAGATTAGGCTTGTTGCCATACCGCCACCAACCCGCACCCACCAGGATCGCCGGACCGACCATCTTCTTTTGCCAAGGTTTTATGTCCCACTGCGCATTCAGCCCAAAGAAGGAAGATTTTAGTAGATTGCTTCCGCATACGAACTTATAGTCGAATTCCCGGAAGAAACGGCCATAATACGCATTGAGCGGAAGATGCGTCGAGACTTCGACCACCATGTTTCCCTTAAGGAGAAATCCGATCTGCTTCTTCACCCCGTCCGTGATGACACCGTCGCCCAAATTCAGGGAAGAAACGGAAGGGCTCCATAATACGATCTGTTTCATTGTTCACCTCGCTCGCCTTTGATAAGGCGCTGATATATCTCTAGAATCGCTTGCGCCGCGCGCTTTTTATCCATCTTTTTCGCGTCCATCGTCCAATCGAACGACTTGATCGCACGGGCTTCTCTCAAAAGTCCCTCGCGATCCCCTTTATCCACAAGGGTGACATACGGTTCATCCCCCATCTCGGGGATGCCCCCGGTACGATAGGCGACGACCCGCGTATGACATGCCAGGGATTCCAACACGACGGTCGGATAATTATCCTCGTAGCTTGGCACCAACGTCGCATCCGCCATCGAATAATACTCCGCCAATTCCTGGACGGAACTGGTGCGCTTTACCCCGAGGATGTTTTTCGGGAGTTGCTTGATCTGTTTATCGCTGACTCCGATCAGAATCAACGTCTCGTCCTCACGTAATTCTTGCGCACAGTCGGTTAGGTCGCGCAAGCCTTTCCGCGCGTCCCAAACCATCGCTACGCTCAGGTAGACGCGCTTCCCGCGGAGATTGAGTTTGTCGCGTAAAGAAGAGGACGTCGGTTTGAAGGCGTCCAGGTCGATCCCGTTGGGCACGACATGGACCGGGTAGTCTTTGAGATATGATCGCTGAACCAGGTTCTTCAGCCAAGTTGAAGGCGTGATGAAGGTAAGATGGTCGAAGTTGGAAAACCACTCCTTCTTTTCGACCAGGTTCTTGCGTGAGCGGTCCAACAGCCAACTTTGGGGATAATCCCCCTTACGCGGGCAGTTCCCGCAACCGGTCTGCCATTTGTCGCACTTGGGTGAGTCGAAATAGGCGCAATGCCCGGTGAAACTCCAACAATCATGCAAGGTCCAAACCAAGGGTACCTTCATCTTCTTTAGATGCTTCATCAAGGTCTCGACATGCAGGTAGTACCCGTGGATGTTGTGGAGATGGACGATGTCGGGTCGATATTGGTCGAGTACACGGCAGAAATCAAGCGTCGCCTGCTTTCCCGCCGCGCCGTGATGGTCAAAGAGACGGGTCATCGCCACATCGGCCAGAATGTTCTTCAACACGCCGATTTTATAGGCATTGTCGCAATGCTTTGCGTCGTTGCGACCGAAAGCGATCATGGATTCATGACCGTTCGCAAGCAATTCCGCATGGATGTCGGTGGCGATCCGGCCTGTCGAGCCGATCCCGCACACCACGTTGACCTGAAGGATACGCATTATTTACCCCAGACCACACGGTTGATGTAATCGGTGTAGGAGAGGATGATCCGTACGACTTTGTCGGAAACATTAGGCATACTATAATCGGCGACGAGTCTGAAGGAGGAAGGATCTTGTTGGTCAAGCAAGGCCAGGCCTTGCATGACCCTTTCTTTCTTCAAGCCGACCATCATGACCGTCCCCTCTTCCATCGCTTCCGGACGCTCGTGCGCCTGGCGTATGTTGAGGGATCTCAGTTTCAGGATGGACGTCTCTTCACTGATCGTCCCGCTGTCGCTTAAGACCGCCTTACTGTCTTTCTGGAGTTTTACGTAATCGATGAACCCCAAGGGTTTGAGTAAGGAAATCAAGGGATGGAATTCTATCCCTTTCGCCTCGACCATCTTGCGTGTGCGCGGATGGGTGGAGACGATGACGGGTAATTGATACGTCTCTGCGATCGTGTTCAGCGTGTCCACCAGATCCAGGAAGTTCTCTTCGCTGCTGATGTTTTCTTCGCGGTGGGCGGAAACGACGAAGTAGTTTCCTTCTTTCAATTCTAACCTGGACACGATGTCCGATGCCTCGATGTCGTCCATCTTGGAATGCAGGACTTCATACATCGGCGACCCCGTCTTGATGATCCGATCCGCAGGCAAGCCTTCGCGAAGCAGGTATTCCCGTGCGATGTCGCTGTAGGTCAGGTTGATGTCGGAAATATGGTCCACGATCTTGCGGTTGGTTTCTTCCGGAACCCGTTGGTCGAAACAACGGTTCCCCGCTTCCATATGGAAAATCGGGATGTGCTTGCGTTTCGCCGCGATCGCGCACAGGCAACTGTTGGTATCGCCAAGAACCAAGATGCAATCCGGCTTCACCTCGTCGAGCACCTTGTCGATGGTGATCAGGATGTTCCCGATGGTTTCGATGGCGCTCCCGACGGCGGCGTTGAGGAAATAATCCGGTTTCCGCAATCCGAAATCCTTGAAAAAGACTTCGTTGAGTTCATAATCGTAGTTCTGTCCGGTATGGACCAGGATATGGCGGATGGACACCGCTTCTTCGAGTTTCTTGATGACGGAGGACAGACGGATGATTTCCGGCCGTGTCCCGACGATCGTCATGACGGTCAATTGTTCTGCCATGTTACACCTCCTGGTAGATGGTATCGGGACGTTCGGGATCGAAGATCTCCGTCGCCCAGAAGAGGGTGATTAAATCCGTATCGGATGTGTTGGTGATGCAATGGGTGTAGCCGGTCGGGATATCCAAGACCGTGGGGGCTTCCCCGTCCACCGGATAGACGATCACCTCGTCGCTGAAGATGTTTCTGAATTTGATCTCACCCTTCCCTTGGATGACCAGGAATTTCTCGGCCTTGGTATGATGCCAATGGTTCCCGCGGGTGATGCCCGGGAAGGTTTTGGAGACGAAGACTTGTCCGAAACCGGGGGCTTTGATGAACTCGGCCAACCACCCTCTTTGATCCGTGTTCTTTTTTAGGGGATACGCGAAGTTATCCGTTTCAAGATAGGAAAGATAAGTTCCGTAGAGTTGACGGTCGAAACGCGAGGCGAACACGGGTAAATGAAGATTTATCCGGGTTTGCCTGAAGGCGTTCAACTTGTCCGATAATTCCTGCAGGGAAACTTTCGTCGTTTCGGGAACGACGCAAAAGTTTCCGTCCTTGATGACGTTTCCGCTTAAGGCTTGGACGAATTCATCGACGACGTCGTCGATGTGGCAAAGCTCCACGGTCGCCAAGGGATTGGTGATTTGGATGGGAAGGTCGTGGCTGATGTTATGGCAGAAAGTGGCGACGACCGAATTATAGTTGGGGCGCGACCATTTCCCGAAAAGGTTGTAGAGACGATAGACAAAGACGGGGACCTGATGCTTTTCGCCATACGAAAACATCAGGTCTTCGCCGGCTTTCTTGCTTTGTCCATAGGGGTTGTCCAGCGCGGCTTGGATCGACGAAGTAATCAAAACCGGGCTTTTGTTTTCGTACTTTTCAAGGAGTTCGAGGAGGGTGCTTGTAAACCCGAAATTCCCCTTCATGAACTCTTCCGGATTCTCCGGACGGTTCACACCGGCCAGATGGTAGACGAATTCGCAGGATTGGACATAGTTCTCCAATTCCTCGCTCGTCGTATCCAAATCCACTTCGTAGATCGTGTGGGTCTTCAGTGTGTTCAGCGTGGAAATCAGGTTCTTCCCGACAAACCCTTTCGCTCCGGTCACCAGGATCTTCATCGTTTCTTCCAGCTTTCCAGGGCTTCCCGCACTTCTTCCAAGCCCAAGAGTTTTTCTTTGATTTCTTCGACCGTCAGACGGTGGGTGTTGTGTGAATTGTATTCATGGTCCTGGGAAAGTTGGACATCCCCGTCCACGAAGAACTTGTCATAGTTGAGGTCGCGCTTGTCGGCGGGGACGCGATAGAACCCGCCCATGTCTTCGGCGACCAGGTATTCTTCCCGGGTCAACAGCGTTTCGTAGAGTTTTTCCCCATGCCGCGTCCCGATGACTTTGATGTCGACATCGGATGCGAAGAGTTCCTTCACGGCCAAGGCGAGATCGCCGACGGTGGAGGCGGGGGATTTCTGAACCATGATGTCGCCGGCCTGGGCGTTTTCATAGGCGAAGAGGACCAATTCGACCGCTTCGTCCAGACTCATCAGGAAACGGGTCATGTTGGGGTCGGTGACGGTCAAGGGGTTCCCGGCTTTGATTTGGTCGATGAACAAGGGGATGACCGATCCGCGGGAAGCCATGACGTTGCCGTAGCGCGTTCCGCAGATGACGGTCGTATCGCAGGTTTTCGCCTTGGCGACGAAGACTTTCTCCATCATCGCCTTGGAAATCCCCATCGCGTTGATGGGATAGGCGGCTTTGTCGGTGGAAAGGCAAACGACCTTCTTGACTTTGGCTTCGATGGCCGCGGTCAAGACGTTGTCCGTCCCCAAGACGTTGGTTTTCACGGCTTCCATGGGGAAGAACTCGCAGGAAGGCACTTGTTTGAGGGCGGCCGCATGGAAGAGATAGTCCACCCCGTGCATCGCGTTCTTGATGCTGGCAAGGTCGCGGACATCCCCGATATAGAACTTCAAGCGGTCGTCGTGATAGAGTTTGCGCATATCGTCCTGTTTCTTCTCATCCCTGGAAAAGATCCGGATTTCTTTCACGTCCGTATGCATGAATCGCTTCATGACCGCGTTCCCGAAGGAACCGGTCCCGCCTGTGATCAATAAGGTCTTTCCACTAAACATTTTCTTTCCTCCTTGCGGAAACCGCTTCGATTTCCTCTTTGACTCGTTCGATGAACCTTTCTTTACTAAAGTTCAGTTCGACGTATTTCCTGGCGTTCTCCCCGTCGATGAGGACTTGGTCGCGATGTTGGTAGTAATGAAGGATTTGGTTAGCCAATCCTTCATCGTCTTGGCTGGGGACGCACCGTCCCCCTTGGCTGTCACGGATCACATTCGCGACTTCCCCGCCGGCGGCGGCGACGATCGGGCGGGCGGATGCCATATAGGTCTGCACTTTCGCCGGCAAGGTCAAGGAAATCACCGGGTCGTCCAATAATGTCAGCAGACAAACATCGGCTTCCCGGTAATATGCGGGCATCTCCTCGATCGGATGGGAACCGGCGAAATCCACGTTGGTCAGGTTCAACTCTTGCGCGATGGCTTTTAGCCGATCGAGATCAGACCCGGCACCGACCAATTCGAAATGGATGTTCGGGATGTCTTCCAAGCGTTTCGCTGCTTTCAAAATCGTTTCGATGTTCTGTGCCTTCCCCATGTTACCCGCAAACAGACAGACGAAGCCATCGCTTGGGGTTTTTGGTGAAGGGGTGAAGATGTCTTCCGCATATTGGGGAAGATAGACGATGTCTTGACCTTTGTGGGTGAAGCGATCGAGATATCCGGTAAACTGTTTCGAAGTGACCCATTGGGCATCGGCTTGACGATAGATCCATGCGCTGAGTCTTTCCACCCATCGGTAAAAGAGAGACTCGGATTTGATCCCCAACGTTTTGATGCTATCCGGCCAAAGGTCGAAGGTGTAGAGGATAAGCGGAATCTTTCTTCTGCGTTTCAAGACGATCGCGGGAATCGCCATCAGGATCGGCGAAAGTTGATACACCAAGACCATGTCATATTTCGGTTTCATGAACCATGCCTTGATCGATGCATTCACCATGAAACTCGCATAGTTGAGTGCCAGATTGATTTTCCCCGTTTTACGACCAAACAAAGCGACACGATGGACATCGACGCCGTTGATTTTCTGGCGACGATTCTTTCCGCCGCGATATTCGTCAAGGACGATCCCTTCGGGATAGTTTGGAAGCCCCGTCAACACTTCGACCTCATGGCCAAGTTTGAAAAGCTCCTCCGCCAACTCGGTGACTTTGAAGCGTTCGGGATAATAATACTGGCTCACAACCAAGATCTTCATTTCGTTTCCTTCTTTTTCCGTAGATATTCTTCCACTTGGATTTTAATGCCCTCTTCAAAGGTCATCGGATCGTAACCGAAATCACGGGTCGCATCGTCATGGTCATAGGCTTTGTCTTCCTGCATCCGCTGGACCTGCTCGACCGAAATCAAGGCTTTCCTAAAAATCAGATTATAGATTTTTGCCAAGAATATGGAGAGATTCAACGGAATCATGACGAACCATACCCTTTTATTGAGATTCTTGGCGACTTCTTTCAAGATATCGATATACCGCGAAGGTTCAGCACCGGACAAGACATACTCCTTGTTTTGGGTGACCTCCGGTTGATTGAGGATTTGGAAATAGGCTTTCGCCAAGTCGCTCCCCGCGACCGGACGCATCAGATTATGTCCTTTCCCGAATACCGGGAAAACACGGTGCGTATCGATGAAACCGATCAGTTTACTGATGTTTTTATCCATCATCGACCCATAGATCATGGTCGGATAGAGCACGGTCAATTTGATCCGGTCTTTCTTTGAAAGCAGTTCATCATCGACTTTAAGATAAAGTTCGGCCGCCGACTTGAACTTGGAGAATTTCCCGGTCGTCTGGATACTGATCATCCAGTCCACACCCGCATCGATCGCCGCATCGCAAACCTTATGCGACAACGTGTTGGGGGCGATATGCAGAAGCGTATCGACGCCGTTCAGCGCTTTTATCATGCTGTCATGGTTGTCGTANNGTCGTACTCCGCATCCACATACTCGATGTCGAGTTTCAGGTCGGACAAGTGTGAAATCTTACTCGTCGTCCGTTTGATCCCTCTGATTTTACCGGCATACCCCGCTTTTTCCAGTTCTTTCAGGAAGTAATAGGCGGAATGCCCGGATACCGCTGTCAATGCCAACATGTCAATTCTCCTTTTTCTCGCCGGTGCCTTCTTTGACCCCTTCGGATTTCAATGCGCTAAAAAACGTCTTCACGAAAATCTTCGCATCCAAAAGCAGATTCATTTTCTCTACATATTCGCCATCCAGTTTCGCCTTCACATCGATCTCAAGTTCATCACGTCCATTGATTTGAGCCCATCCGGTCAATCCGGGACGGATATCGTTGGCACCGTACTTGTCGCGCTCGGCGATCAAGTCGTCCTGGTTCCAAAGCGCCGGACGAGGTCCGACGACCGACATCTGCCCAAGCAGGATGTTGAAGAGTTGGGGAAGTTCGTCCAAACTGGATCTTCGTAGGAACGCACCCGACTTCGTGATGAAACGCATCGGGTCTTCAAGTAGATGGGTCGGCGTATCTTGGGGCGTATCTGTCCGCATCGTCCGGAATTTATAGATGGGGAAGGTGGACTTATGGATTCCGATTCTCTTCTGAGTGAAAAGGACCGGACCCTTCGAATCCATCTTGATCCAAAGCGCGATGAAGATCAAAATCGGTGATAAAAGGATGATTCCGCTTAATGATGCCACGATATCAATCCATCGTTTCAATGTTTTGTACATGCTTCTGTACTCCTTTGCGATTGGGGACGTAGTGATCGACGACTTGGGTCAGGACATCGACGATCTCATCATCGGTCGCGTTTTCGTTCTTCACCAAGTCCTCGAGGAGTTGAAGTTCCTTCTCGACGGATTCCCTTGAAATCGCCTGTGGATGGGCGACGAAAATCAACTGGTTCGGCGTCGTGGTCACATCTTCCTTATTGAGGTGGAGTTCTTCATAGAGTTTTTCTCCGGGACGAAGGCCGATTTCTTTGATTTGAATATCTTGATACGGAATATATCCCGCTAAACGAATCATCTTCTCCGCCAAATCGAGGATCTTGACCGGTTGCCCCATATCCAACACGAAGATCTCGCCGCCTTTGCCATAGGTCGCTGCCTGTAGCACAAGGGAAACGGCTTCCGGTATGGTCATGAAATAGCGGATGATGTTTTTATCGGTCAAAGTCAACGGACCCCCGTTGGCGATCTGTTTCTTAAAGAGCGGGATGATGGACCCGTTCGAGCCCAAAACGTTTCCGAAACGTACGGCGACGAATTTCGTCTTACTCTTCGGATCCATCGATTGGATCATCTTCTCGACGAAACGTTTGGTCGCGCCCATGACATTGGTCGGATTCACGGCTTTATCGGTCGAAATCGAGACGAAGCGTTCGACTTCGTACTTTTGCGCGCTCATCAACAGATTATGGGTACCGAAAATATTGTTTTTGATCGCCTCGATCGGCATGTCCTCCATCAGCGGGACATGTTTATGTGCCGCGGCATGGAAAACGATCTGCGGTCGATAGCAATCGAAGAGTCGCTCGATGGAGGGTAAGTCGCGTACGCTGGTAATGAGCGGGAGAAACTGGATGCTTTCCTGCAACAGTCCGTCACGGACCATCATGTTGAATTCTTGTTGAAGGTCATATAAGCCGTTTTCATTGATGTCGATCATCAACAGGATTTTGGGGGTTTGACGGATGATTTGCCGACAGAGTTCACTCCCGATCGACCCCGCCGCCCCGGTAACCATGACCGTCTTGTTTTCGATGAAACTTCGGATGATGTCGTTATCAAGCTGGATGGATTGTCTCCCCAGCAAGTCTTCGATCGTGATTTCGCGGAGGGAACGTTTGATCCCTTGCGAGGAAATCATGTCTTTCGAGGAGGTCAACACCTGGATTTTGCATCCGGTTTCGTAACATTTCTCCAAGATTTGTTTTTGTTCCTGCATCGAAACACTCGGCATGGCCACATAGATCGTTTCGATTTGNNTCGTCGATGAATCCGACGATCCGGTTCTTGTAGATCTTATTGGTCGTAATTTCCTTCAACAACATCAGACCGGCCGCACCGGCTCCGATGATGACGGTACGCGCGTAATCCGTCCCCAGCGTCTGCGCCTTGATTTGAAGCATGTGGTAGATCCGATAGGAAAAGCGCATGAATTCAAGCACAAGAATCAATAGAATGACCTGCACGAGATAGATGCTGCGGGGCACGGGGGTGAATTTCGTCGCGACCAGGATGAGATACGTAATCATCGCGCCTGTGATGCTCGCCATCGAAATCATGACCGCTTCGTTGATCGACGCCATATTGCGAATCGACTTATCGATCTTGAAGATTTTAAACACGATGAAATAGACGATCAGGATCAACCAGATCTTACTTACGAAGAGTTGATAAAAGGTGAGTACCCGGAAAGAGAGATCCATCCGGATCCAAACCGCGACGAAATAGCTAATGACGACGATTAGTAGATCCAATAACATGAGTAAGCCGGCCTTGATTCTTTCCATCGTAACCTTCCTCCCTATTCTTGCGTTATGCCGAGGGCTTCCTGCAAGAGGATCTTTGTTTCATCTAGCTTATCTTTATCTAGTTTAACCATATACAATTCCCTTCCACCCATCGCATACGAGGGCAAGTATGCATCCTTACCGGTCAAGGCGACTTGGGTGAATGTCCATCCCCGATGGTCGATGATCTGCATCCTGACGAGTGCGAAGATTTCATCCCCGGTCATATTGGTCTTGACCGTTCCTTCAACGGATCGGATGATACTCTCGATCTTCGTCAACGAACTTGGCTCAAGTAGTTTGTTGATGATGCCTTTGATGACTTCTTGTTGATTCTTAATCCGTTGCTGATCCCCGTTCTCAAAAGCATAACGGGCGCGTGCCACATGTAGCGCCGAGTACTGATCTAATACATTCCAACCTTCTTTAAACGTGTATCCGCCAACCACAAACCCTTCGTCGAGATAGACATCGATCGTTCCCAAGGCACCGACCAGTTTGGTTACGGTATCGAAGTAGACGGTCGAATAATAGTTGATCTCGACACCTAACAGGTTCTGCATCGTTTTGATCGAACAATCGATTCCATAGACACCGGCATGCGTCAACTTATCCATCGCCGTCCGTGTCTTGCATCCTAATTGTACATAGGCGTCGCGCGGTACGGAGACTAGTGTAATGTTATGCTTGATCGGATCGACGACCGCCAGCATGTTGACATCGACGCGGTTCGCTTGGAACTCGTCGCGGTTATCAACCCCTGCGATATAGACGACAAACGGCTCTTTCGTAACGCTCGCTTCGGTCAGATTGATGATTTCATCGGTTTTCTCGATACTCCAGATCACCTTGGTCTCATCCAAGAACGTCGGGTCATACTCCAAGACGGTGGAGAGGTATCCTTGATCCACAACCAGGACATCGAATGTTCCGTCAAGTAATCCTGAAATCCCATCGGCGATCCCTTCATACGAGACCAAATCTTCCATATACTCCTTCTCCGCCAACTTTTCTTCGACAAACGTAACGACTTTGTCATCCAACAAGGTGCTTACGGCGAATTCCAATTCGTTCTTGATCGCGGTCTTGATGGACGTGGTTCGCGAGTCTTTCACGACGAAGAACGAAATCGTGTTGACTTGGTTGGGGTCGTAGTTGATGATCCGCTCGGCCACGAACTCCACATACATCAAGCCGGAAGACGTGATCAGCATCAATAACACGACAAACACCTGCAATACTTTGCGCTTCCACGCCAGAATCAACAGGAGTACCTCGATCGCGCCGATCGCGATCATGATATTGAGCGGCAACAGTCGGCTGGTAAACAGAGTGAATCCCAGCAGGACCATCGCGATGACTTTCATGACAAGCCTGATTTTTTTCATCCAAAGCACCTCGCGTTTTTTATAACCGATATATTATACCAAAATTTCTCAACGACTTGATGTCGTTTCAAACGTTTCCCAAATTTTTACACAATTCTTTCCGCAATTTCCATGATTTTCGTGAACCGGTGTTTCATCCCGGACTTACTCATGATGGACCCCGTACGCTTCTCATACTCTTCGCACAGTTCGTTCAAACTCGCTTCGGGGAAGTCGATCCGCAGTTCCGCGATCTCCTTCAACTTCAGTTCCAACGCATCCAAGCGGTTATGGCTTCGCAGTTTATCGATCGCTTCGAGTTGTTTGCGTGCCGCTTCCTGGCTTTTCATTTCATTGGCGACTTCGCAATTGTCCAATCGCGTCAACGAATTATGGAAATCGCGCTCGATGCGGATTTCCTCGAAATCCAAGACCGCGTTGTTCGCGCTGCACAAACGCAGGAAGTCGCTGATCTTGTCGGACGCCTTCAGATAGACCACGTATTGGTTGCGCCGCAGGATGGTCTTGGCGGGCAGGTCGAAACGCCGCATCAGTTTCTCGATGAACTTCGCGTGTTCTTCGTCCTGGGTCGCGATTTCAAGGTGGTAGTTGGATTTCTGCGGTGAATTCACGCTTCCCGCGGCGAGGAACGCCCCTGAAAGGTAGGCCCTCGCCCCGCTTTCCTTGGCGACCAAGGATCGTGCCGGATGCGATTGAAGGCCTTTCTCTGAAATCAATCCCAAATCCTCCAAGACTTCCTTCCCTTTCGAAACGACGTTGAGCGAATAGATGTTGTTCTTCTTCAATTTCATCTTCCGTATGACCGATAGTTCGGTCGGCACGTTGTACAGTTCTTTCAACACTTTGAAAATACGCTTGGCGGTCGCCGCGTTTTCCGTTTTGATATGCAACTGGATTCCGGCGCTACTGAACGAGAGGTACGAACAGAGTTGGATCAGTGCGGCCGCTTGGGCGCGCATCGGTCCGATGTCGAGGTTCGCATTGGCGATCTCCGCCTTTACATCGGTGGTAAAAGACATGACATCGCCTCGCTTCTCAAGAGATATTCCATCACTTGTTTGATTTTCCCGCTGTCGTGACGCACCAAGCCGCCGTCGAACCGAAGCATGTCGGTGGAAACGACGATATAGGGGTGTTCGCCGTCGCGCATCGTCACTCGCTGCGCATCCGTGTCTTCATAGCGGTCCAACACTTCCGTCGGGATCGAATCGTCGGCGAACACGACGATGTCGACCGGGTTGTCCCCGTGGTCGAAGATCGCCTGGACATGCTCTTCCATGCAATAGCCCGCGGTTTCCCCGGGTTGGGTCATCGCGTTGCAGAAGTAGATTTTGATTGCCTTGCTGTTGCGGATCGCTTCCCCGATTTCCTTGATGATCAGGTTGGGAAGGATGCTGGTATAGAGCGAACCGATCCCGTAGAGGATGTAGTCCGCGTTGGCGATCGCTTCAAGGGCCTGCCGGGTCGCCCGGACTTCTTCTTCATAGAAGACGTTGCGGATGCGGTTGCGCAATTTCGGGATGTTGGATTCGCCGCGCACGATCGTCCCGTCTTCCATCTCGGCGAACAAGGTGATGACCTGGCTGGTCGAGGGGAGGATGTCGCCTTTGATGTTGAGGACATTGGAAACTTTCGTCAACGCTTCCATGAACGACCCGCTGGTCTGCGTCAAAGCGGTCAGGATCAGATTCCCCAGATTGTGTCCGCTGAGTTCGGAGGAGATTTCGTTCGTGTTTTCAAAACGGTAACTCATCAAATCCGCCAAGAGGCTTTCACTCTCGGCCATGGCGATCATGACGTTACGCAGATCCCCCATCGCCGGGATGTTGAAAGAGCGGCGTAACCGACCGGTGCTTCCCCCGTCGTCCGCCACGGTCACGATCGCCGTCAATTCAATCTCGTCGATGTTTTTCAATCCCCGCAACATGGTTGCCTGGCCGGTGCCCCCGCCCACGACCACGACACGTTGTTTCTTCATGGTTTACCCCCTGAGGTCCCGATGTTCCTTAAAGACATGATACACGGGTTTGTAATGTTCATAGAGCCAGTTGGTGATGGACACCGAACGGTGTTGACCGCCCGTACATCCGATCCCGACCGTGAAATGGTTCTTCCCTTCGGCGACATACTCCTTAAAGGCATAGTCGAGGAAGTCGGTGAGTTTCTCAAGCAAGGTCTGGGTCTGTTCAGATTCCATGACAAAGTCATAGACGCAGGCGTCGTTGCCCGAGAACGGGCGCAGTTCTTCGACCCAATAGGGATTGGGTAGGAAACGTACGTCAAAGAGCAGATCCGCGTCCATCGGGACGCCGTTCTTGTATCCGAACGAGATGAAGCTGATCGAGAACGACGGTTGGGTGGTCAAGGCGAAATATTGGTTGATCTTCGTCTTCAGTTCGTTGGCTTTCAGGAAGGTCGTATCGATCGTCAGGAACGCCGTGTCCTTCAGATCCTTCAGCATCTCGCCTTCCAGATAGATCGCGTCTTCCAAGGTCGTCGCTTTATTGGAAATCAGCATCGGATGGGTCCGACGGGTCGATTTGTATCGTCTAAGCAGTTCATCGGCGTTGCAGTCCAGAATCAGGACGCGGACGTCATGGTCCATCCCCGAAAAGACGCGATGGAACTCGCCGAAGTCCGTCAGGTTGGTGGCCAAGGCGATATAGTCATAGCGCGGGTCGCTTTCCTGCGAAATCACCGACGCGAACGAGTTGAGCAGTTTCACCGGGAATTGGTCGATGCAATGGTAGCCCATGTCTTCAAGGATGCCCATGGTGCTTGTCTTACCGGCACCCGACCGTCCGGTAATGAGGATGATCCGTTTTTTGTTCATGTTGTTTACCTCGCATTTATTCTACCACGCACCCGGGTGTTTCACAACATCCCGGGCTTGTCGTACGTTTGATCTAAACTCCCTTGTTTCATCGGATTTTGACTTATAAGTCGAGAAAAGTCAGAAAATCGTGATTAAAATCGACTTATAAGTCAAAATCCTTTTTCTTCACTTCCAAGAAGACATGAAAAAGGCGGGGATCCCGCCTAGTTTTTCTCAAACATCCATTCCAAAAGCATGCTTTTTTTCAAGGGTTCGCTGTCGATCCCCATCGCTTCCACCAAAGTGCAGGCGAAGGGCAGTACCGTCCCGACCCCGCGGCTGGTGATGATGTTGCCGTCGACGACCACGAAGTCTTCGCGATAGTCGGCACCCCCGGCGACCACGACGTCTTTACTGCTCGGGTAGGATGTGGCTTTCTTGCCTTGAAGCACCCCTGCCTTCGCCAACACCATCGGCGCGGCACAGATCGCGGCGATCGTTTTCCCTTGGTTGTTGAAATCCAGGACCAGTCCCAAGACCCGCGGGTCCGCGGCCAGGTGGTTTGATCCGGGTTGACCTCCGGGTAGAAACAAGAGGTCGGCGTCGTGAAGGTCGGGACCCCACGTCCGGTCGGCCGTCAGTTTGATCTTATGGGAACCGGTGACATAGAACGAAGAGTTCAACGAGACCAAATCGACCGTCAACCCCGCCCTACGCAGAACATCGATCGTGGCGATGGCTTCCGTTTCTTCGAAACCTTCCGCCAATAAACAGATGACTTTCTTCATGCTGATTCCTCTCTTTCATTCCTATTGTACCTTATTTTCAAGCCTGTAACGCAACGGATCACGATTGGTCGTTTCGCACGGGCAGCCTGCGTATGCTTTCGCTCGCTAGAATCAATCCTGATCCCATGAGTAATAGATAAAGCGGAAGAAGGGCGACCGAGGTCGCTTTGGCTATGAATCCGAAGATCATCGGCATCGTGGCGACCCCGATGTAGGAAGACGCCATCTGTAAGCCCATGACGGATTGGGAGAGGTCCCTTCCGAAACGGATGGGGGTTTCGTGTGCCATCGCCGGGAAAATCGGAGCGCAGCCCAAGCCGATCAGAAGAAGACCGAAAATCGAGATGATCGAAGGAAGTGGAAGAGCCAAGGCAAGGATGCCCAGGATCGCCAATCCTTGGCCGCCCCGGATCCGTGTCGCGTTGTCGAAACGGGCGCTCAGGAATCCCGACAACATTCTTCCGGACATGATGCCGCCGTAATAAAGCGAGACCCCCAAGGCCCCTTGGTCGACTGACAACCCTTTGATCGCGACCAGATAGCTCGATCCCCACAGACCCGCCCCGGCTTCCATCGCCACATAGCTGAAGAACGCCAGCATCATCCATTTGACCCCGGGGACCTTCATCGTGGCCTTGTTGGAGACATGGGTCGAATCAACAGGATTGAAATCGGAAGAACGCTCCAATTTGCGCCATAAAGGAAGGGTGAGAAACAACACGACGACCAAGGCAATCTGGATAAAGGAGACCGTCCGATACCCATATTGCCAAGAGAGATTGCGACTGAGGAAGAACGACATGATCAAAGGACCGGTCGTCGCACCGACGCCCCAGAAACTGTGCAGCCAACTCATGTGTTTGGATTCATAGTGGAGGGCGACGAAATTATTGAGGGCGGCGTCGACGTTCCCGCCGCCAAGTCCCAACGGGATCGCCATGAGACAAAGCCAGATGAAATTGGGCCAGATTGAAATGCCAAACAAAGCGAGCGCCGTCAGCGCGACGCTGGCGAAGGTGACTTTCCCTGTACCGTATTTGTGGATCAGACGGGAACTCATGAGGCTGGAAGCGACGGTGCCGATCGCGGCGATGATGGAAACGACCCCGGCCAAGGATCGGTCGATGTCTAGGGAAAGGTGGATCGCCGGCCAGGCCGAACCTAAAAGGGAATCCGGGAGACCCAGTGAAATGAAGGCAAGATAGATGACGATGAGCAGGGCTGTGACCATAGGTTAACCTTTCAGGGATTTCGTTTGGTGGCGTTGTAGGAAGAAAGCGCTCAGGATCGAGGTGATCGGGATGGTGAAAAGGATGCCCAGACTGCCGGCGATCGCCTGGATGACTTCATGGGCGACGTACTCGGAATTGGCGATCTGCAGGTAGGGACGGGAGTAGATCACCAAAAGCAGGAGGGTCGGCAAGGAAGAGCCGATGTAGGCGAGGATCAAGGTGTTGGTCATGGTCCCCATCGTATCGCGGCCGATGTTCATGCCGGAAGAGACCAGGGTCGCGGGGGTGATGCCGTCGACGTTTGAAACGAGTTCCTCCAAGGCGGAAGCGATGGACATGGAAACGTCCATGACGGCGCCCAGCGCCCCGATGCTGACGGAAACAAACAGTAAGCCCCGGATATCGATCGGCAAGGAGTCGGCGATGTTGATGAGGTAGACGAATTCTTCTTCGGAGATCCCGGAGAGACGCATCATGGCGACGGCGAGGGTCGCGACGACCGCGGCCACCCCCAAGCCTCCGATGCACCCCAACGCCGCGGCGATGGTTTTACGTGTCAACCCGGACACCAACAGGAAGTTCATGAATGTCACATAGACGCATACGGCCAAGGTGACCAACACGTAGTTCTCGCGGGCGAGGATCGCCGGGATAAGGATCTGGAAAACCGCGAAAACCGTAAAGGCGAGTGAAACGACGGAATTGAGTCCCTTCCATCGTCCAAGCAGGACGATCAGGACGAAAAAGAGTCCGGCCAGAAACCAGTTTCCGTTTTCCCGTTTGAAATCCGTCATCTTCCATTCGACTTGGTCGCCGAAGACGGACCGGTTGACGATGATTTCATCGTTGACGCGGACCGGGTAGATCGTCAGAAGGTCGACTTCATCCATGGTTTGGCGGATCAGGACTTCGCGATTCTCGAAATCCCCGTCGGTGATCACGACTTTATAGACGATTTCTCGTACGCCCAGGATTTCAGGATCATCCACCGCGACATCGCTGATGATCTGCGTCACGTTGGCGGGAAAAAACGAACCGTACTGTTCCTGCTGGACAAGACGGATCTGTTTGCTTGTATAGTAGTTCGAAGCGAAGCCCGCGATCAGGACGGACAAGACGAGGGTCGCAAGATAGACGATCGCTTCGCGTGTTTTTGGTTTCATGGCGAATCTCCTTGCGTCTATTTTACCAAACTTCCGACAAGAATAAAAAAGAATCCGTTAGGACTCTTTGATGTAGTGGAAGGCCATCTGCGCTGCCACGGCCCCGTCGGAGGTCGCGGTGACGATCTGACGCAGGGGTTTGACGATGACGTCGCCGGCCGCGTAGATGCCTTTGATGCAGGTTTCCATCTTGTCGTTGACACGGATGTAGCCGTCTTCCTGACAGATGTTCAAGTCTTTGACGAAGCCGGTCGAGGGGGTCGCGCCGATATAGGGGAAAATCCCGTCGCAGGGTAGATCCGTCAGTTCTTTGGTGTCCACGCTCTGCAGGCGGATCCCGATGACTTTCTTATCCGCACTCAACACTTCCACGGGGATGTGCTTGCGGATGATCTCGATTTTCGGATGGTCGAAGACGGTTTGTTGGACGGAGGCATCGCCGCGGAAAACATCCCGTCGGATGACGATGGTGACTTTCTTGGCGAACTGGGTGAGATAGAGGGATTCCTCCAGGGCGGAGTTCCCTCCGCCGATGACGACGACTTCCTTCCCCTTATAGAACGCCCCGTCGCAGACGGCACAGAAACTGACGCCTCTTCCGATGTTTTGTTCTTCCCCGGGGATGTTCATCTGATTCTCGATGGTTCCGGTCGCGATGATGATCGCACGGGTCTTAAAGATCCGTCCGTCTTCGGTCACGATTTTCTTCAAATGCCCGTCCAGGATTTCCCGTACGCCGGTGAATTCCGTCTGGACCTGGAGTTCTTCGGTATGCCCGAACATCTGTAGGGCGAGGTCGACCCCCGAGACATGGGGGTTGCCCGGCCAGTTGTCGATTTCGAAAGTCTTAACCAGTTTACCGCCGGGTGCGGAGTTTTCAAACATCACCACGTCCAATCCGGCGCGTTTGGCGTAGATCGCGGCCGTCAATCCGGCAGGACCGGCTCCGATGATCGCTATGTCGTAGAGCTTGTCCATGAGATGTCCTCTTTCAGGACGGAGGGGATCTCCGTCAATCGTTCAATGATTCTATTGGGTTTGGATGCGACCAACGCATCCTTGCGGTCGGGGTTCAAGACGAATCCGATCGAATAGACCGCCGCGGCTTTCGCGGCTTCCACGTCGGAAACGGAATCGCCTACATAGATGACTTCATCGTGCCCGACGCCCATTTCGACGCAGGCGTTGAAGATCCCTTCGGGATCCGGCTTATGTTTGGACACTTCGTCGTATCCGATGATCACTTCGAAATCATCCTGCATGTCGAAGAGCGACAAGCCCANNATTTCGCCAAGCCTTGGTTCAATGTCGGACCCAAAAGCTCAAGCAGTTCTTCCTTTGAAACATCGAGTTGCGGACGGGTTTCCTTCAGTACTTGTTCGTAACTGGCGAAAATCGCCTTTTCGGTATCCAAGAGGGTTCCGTCCAGGTCGAATAGAATGACCGGCTTGACCTTCTTGAAGAATTTGCGATAGATGCCCATCATCCCCAATCCGCCGACAAGGATGAAGGCGACGGAAGTGACCTGGGCCATGCGTAAGCCCATGAACATCAGACTGTCGGTACGTAAGCCCTCGACCCAGAAACGGGTGATGCCGTACCACATCAGGTAGCCGTACACCAAATCGCCGCGTTTGCGGGATTTCGTCATCTTGCCGAGTCCGTAGGTGATCAGGAAATACCCCAGCAGATTCAGGGAACTTTCATAAAGGAAGGTCGGCGTGCGGTACGCACCGTCGATGTACATCAAGTCTTTGATGAACGACGGGAAGAAACGGTAGAAATTCTCGGAAACGACGCCACCGAAGGCTTCCTGGTTGAGGAAATTGCCCCATCTTCCGATGGCTTGCGCAATCAGGATGGTCGGGACGATGCCGTCCGCCCATCGCATGAAACTGATTTTGCGTTTCTTGACGAAATAGTAGCCATAGGCGGCGCCTAGAAGCAAGCCTCCCTGGATGGCCATTCCGCCTTGCCAGGTCATGAGGATTTCAAGCGGGTTGGAAAGATAGTATTCCAGGTTATAGAAGGCGACGTACCAAAGACGTGCGCCGACCACACCCGACAACAATGCGCCGAAGAACAAATCGTCGGTCATGTCCGTGGAATAGCCCATTTTCTTGATGTTGCGGGCGGAGAGGTAGTAGGCCAAGAACGCCCCGGTCAGAATCAGGACGGCGTACCACTTGATGACGACCGGTCCGATTTCCAGGAAGGTCGATACGTCGGGAAACAGTTTCATATGAGAGTCCTCCTACTTGTTTTGACTTGCGATGAAATCGTAGACGCGCTGCTCGAAGGCTTTCGCGCTGTTGATGCCTTTTTGTTTAAGGGTGAAGTCGATGACCGCGGATTCGACCAATACGGCCATGTTTCGGCCTTCCTTGACCGGGAAGATCAAGCGCGGGACATCCATCTCCAAAATCCGGATGACCCCGTCGTCGTCGATCCCCAGACGGTCGTATTCTTTCTTGTCGTCCCATTTCTGCAGGTCGACCACGAAATCCACCTTGGTGCGGTCGATCATGGCGGCGGCGCCGAACATGCTGGTGACGTCGATGATGCCGATGCCTCTGAGTTCAAGCATCCCTCTCAATAAGTCCGGGGCTTGGCCGAAGATCGTGTTGTGGATGCGTACCACGTCGACCCGGTCGTCGGCGACCAGGATGTGCCCTTTACGTATCAGTTCAAGCGCGATTTCGGATTTCCCCATCCCGCTTTCGCCGGTGATCAGGACGCCTTTCCCGAAGACGTTCAGCAAGACTCCGTGGATATTATCCGCAGGACTGAGCTTTTCGTCAAGGTAAGAGACCACGTCGACCATCAATCGATAGGTCGGAAGCGGTGAACGCAGGATCGGAAAGTTCTTGTAGGCGGCGATTTCCTGTAAAAGCGGAGGACATTCCATGTTGCGGGAAATGATGATGACGGGGGTGTACTCGTCGGTCAACCGTTCGAACGCGTACTTCAGCGCTTCCGGGCTCATCGTTTCCACATAGGCGATTTCCTTGGTGCCGAAGATGACGACCCGCTTGGGTTCGGTGTACTTGAAGAATCCGGTGAGTTCCAAGCCCGGACGGTTGATGTCTGGGACCACGACCCAACGGCTCAGCGAATCCTCGTTACCGGTCAGCTGTTCCAGATTGAAGAACTTCTTAAGATCGCGAATCAGAGCCTTTCCTTCGAATTCCATGGTCTATCCCCTTTCGTTCAGGACATGTTTGAGGTATTGTCCCGTATAACTCTTTTCATTCTTCATCAACGCTTCGGGCGTCGCGGCTTCGATCAGCATCCCGCCTTCGTCCCCGCCCTCGGGACCGAGGTCGATGACGAGGTCCGCGTTCTTGATGATGTCGAGGTTGTGTTCGATGACGATGACGGTGTCGCCGTTGCTGACGATGCGCTGTAATACGATCAATAGTTTTCCGACGTCGTAACTATGCAGACCGGTCGTGGGTTCATCCAGGATGAACACGGTTTTACCGGTCGCCCGGCGTTGGAGTTCGGATGCGAGTTTGACCCGCTGCGCTTCCCCGCCGGAGAGGGTCGTCGCGGATTGTCCGAGTTTCACATAGCCCAAACCGACATCGAAGAGGGTTTGCAGACGATGCTTGACCTTGGGGATGGGGGCGAAGAACTCCAGCCCTTCCTCCACGGTCAATTCCAGCACGTCGTAGATGTTTTTCCCTTTATAGGTGACTTCCAAGGTCTCGTCGTTGTAGCGCTTCCCGCCGCATTCCTCGCAGGGGACGTACACGTCCGGCAGGAAATGCATGGAGATGCGTTTGACCCCGTCGCCTTGACAGAGTTCGCAGCGACCGCCGCGGACGTTGAAGGAGAACCTTCCTTTATCGTAGCCTTTCATCTTGGATGCCGGCGTCATCGCGAAGAGTTCGCGGATGTCGTCGAATATCCCGGTATAGGTGACCGGATTGGACCGCGGTGTGCGTCCGATGGGATCCTGGTCGATTTCGATCAACTTGTCGACTTGGTCCATCCCGAGGACTTCGTCATGCAAGCCGGGTTTCACCTTCGGTTTGCCCAGATGATGGGACAGGGCTTTGCCCAGGACTTCATTGACCAGAGAGGATTTACCGCTCCCCGACACGCCGGTCACGGCGATGAAGCATCCCAGGGGGAAATCCACGTCGATGTTCTTCAGGTTGTTTTCCCGTGCGCCTTTGACGCGCAGGAAACTGCCGTTGCCCGTGCGCCGTGTTTGCGGGACAGGGTTGGCCATTTTCTTGGCCAGAAACATCCCCGTGATCGACGTCGGATGATCCATCAATTCCTGCGGCGTCCCCATCGCGACGACTTCGCCGCCATGCAAACCCGCCCCCGGACCGATGTCGATGATATAGTCGCTTTCCATCATCGTTTCCTCGTCGTGTTCGACGACGATGAGGGAATTCCCGAGATCGCGCATATTCTTAAGGGTGGAGATCAGTTTATGGTTGTCGCGTTGATGAAGCCCGATCGACGGTTCATCCAATACGTAGAGGACGCCGGTAAGATGCGACCCGATCTGGGTCGCCAGGCGGATCCGCTGCGCTTCCCCGCCGGACAAGGATCCCGCGATCCGATCCAAGGTCAGGTATTCAAGACCGACGTCTTTCAGGAAGGTCAGCCGTTCGCTGACTTCCTTCAACACCAGTTTCGCGATTTCTTTCTGCATCTGCCCCAATTTCAAGTGTTCCATATACTGGAGGGCTTGTTTAACGCTCATCGCCGTCCAGGCGTTGATGTCCTTGCTTCCGACCCGCACGCTCAGCGCCATCTCGTTGAGGCGCCTTCCGGAACAGGTGGGACAGGGGGATTCGGCCATGAAGGTGGCGTACCACTCGCGCGCCATCGACGACGTCGTTTCCATGAACCGGCGTTCGATCAAGGTTTTCACCCCTTCGATCACATCGAAACGGGTGAACACATTGCCCGACCTGGATTCGATCGTATATTTGATGGGTTCGGGTGACCCGTTAAGCAGGATGTCCAGTTGTTTCTGCGTCAACTTCGAAATCGGGACGTCGCGCGGGATCTTGTAATGGTCGCACAAGATTCGAAAGCTCTGCCATTCGATGTTCTCGCTATCCACGATGTTTTTATAATAGACGATCGCACCCTGTTTGATGGATTTACTGCGGTCGGGGATCAGATAATCCACGTCGACCTTCTGCGTCACGCCCAAGCCTTTGCATGTGGCGCACGCCCCTAAAGGGGAATTGAACGAGAAAAGACGCGGTTCCAGGATCGGGATCGAGAATCCGCACTTCGGACACGCATAGTTGCTTGAAAACAGAAGTTCTTCTTTTCCGGTATCGACGATCGCCAACCCGTCGGCGAGTTTCAACGCCACTTCCAAGGAATCATGCAGACGCGATGCACTGTCCGCCTGTTTCACGATCCGGTCGACGACGACATCGATGTCATGTTTCTTATTCTTCTCCAAGACGATTTCATCTTCGAGCAGTTTGATTTCCCCGTTCACGCGGACACGGATGTATCCGTCTTTCCTGAGTTTCTCAAACACATCCTTGTGCGTCCCTTTTTCTTGACGCTGGATCGGCGCCAGGATGTTCAACCTTGATCCGTCCTCGCTCGCCATGACCCTGTCCACCATCTGGCGGATCGTCTGTGAAACGATGGGTTCGTTGTGGATGGGGCAATACGGGATCCCGACCCTGGCATAAAGCAAACGGAGGTAGTCATAGATTTCCGTCACCGTACCGACGGTGGAACGCGGATTGTTGGAAGTTGTCTTTTGGTCGATCGAGATGGAAGGCGACAAGCCTTCAATCAGATCGACATCCGGTTTATCCTGATTGCCTAAAAACTGACGTGCATACGCACTCAGTGATTCCACATATCTCCGTTGTCCTTCCGCATAGATCGTGTCGAAGGCCAACGACGTCTTCCCGCTCCCTGAAAGACCGGTCATGATGACCAGCTGGTTCCGGGGGATCTTCAAATCGATGTTTTTAAGGTTGTTCTCGCGAGCCCCTTTAATGATGATAAAGTCTTGATTCATAGCTTCACCTCTGCCGTTCCATTATACTATAAGGAGTTTTCAATGTCTTGGGTTCTGCCGAAAATACTTGAATTTTATTCAAGTCAGGTTTGACTCTTGAGTTCAAGGATGACATCGCGCAATTCGGCCGCACGTTCGAAATCCAACACCTTGGCCGCATCGTGCATTTCCTTCTCCAAGTCGAGAATCAGTCTCTCGCGTTCCGTCTTGTTGACCTTGGACTTCTTCTTCAAGAGCTTCGCCGCCATTTCCTGCGTCTCTTTCCCGCGGATGACATCGTGGATCTCTTTTACGATGGTCGTCGGCGTGATGTTGTGTTCGATGTTGTAGGCTTCCTGGATGGACCGGCGACGATTGGTTTCGTTGATGGCCTTGGTCATCGAATCCGTCATCTTGTCCGCATACATGACAACCATGCCGTTGGAGTTACGCGCCGCACGCCCGATCGTTTGGATCAGGGAACGCTCGGAACGCAGGAACCCTTCTTTGTCCGCATCCAGGATCGCGACCAAGGAGACTTCGGGCAAGTCCAAGCCTTCACGCAGCAGGTTGATGCCGACCAATACGTCGTACTTCCCTTTACGCAGGTCGCGTAGGATTTCGATCCGCTCGAGGGTCAGGGTTTCATGATGGAGGTAGGCGACTTTGAAGTTGGCGCGTTTGAGGTAGGCGGTCAGTTCTTCCGCCATCTTGACCGTCAAGGTCGTGATCAAGACACGCTCGTTCTTGGCGATGCGTAATCGTATTTCATCCATGATGTCGTCGATCTGCCCCCGTGTCGGGCGGACTTCGATGCGCGGGTCCACCAGTCCGGTCGGACGGATGATCTGTTCGACGACGCGGTTTTGCGTCAGTTCCAGTTCGTAGTTGCCGGGGGTGGCGGAGACGAAGATGACTTGGTTGATGATTTTCTCGAATTCGTCGAAGCGCATCGGACGGTTCTCCAGGGCACTGGGAAGACGGAAACCGTATTTCACCAAGGTTTCCTTACGGGCACGGTCGCCGTTGAACATCCCGCGGACTTGCGGGACGCTGACATGCGATTCATCGATGACCAACAGAAAATCCTTCGGGAAGTAATCAAACAGGTTATAGGGGCGCTGTCCGGGTTCACGACCGTCGATGTGCATCGAATAGTTTTCGATGCCCGGACACATCCCGAATTCACGCAGGGCTTCCACGTCGTAGCGTGTGCGCTGTTCCAAGCGCTGACGCTCCAACAATAGACCCGATTTCTCGAACTCGACCAGTCTCCCTTTGAGTTCGTCTTCGATTTTCAAACAAGCTTCAAGGATCTGTTCTTTCGGCCGTGCATATTCCTTGGCCGGGAAAACGTTATAGACGCTATACGCATTCAGGATCTTCCCCGTCACCGGGTCGACTTCCGTGATGCGTTCGATTTCGTTGTCGAAGAGTTCGATGCGGAGGTTGAAGTTCTCGGTGTACCCCAATCGGACTTCGATGACATCCCCGTGGACCCGGAAGGTCCCGCGTTTCTGGTCCAGGTCGTTGCGCATGTATTGGCGCTCCACCAGTTTCCCCAACAGTTCCTTGCGGACGATGGTTTCGCCGACGCGGATCGTGAAAAACATATTGCGGTAGAGCTCGGGGTCCGACGAAGCATAGATGCAGGCGACGGACGCGACGATGATGACATCCCGGCGTTCCAACACCGAGTTGATCGACGCCATGCGAAGCATATCCAACTCTTCGTTGATCATCGCCGTTTTCTCGATGTAGGTGTCGGTCTTGGGCATGTAGGCTTCCGGTTGGTAGTAGTCGAAGTTGGAGACGAAGTACTCCACTTTATTGTTGGGGAAAAGCTCCTTGAACTCGGAATACAATTGACCGGCCAGGGTTTTATTGTGGACGAAGACCAAGGTCGGTCGGTTCACGGCCGCGATGACGTTGCTGACGGTGAAGGTCTTCCCCGTCCCGGTCGCACCCAAAAGGACTTGGGCACGCTTGTTCGCATGCAAGCCCTCGATCAATTCACGGATCGCCTGGGGTTGGTCCCCCAACGGTTCATAATGGCTTACGAGTTCGAATCGTTCATTCATGGATCAATTCAACCGCCTTCGCCATTTGGGTATCCCGTGTATCCATCTCTTCATGCCATACCCTCGCCACATCCGCATGCAGACGGCTGATCCATTCCTGGGTCAAGACACCGTCGACGGTCGTGCCGTAGGTCGCTTGGTATTTCTTGAATTCTTCGACGGACTTGGGTGAATAGTACCCGTCTTGCCGATCGACGTCATAGCCCAAAAACGACAACGCTTCCTGTAAGGAAACGATCGCCACATGGACGCTGTCCGGTGCGATGGTTTCCCCTTCTTCCAAAGGTTCGAACCCGTTCTCCATGATGGCCGGCAGTTCCACGACGACATCCGGGGTGATCCCGATTCCGTCGATCTTCTTCCCGCTGGGGGTCAACCATTGGGCGATCGTATATTTCAAGATGGATTGGTCGCTGAACGGACGTTGGGTCTGCACGGTGCCCTTGCCATAGGTCAAGGTCCCTACGACCGTCACTTTTTCCCCTAGGTTTTCATCCAAGGCCGCGACCAAGACTTCGGAGGCGGAGGCCGTGTTCCCGTTGACCAAAATGACGATCTTCTCCCAATCGACGGTGACGAATCCGGAGGATTTGGACGTATCGGTCGTCCCGTTGATGAATTCCTGTTGAATCAAGATCCCGCCCTTTTCGACGAAGAACGACCCGATGGTTTCAAGCGTACTCAAATACCCTCCGCCGTTATCCCGTAAATCCAGGATCAAGCGTTTGGCACCCTTCGTTTCGAAGTCATCCAGAATGTCCATGACTTCGTTCCCGGTCGTATCGCCGAACGTATAAATCTCCAGCAAGGCCGTTTCCGCATCGATCATCTCGCCATAGGCCGTGTTATTGATCGGAGCCCGTGTGATTTTCTTACTGACGGTCACACCCTCCCGTAAAAAGTCGATTTCGACGATGCTTCCGTTCTCCCCTTTGACTTTCGCCGCCAGTTCGTCCGACCCGATGCCCGTCACTTCCGCTCCGTTCACTTTAAAAATGATGTCCCCGGGCAAGACCCCCGCCCGTTCGGCAGGCGATCCGCGGAATACCCGTTCGATGATGTAGGTCCCGTTGGAATCGTAGTATTGGACCCCGATCCCCACGAACCCCATGTTGAGGGAATCGTTGAACTGTTTCGCTTCTTCGCTGGTCAGATAGGACGTATGGATATCCCCGCCCCCGTCGACCATCCCGTTGATCGCGTCGTCGATGAGTTTCGTTTGAAGCTCGAGCACGTCTTTCCCGAAGTACCAGTCTTCGCTCATGATTTGATAGATGGCTTCCAGTTTGGCGAAATCGGTGGTTTCTTCCACCGGTTCACCCGTCGCGAAGGTCGATCCGACAACCCAACCGAAAACAAAGGTCAGCACCAATCCGACCAAAGCCAGGATGCGCCCTAAATTACGTTTGCGTCTGGCTCTGATTTCATCGGGCCAGTAGTGTTTCTCCAGATGGATGCGTACTTTTTTTTCTTCCATGATGTTACCTCGCGTTACGTTCATTTTACCATGTACATTCTATCTTCGACCAATCAATGCAATCTGTCAAAGAAATTCGTGTGAAAGCGTGGTTGCGTCCAAAGAACGGGACATTGAAAAGGCTCCGTTGCGGAGCCTTTGGCTTAGGGTAGAGGGTCGATCCGGCGGAAGATGTAAAGCCGCGACGCCCCGTCGGGAAAGATCCTCGTTTCGTCGCTGAAGCCGCCGACGTTGGATTGTTTGAGCTTGATCCCCGCAGCCATCAGGGATTTTCCATCGGAGATGCCGTGTTCGACTTCGGTATGCAAGACCTTCATCTTGCGGACGACTTGGTGCAGAAGCGAATCGGGTTTGATCCGTACAGGGGAAACCATGTTGATGAGGTCGCCGAACAAGCCGATGTCGATACCGAAGGGACGATTACTGAAGTCATATGACGCCTCGGGGTCCNNGTCTGGGTGGTCGGATTGGCGATCGCACGGTCTTGGAAATGCATCAGGATCGCAATCGATCGATTTTCGTCGACGACCATCCAGTCCGTCAGATTGGTCTGGTGTTTGGGTGAGATGCGATAGAAAGTACCGAACTGGAAGAGTTCGCGGTATTCCTTATAAAAGGCGACCTGGGCTTGGATCGATTTCAACGACTCGGCGCTCAGTTCATTCAAGTTCAACTCATACCCCAGGATGCCGAAGCACGCGACTTGGAAGCGCGTTTCCAATGGGGTGACGCGTTGGGTCTGATGGTTGGGGACGGCGCTGACATGGGCGCCCATCGTACTGAGGGGATACCCTTGGGAAGTCGCGTCTTGGATGTCGATGCGGCAGAGCGCGTCGGTGTTGTCGCTGGTCCAGGTTTGAGGCATGTAGACTAACATACCCATGTCGAAGCGATTTCCGCCGGACGCACAGGATTCAAACAGGATGTCGGGGAAGGTGCGGGTGAGTTCACGCAAAACCCGATACAAACCCAACATGTAGCGATGGGCATGTGAACCGTCGTGCAGGTCGCTGAGATTGCGGTTCATGTCCCATTTGACATATTCGATCGGTGCGCTCGAGAAAACTTCCGTGAACGTGCGGATCAAGTGATCTTGGACATCGTGGTTCGAGAGATCCAAAACCAACTGATGGCGACCCATCGTCGGCTTGCGGCCGTCGATCGTGATCGCCCATTCGGGATGGGTACGATACAAGTCGCTGTCGGGGGAGACCATCTCGGGTTCCACCCACAGTCCGAACTGAAGGCCAAGTCCATGGATTTTCCGGCTCAGCCGTTTCAATCCGCCCGGGAGTTTCTTGAGGTTGACGCTCCAGTCGCCCAAAGAGGAAAGATCGTTGTTGCGCTTTGAAAACCACCCGTCATCCAACACGAAGAGTTCGATGCCGACATTAGCGGCCGTTTTCGCCAGTTTCATCAGTTTGCTTTCGTTGAAGTTGAAGTAGGTCGCTTCCCAACTGTTGATCAGGACCGGACGGGGGACGTTGCGCCAACGCCGGGGGATGAGATGGGTGTTGATGAAGGTATGGAACTGCGACGAGAGACGATTGAGCCCTTGGTCGCTGAAGGTCATGACGGCCAGGGGGCTTTCCAGCGTTTCCCCGGGAAGGAGTGCGATCTCAAAGGAATGCGGGTTGATCCCCCACACGACATGGGATTTCCCATAGGCGTTGACTTCGCCGATCGTCGCATGGTTCCCGGAATAGACCAGGTTCAAGCCGAAACAACCGCCGTGATGTTCATCGCAGTCTTTCTCGCGCAGAATCACCAAGGGATTGTGTCGGTTGGAGGAGATTCCGGTCTTCGAGTCGTTGACCAGGATGCCGGAATTCAGTTCCTTCTCATGTACTTCACGCTCACGCGCCCAATGCCCGTCGAAGGTCCGCCAGAACAGGTCGTTGCGGTCGATGTCCAATTGTGCGCTCAAAAGACGATGGACGACGACGGCTTGGTCGGAAGTGTTCACCAAGCGGCAGGAGCGGGCGAGTACATCGCAGTGTTCATAGACTTGATAACATAAAATCAACGTGAGTCCCGAGGTTTCGTCCCTCGTCGTGATTTCGATCGTCTTGTTTTCCCCATAGGCCCAGGGCAGACTCGATGAGGCATAGGGATGATCCAAGACCTTGTCTTCCACGTAACGGAAATCGCTGACCCGGTTTTTATCCGACGTTTCGATCTCGATCATCGCTTCGCGGATGTCGCCTTTCCCGTACGTACTGAATTCCAACGGGAGGTCTTCCAGTGAGACCTGCGTTTCTTCATCCAACAGTAATCCGGTAGGATAGGGCATTTTCTCATGCAAAAGCATCGGGTCGAAGACACCGAGTTTCGCCCCGTAATGAAGATGTTCAAGATGTCCGCTGTCGGTCAAGCCAAACAAATAGGATGTGTTTTTCGTACTGAGATGCCATGTTTTCATAGGGTCACCTTTTCTTTAGTGTACCACACTCGACATGAAAAAAAGAGACCGCTTACGCGATCCCTCGTTCATCTTCTTCAAAGAGATTCTCATCATCGCTATAGAAATCCTCGAAACTCTTCAGCGCTTCGACGGGGGCGCTGGGGGTGAGCCGATAGCGTCCCGTTTCTTCATCCAAAACATACCATGCGGGATTACTCATGAAATAAGGAAGGGGTTTTTCACTCATGCGAGTCTCCTTTCGCTAGTTATTGTAGGTTTTTCCGTAGGTGACGCCGAAGACGTCTTCAGGACGCATCCGGCACGGGGCTTTGTTTCCGTTGTAGGCACAACGGTTGGACAGGGTCCATCCGGCACCGAACGCCAAATCGCCGTTCCAGCGTTGCGCGTAATAGGCGACGGTGTTGGTTCCCAGGTAGATGACTTCGATGTGCAGGTGCGGACCCGAGGAGTTCCCGGAAGATCCGACTTTCCCGATGACGTCGGTCGGCTTGACGATCGTCCCGGCTTTGGCCGGCGTCCCGGATTGAAGGTGGAGATAGCGGATCGCATAGGATTTATTGTTGACGTTGACCATCAGATAGACCTGGTTGCCGCCATAGGACGAACCTGGATAGCCGCATTTATTCCCAAGATAACCATACGTGGGACAGGCGTCGACCGAATAGAGGACGACCCCGTTGGCGACCGCATAGAGGTTGGTCCCGACCGGGGCGGACATATCGACANNGACATGGATGCTTGAGGAATTAGGATAATACCAGGTCCCGGAACTCACCCTGAAGGTCGCTCGGATCGGGACGGACCACCCCGGCGAAGGCGCGATCGCGTTCAACGCTTTCGAGATGGCTTTCAATGCCGCCTGCGTTTCGGACAAGTCGGCGGCGATTTGATTCTCAAGCGCCTCTAGGGCGGCTTCTTGTTTCTGGAACTCGACCAAGATGGTCTGCGCCGCCGTCTTCAATCCTTCCATCGTCGCTTTGTTGGTTTCGATGTTCGTCTTGTTTTGGACCAACGCATCTTTCTGACGCTGGACTTCCGCCTTATCGTCGTTGAGTAGACGGATTTCCTCGGTCAATAAGTCCATTTGTTCTTTATCATAATCGGTGATGTCGTTGATCCCTTCGACGCGGCGGATCAGATCGGTGAAATCCTTCGCCCCCATGACGAAATCGATGTATCCGTTCAGACTGGCGAACGATTGCATCGTCAACATTCTTTCCTTGATGCTCGCGTCGATCGTCGAAATGACGGCGTCGCGTTCTTCGATTTGGACTTCCAACTCGCCGATCGCCACTTCGGACGCCGCGATCGAGGTTTCAAGCGCCGCGATGTCGCGTTCCAACGAAGTGATCTGCGCTTCGTAATTGGCCAACTGCGCCGCATACTTGCTGATGTTGGCGGAGATGTTCTTCATGTCTTTTTGAATGGCTTCCAACTGTTTCTGCGCATCCAGCACTTTCTGGTTGACGTAGTTTTGATACGCCAGGCAGACCGTGCGGTTCTGCGACGCCTGGGAGGAAGAGCAAAGCGCGGAGTAATAGGCTTCGTTGTTGGCGAAGTCGTACGTCACCGCTTTGACACTTGAAAACCCCAGGATCATGAAACAGATCAAGATGAGGATACTCGTGCGTTTTTTCATCGGTTCCACCTCAAGTGGCGGGTTACGGAAATAAAGCTGCCGGTTAAACCGACCAATACGGCAAGTCCCGCCAGGATGCCGCTGACTTGAAAGACCATCGGATAAATCGGACGCAGGATGAAGAGATTACTGACCAGGACACCGCCCAAGGCGTTGTAGAGGTATTGATAGCCGAAGATCGTCAACAGGATCGGAAGGATCGACCCCATCAATCCGATGAGGATCCCTTCGATCAAGAACGGGAAACGGATGAAATGGTTGGTCGCACCCAGGGTGCGCATGATGTGGATTTCTTCGGAACGGGAATAGATCGTGATCTTGATCGTATTGGAAATCAGGAAGATGGCCAAGAGCCATAGAATCGAAACCAGGATCAACCCGCCGTTCTGGATGGATTCCATCAAGGAAACCAAACGCAACGTGTTATCCCCGCCGTAGTTTACCCCTTCGATCGCATCCAACAGTTTGATTTTGGCGGCGATGATATCCAAGGGGGCGTTCTTGACCACGTCCACCAGATAAGCATCCCTTAGGGGGTTGTCTTCCCCGCGGTACATTTCGAAGATTTTGCCGTCTTCGCCGAAAGCGGCGATGAACCGGTCCAACTCGGCGTTTTTATCGGAAAAGGTCACCAGTTTGACGCCCGGGATCAGCGCGATCTCGGCTTTCATCGCATCGATGGTCTCCATCGACGTCCCATCGACGATTTTGACGTGGATCTGGACGCTTTCTTCGACATTTTTGGTGATTTGCGATAGGTTGAGTGTCAGTAAGAGGAACAGCGACATGAGGACAAGCGTGATCATGACGGCCGTGGCTGCGGAGACCGACATCGCGCTATGGCGCAAGACGCCGATGAACCCCTCTTTAACGTGTCGTGTAATGTTCATTCGATGTAGCCTCCATCATGCAGGTCCGCCATGATATGGCCGTCTTGAAGGGCGATCGTCCGCTTACGGAAAGAGTTGACCATACTGATGTCATGGGTGACCATCAAAATCGTGGTCCCTTCTTCCCGGTTGATTTTCTCCAACAAACGGATGATGTCCGCGGATTTCGCCGGATCCAGGTTCCCGGTCGGCTCTTCGCAGACCAAGACTTTCGGCCGGTTGGCGATCGCACGCGCGATCGCGGTGCGTTGCTGCTGTCCGCCGGAGAGGCTTGAAGGAAAATCATTGGCTTTATCGGCCAAATCCACCAGACTGAGGACTTCCCTGACCCTCTGTCTTGCCTTCAATACGGGTGTATTCGTAATTTCTAGGGCGAAAAGCACATTTTCGAAGATGGTTTTGTGTTCCAGTAATCTAAAATCCTGAAAAACCACGCCGATGCTTCGGCGATACAGCGGAATTTTCCTTGGCTTTAACTTCGCGAGATCCACCCCCGCGACTTCGACCGACCCTTTCGTCGCCTTCTCTTCGGCGTCCAAGAGTTTGATCAGTGTGGATTTGCCCGACCCCGTCGGTCCGATGATGTAGACGAACTCCCCCTGTTCGATCAACAAATTGATATTATAGAGCGCATTGACTCCGTTTTTATAGGTCTTGGAAACTTCTTTGAATTTCAGCATGCGGTCACTTCCTATCTGCGTCAATTATAACACAATAATTTTCGAGACCAACCCCGTAGCCGAAAACACATACTTTCACACGTATGTTTCATCTTTCTCTTTTCTTTAGGGTTCGGTTACTTGATTTGAAGTCCAAACCATCTGGTGCTAAAGTAACAATAATCCTGAAACCGATTTTTTGCAACTATTTCCATTCAGGTCGTATCTATCCATGTGAGGGCGCCATGAACGACATCCATACCGAATTCGAGAAAATCTACCGGGCGAGTTTTCCTTCGCTCAGCAAGTATGTGTTGTTCCGCGTTGCCCAAGCCAGCGATATGGAGGATCTTCTTCAGAATGTCTACGCCGATTTCTATCGCAACGTATTGACGAAGAAGAAGGATGTCAACGACGTGGATGCCTATCTGATGCAGATGACCCAGAATGAATTGAAAAAATATTATCGCTTTAAGAAGAAGGCGCCGATCACCCTGATCGACGTAGATGACAACGCGTGGGTGCAGGAAATCCCCGATGCGGACAACCCCCATCTCCATGTGATCGAGAGAAGCACCCTGGAAGGGATCGAAACCGCCCTCAAACGACTCGATTTCCCCCAGCAGCAAGTCTTGATCGCGAAGTTGAAGTTGGAAATGACGTTCGCGGAAATCGCGCTTTCCCTACATTCGAATGAGAATACGATCAAGGCACGCTACTACCGTGCTTTGGAAAGACTCCAAAAGGAGGTGGATAAGTAATGGATCAATTGAAAAAGAGCCTCGGTTCGGCTTTCTTGGATGAAGATCGTGTCTTTGCGAAGATCGAAAAGAAAATAAACAAACCGCCGCGAATGAATCGTACGTTTTCCTTGGCGATGGTCAGCGCGACCGTATTGCTTGCCCTCTTGCTTGGCATGGCACGACTCTTATCCCCGATGGATGTCGTCGCCGGGGTCGTCACGGTCGACTTGAACCCCAGTCTGCGGATCGAATTGTCCAAAGACTATACCGTTTTGAATATCAGCGGCGTAAACGCCGAGGCGCAAAGCATGGATTTGACTTCGCTGAAAGGCTTACCCATCCAGGAAGCCTTGATGGAAATCGTCCGTCTTTCGATCGAAGCGGGATATCTTGATCCGTTGGCCTTGACCTCGGACTACATTCTGATTACGACCGTATCCTATGACGGGAACGACCAAACCTTCAATCTGGACCTCAAGAAACTGTTAAGCAAGATTCAGACGGAGTCGCCGTCGCTCGACGGGTTCAACCTCGCCTTCATGCGTGCTCAGAAACAAGACCTGCAGGACGCGGATGATTCCGACCTTCCGTTATGGCTTTATCTCTTAAGTAAAAACAATCCGGATGTCATCAGTTCACCGACCAGTACCGTACAGAATTATTTCGAAGACGAGGATCTGAGAACCGAGTTTGAGAACGAATATGGCGAAGTGCTGGAAGATGATCATGAGATCGACAAGGAAGATTTGGAAGAAGCCTTGGATGAATTGGAAGAACAGGGCGTCGACGTGAATGATTATCGCCGCCGCTTAGCGACTTCGGGTGTCGACCTGAACGCATTGACGTCGGAGATCCGCGCGCAGTTGAATCGGATTGACGATGACGATGACGAAGAAGTCTCGCATGAAGACGACGAGAATGAAAATGACGACGATGACGATGACGACGATGAAGAAGATGACGATTAAGAGAGGAACCCCCCAATGAAAAAATTACGTAACCTACTCCAGATTTCGCTCGTGCTCTTCTTGATGGCAGGATGTACAAGCGCCGACTTCAACGCTTTCATGTATGGAAAACCTTCGGCTATCCTTCTCGGCGAAGAGATGGATTCGGACACCAAGAGCGGTCCGTCAGTTCTGAGTGCGGGCGAGGACACGGAAACTTCTTCGACCAAACCGGCTAACGATACGACGGATACCGTTTCCTCTTCGACCAAACCGGTCGGATCGACGGAGGACACCGTCACTTCCTCGACCAAGCCCAAAGGCGGTACGTATGATGACGACGATGCTTCCGATTCCTTCAAGGGATGGTTCAGAGGCATCACCGCCGGTGGGATTTTAGTCGAACTCGCCGCGACCTTCAGCACCGGGGTCGATACGGTGACGTCCGCGACAGGCAAAACCACGACCGTGACTTCAGGTGAAGTCACCACCTTCCCCTTATCCCCGACCGTCTGGATCAAAATCGATGACAAGATCTCCGCATTGCTTGTGGGTAATCTGAACGTCGGCGATTGGATCGAGATTACATTGCGCGATGGCGTTGTCGTCGGCATCCAACTTGAAAACGATCAAGATGAAGATGACGATGAGGATGACGAGGATGAAGATGATGATGATGACGACGAAGACGATGATGAAGACGAAGACGATGAAGATGAAGATGAAGACGAAGATGAAGACGATGAAGAGGATGACGATTAAAGGAGCTTGCGCTCCTTTTTTACACCTTATAGTCGAAACTGAATCCGTTGCCCTTCACTTCCGTCGCATCGGTGACGATGATGAAGGCATCCTTGTCGATCATGCTGACGACCTTCACCAGTTCGGGGTATTGGTTCTTACTGATAACCGAGAGGACGATCTTGCGCTCATCCCCCGTATATCCGCCTTCCGCCTCCAAGAGCGTCGTCCCGCGATCCAGGAAATCATGGATGGCTTGGGTGATCTGACGATAGGAATTGGAAATGATCATCACGCTGCGTGCTTCCTGTCCCCCGAACAACATCACTTTGTCCAGCGCATAAGCACAAGCCCAGACGGAAATCAATCCGACCAGAACCGCTTGTAGACCATAGACGGTGAATCCCAACAGGACCGTCAACGCATCGACGACCAACACCAATTTCGAAACGGGGATCCCCGTATATTTATTGACGACCAACGGGGGCACATCCATGCCTCCGGTCGAGGCGCCTGTACGAAAAACCATTCCGACGCCGATCCCCGCCAAGAGTCCGCCATAGAGGCTCGCCAACAAAGGGTCGACATCGACGCCCACGTTCCAGTTCAAGGAAGTGATGTACGTAAGGAAAACGGGATAGAGAAAGGAACTCAACGCCGTGTGGACGGCGAATTTCTTGCCGAGGAAAACCGAACCGATCAGAAACAAACCGATGATCAGGACATAGATCCAATAGGTCGCAGGGATCCTGGTGATCGGCTCAAGAGCGACCGCGATGCCCGCGACACCGCCGGATAATACTTTATAGGGTAAGATAAAAAACCCGACCGAACAAGCCAGGAAAAAATTACCGATGAGCACTAGCGTCAAATCGCTGAAGAATGAGCGGACTTTCATGGAAATCACCCCTTAGTCAATGGTATTATACCATTACGCAAGCGCGGATAACACCCCCGCAAGGAAGGACATGAACATGCGACGACGTATCGCTTTTATACTATATCTAGCATGGATCCTTCTGATTCTGGGGTTCACCCTACAAAACGGGGAAGCTTCCGCGACGACCAGTAAGTGGTATGTGGAAGCTCTCCATGGGCTTTTCATGAAGATCGATCTACAAGTATCGCTGGAACTGTTGACGACGATCATCCGTAAGGGTGCGCACTTCAGCGAGTATGCGGTGTTGGGCGGGTTGAGTTCAATGAATGCGCGGATGAATCAAAACCGATTGTTCTATCTGAGTGCCCTCTTGCCTTTCCTCGATGAGACAATACAAACGCAGATCGACGGAAGAGCCGGACGATTCAGCGATGTCTTGATCGATTTAAGCGGATACTTGCTTGGTTATCTGATCGGACGAATGACACGAAAAAATGCGCGTTAGCGCATTTTCCATGTTAAGAAGGGTTCGGCGAAGCTTACTCCGTTTTGAGGCGGGGGACAATCGAACCAATCGCAGACGCTAGCCCCGACATCGGACATCGTCCTGCGCTTCCCCAGTTGAACGCCAAGGGTCTTTGGTTGGTAGACAAGCAGCGGGACATATTCGCGGGTATGCCGGTTATGGCCGATCTCAGGGTCGTTGCCATGGTCGGCCATCACGATCAGCAGGTCCTTTTCATCCAATAAGGATAGGATTTCATGAAGGTTTCGATCGGCGATCTCCAAGAGTTCCTTGTACCATCTCGTATTCATGCTATGTCCGGCCAAATCGGTTTCCTGGACGTTGGTGATGATGAAACCGTGCGACATCGTCTTGATCTCATCGATCGTCAGACGCAATACTTCTTCACTGTTGACACAGGAAACGCTTTTCCCATAGGGGTTGGCGACGATGTCGGCGACTTTGCCTAAGAGAACGGTCGGGATGTTTTTCGTTTTAAGTAAAGACGGGACTTGGACGCTTGCATCGACGCCATAGCCCAGATGCAGGACTTGATAGCCCTGCAGGTAGGATTTGGTTTTTACCGCGACGTTCCCGATGTAACGGTCTTCTTTGACTTCCTGGGCACTTAAGATATCTTCGATCGTGTTCCCCGTCCCCCCGAAGGGGATGACGCGGTTCAACGTGACGACGCTACGGACGACGCGTGCGATTTCCAGAAGTTTCTCGAAAGGCATGAAATCCAGGGGTGCGATACAGTTGATCGCTTGACCGAGGTCGGAATCGATGTTGTCGGCGACGGCGCAATAGTCTTCGACCAGAAAATACGTAAGTTTGTCCGTCCCTTTTTCTTCGACTTTGTAGCCGGCTTGGATCAGAGCGTTCTTGACGGGGACCAATTGGTCGTTGAGGCACTGCAGGACCGGTTTTTTAGGAAAGGTACCTAATATCTCTTGATGTCCCATGAACGTATCGGCCCCATCGTGCATTAGGGAAGATTTACCGAAATTCGCCTCGGGATTGAAACGCATGTTTTCGCTTTCGAATCCGGCGGCATTCATGAGTCCGAGTTTCTCCAACGTCGGGAGTTGAAGGTCGGGATAGACGGCGAGAATGCTTTTCAAGGTGTTGGCGTGGACATCCGCCGGACGGGTTTCACGGGCGTCTTCCATCGCCCCGATGCCAAAGCCATCCAAAACGATGACGATGAAACGGTTCATAGCTTATATCCGTGGGCGTCGAACACGCCAAGAAGGACGGGTTCTTCGCCACGGGGATCGATGAGGGCGACATGGCTGCGGGTCGTGAAAATCTGCGTACGGAAACTGCAGAGCACGGTGGCGCTGACCGGATGGACGCCGTCGATCTTCAAGGTATAATCGATACTGTCGATGCTGGGGCCATGGATCAAGGCTCTTTCCCTGACGCCGTCGCGGTGGACGACCAATGCGTTTTTCAGATTCGAACGACGATAATACCCGCCCCCGTAAGCATAACTCGTGCCGTTTACCATGTGCGAGATTTCCGTGAGATAAAGCAGCGTCGGCACTTCCCCGTCGCTATGGAACGCATGATAGGGGGTCGTCCCGGTCAAGGCATGTCCGGGTTCGACGGTCGTCGCATGGTTATCCGCCGCAAGTTTCATGCTGGCATAGGTATTGGACGAGGGGGTGTTGACTTCTTTGATCGCACAACCCAACGATTCGAGTCTCTCCTTCGCTTTCAGAAGGAGGTCGAAATTCGCGGTTTTCTCGATCTTTTTACTCTTTTCGTTATAAAGCATGCAGGGGAACGAAGTGACGCCTTCGATCTGGATATGGCTGAGTTTTTTCGCCGCTTCGACGATGCATTCCAGTTCGTCCAGGTTGAACCCGCCTTGTTGGCCGTCGTAGATCAGGCAGCTGTCATCCGCGACTTTCACCATGATCGACTGATGGATGTCGTGTCGTTTCGCGATTTCGTCGATTTCCTGGAGTTTATCGATGGAATAGATGGTGAAATAGCGGACGCCGTAGGGAATCAGGCGTTCAAGGACGGATTTCGGGGTTTGGACAAGATGTCCGACGTTCCACAGTTTCAATCCATGCGCCGCCAGATGGAGCGCTTCGCGATAGTCGACCGCGACAGCGCCGTCATAGCCCATGTCTTCCAACAGTTCGGCGATTTCGGCGTTGCGACCGATTTGCTTGCTCATATAGAGGCAATTCAATCCGTGTTTCTTGGCTTCGTCCAACACCAGTTTCGCGTTTTCAAGCAGACTTGGAACGTCGAGGATATAGGTATCGGGATCAAGGATCCCCTCTTGGTGCAGTTTGATCGCTGCGTCCAAAAGTTTCGGATTCCGTTCCATGACTTTTTCTAAAAACATGATTTCCCTTCTTTCATTGCCGCATCCAGGCTTTCGCGCAGGATACGTAGGACCGTTTCCGCTCCGGAACGCATCGGATTGATGCGGATCATCCTTTGCTTCAGCGTTTTATCCGCTTTTAAAAACGTACCGGAGACACGGTAGAACATCGGTGCGATTTCATATTTCGATTCGGCTCCGACCGGATGCGGGGCGGCGCCGAGGCGTTGGGCATGGATCAAAACCTGCTCGGCGATTTCTTCGTCGAATTCCACCAGCAACACCTTGGATTGGGCGTTGGCGATGAAGGCGGACTTGATGCCCGGTAGTTCATGGTTGTTGAGTCTGTCGCAGCACTCCTGGGTCACCATTGCTTGTAAAGCCAAGGAAACCGGGGCGTACACCATCCCGCGAAGGACTTCCATCGCTTCGAAGCCCTGCACCTGCGAACCGCCGGAGTAGTTGATTTTATCGATCTTGTCGCACAAGGCTTGCTTGCCGACGACGATCCCGACCCCCTGGGGGCCAAGGAGTTTGAAGGCGGAGAACGCGGAGAGATCCGCCCCGCATTCGACCCCGATCTTTTCGATCTTCATGACCGCGTAGTTGTCGTCGACGATGATCGGTAGATCGCAGGCGGTTTTAAACCGCGTAATCACTTCTTCAAGGTCGTAGCGGTCGTCGAGTTTCTGGCGCGTCGTTTGGACAAGGATGAAATCCAACCCTTCTTCCCGACAAGCTTGAATGCAGGCGTCGACGTCGTGGAAATCGACGGCGACCGTCTCGATGTTCATCATCTCGAAGGTGCTTTCCGTGGTCGAATAGACCGGTGCGTCATGGATCAGCGCCTTACGCTTCTTGCCCAGGCACGTCGCGAAAGAAAGGCGCAGTGCGCCGGTCCCCGATCCACGAACCAGGACCGCGCTTTCCGTTTGAAAGAAACGGGCAAGCACTTTCTCTACCTTCAGCGTCGTATCGGGTTTATTGTTGGGGGATTTCACGCCTAAATCCCCGGTCTGAAGGAAGTCCAATCCGCCGAATTCACGGCAGATGCAATCGACCAGGGAGAATTGTTTCGTTGCGGCTTCTTCCATGGAGATGGAGGATAAAGGGTAGGTTTCGATCATACGGCGTTTCCTCCTAGGAATCGGTTGGGGTTGTCGGAAAGGATGCGTTGAAGTTGGTCTTCCGTGATGTTACGCTTCTTTAGTTCAGGGATGAAGGTATCGAAGAGGTAGTGATAGCCGATCCCGCCGTTGACGGCGAGATTGCTTTTACGGGTTATGTCCATCGATAAAAAGAGTTGGTCGATGTACCCTAAATCGATCAATCGGACGATCCAGTCAAGACGGGTCTCGTCGGGTAGATAGTTGTTCTTCCCGATCGTGTCGAAACCGACGTTGACGCCGCTATTCAACAAACGTACGATCGAATCGAAATCGTTCTTCAGATCCACGTGGCTGATCAGGACTTTATCGAGGTCGACGCCGTGTTTGCGTAGCAGATCGACTTGTTGGTCCCCCATCGTCCCCAGGGTGGTGTGGGTGAGTATGGGTGCACCGGTTTTTTTATGGGCGATGCAGGCGGCGAGGAAGACTTTCTCTTCATTGGGCGTGATGACGTTGAGGCTGGTTCCGATCTCTCCGATCACGCTTGCGCAGCGAAGACCTTCGATGCCTTCCGTGATTTCCTTCGTCATGAGATCGGCCAGTTGGTCGACCGTAAGTTCGTCCACTTCCGACGGAAGGAAAGGATCCTTATAGTAGCCGGTCGAGAAGAGAATTTGGATGTTCGTTTGTTTTTCGAGTTCCAAGACTTGTTTGAGATCGCGTCCCATCCCCCGGTTCGAACAATCCAGGATCCGTACGACGCCATGGTTCTTGAGATTGGCGATTTCCTGTAACCCGTCCGTCAACAGGTCCATCCTGCAGTCCAGATCCTTCTTGGGTCCGGAAAGGTCGATGGCCATGTGTTCGTGGATCAGCGTGAGGTTGGTCAGCATGGTTCGTCTTGTCCTTGTTGACCCAGGTAATGAATCAGATGAAGCAGGAAATACCCTTCTTCTTCTTTCGGGGGCTTGATTTCTTCCAAGAGACGCTTCAGCATTTCGTTGGCTTTCGCACAGGATGGGTCGTTGAGTAGTTGGTCCATGACGAATTCAGGGATCGTTTCGATCGACTGCCCCTGGTTTTCGCGGATGTACATGCCGGCGAAATGGGTTATGAAACGTTCGGCGGCTTCTTCGTCGAAGGAATAGCCGAACTCGTTTTCGTAGATTGAACAAAGTCTTTGGATCTTGTCGGCTTGGTCGATCGTGATCATCGACACGCGCACCATCAAGTCCAAACGGTTTTGAATGGTCATAATTCTCCTTAGTATCTGGGAATCATCTTCCCATGGGCGACAAGGTGCTGGATGCTGAGCACGGTGTCCACGTTGATCAATTGCGTCAAAAGGTTGCAGAGCTCGGTGGCGCTGTTCCTGGCGACGATGACCGCGATCGTATCGTTTTCATCGATCCCTTCGATCTGGATGTAGCGGATCCCCGGATAAGACTCCCGGATTTCATCTTCGTTCCACACCGCGGCGTCGATTTCCCCGCTTTTCAGTTTATTGAGGATTTGATTGTAGTTGAGGTTGATGTACTTCACTTTATGGTCTTTGGTGACATGATAGGTCAAGTTGGTCTGGTCGATCGAGTCGTTGTCGATCCCGATCCGCATCCCGTCTTCGATCCCCTTCGCGTTTTGGTCGTTGAGGACGATGACGTGGTTGCTGAGGTAGGATTTGGGTCCGAATTCTTTGACGATCCGGATATCCGCGCCTTGGTCGACGCTGTCGAGGAAGGCTAGTTTGGAAACCAGGGCGAAATCATAGCGGGCTTCGATCAGTAAAGACAAACGTTTGCGCGCACCGCGCATGTAGGCCATGTTGACGGGGATGTCGTATTCGTTCTCCATGGCGGAAATGATGCCGGTCGCCAAGCCTTCGTAATGTTTCGAATAGGGCAAGGGCATGACGCCGACCAAGGAAGTGATGTTTGCGAATTCAAGCAAAGTCTTCATGTTCTTCTGCATCAAAAACGTCCCCATGTGACCCCTGGATTCCAAGGTGATCGCCTGGGTTTGCGTCAGCAGCTTCATCGCGTTTTGAAGGGTCCCGCGGGCGACCGACGTTACCTCGGAAAGTTCGCTGAACGTCGGGATTTTGTCGCCGACCTTGAGTTGCAGAAGGATCTTGGCCAAGGTCATCGAGACCAGGCCGTTTTTGTTCATGATCAGGTTCTTTACGTCGCTCATACGATGTCCTTTCGATGATTAGAATAAAGAGGAAGAGTGAATCTTCCTCTTTATTTTACACTATCCTTGATTACTTTACGACGATGGGAAACAAGCCGATCAAATGCAGGATGTTGACGAGGATACCCATCGTGATCGCGCCGATCGGACCGATCGCCATGGTCGACAACGGCTTCTTGGAAGCTTGGTTGAGGAAGTAGAGGCCGATGACCCAGATGTAGCCGATCGAAGGGGCGATGGCGTTGGCCGCCAGCATCCCGCCGACCAACAAGGCGAGGTCGAGGACCTTGCTCATCGCGGTACGGGTGTTGTCTCCAAGATCCTTCATACCCGGGAATTTATCCATGCCTTGGGCGATGAATCCGAGCAACAAGACTTCGACGACCATGATCAATGCGCCGGTAACGAAGGATCCGGCCATGCCCATGACGCCCATGTTGATGAAGAGGATCGCGGGAACGTGGATCAACTTGGTTCCTGCGGGGGAATAGACGCCGGATACGATCGCGGTCGTCATGACGAGGGGGATGAAGCCTAAGGTTCTGCCTAACGCGACGATCGCGGCTTGGGCGTATTGTCCTTCAGCCGTCAGGGTCAAGGATGCCGGACCTTCGGCGATCAGCAACAACGTGGTGGCAAGCGCGACGATCCCGCCGCTGAGTGCCAAGATCAACATGTTCTTCTTGATGCGGTCGATGTTTTTCGAGAATACGGCGAAGGCTGTGGCGGCGTTGCCGTCTTCGGTTCTCTTCTGTCTCGCCGCGACGACGATCATCGCAACGATACCGACCAATAGCGCCATACCATCCGAGTTCAAGGCGATGGTGACGCCGTTGANNCACGGTACCGCCGGAGACGATGCCGGCTTGATAGGCGACGGCGATCGCGGGGAAGACGCTGAAGGCGAGGATGATCAGGCTTCCGACGGTTCCTAAGCTGCCGGTGAAGTCGATCGGTAGGATCTTAAGCGCATCGATGATGGCTTGCATTCCGAACAATAAAACGATTCCGAACAAGGCGCCGACCGCGGTCGCGTACCATTTGCTGTTCCCGTTTTCGGAGAACATGGTCCCGATGATGTCGGTCGCCAACATGATGGTGTGGACGATGATGATCTTCCCGGCGATGGACGTCGGCAAGCCGAAGCCGATAACCAAACCGAACGACAAGGCGAAACTGGTGGCGAACAGCGTCTTGCGATCCATCGCCTTGCTGAAATAAGCCGGGAACATGGGGCGAAGTCCGTCGTGGAATACCGCGATGTTCTGATTGGCGAGATAGGCGCAAATGCCGCCCAAAGCCGCCATGACGAGTATCGTCAATGCATTGATACTAAATAACATTCTCTTTCCTCCTTATTTTTTGAGAATTTCATCCAATAATACGGGAATGACTTTGTCGGCGTCGTAGTTGACGAACCCGAAGCATTTTTTGCCATTCCGAACCGCTGATCGAATCTCCTCTTCCTGCATAATCTTCCCCGGAATGCTGATGGAGACACAGTGCTGCGGACCGACGAGGCCGATGGCCATCGCTAATGCCCCTCCGGCGCCTGTCGCACATGCTCCGAAATAGTACTGGGCTTGATTGGTTTGAATCGCCAGGGCTGCTTCGATATCGCTTTTGATCGATACTTCGACTCTGCCGCACCCATACTTGGTGATGAGATTCGCCAAAATTTGCTTATCCATTTGACCACCGACCACGATTTTCAAGATCATACCTCCTAAATACAGAATACTGTATTTTGTACTAATGCCATTATCATCTTACAGCCTGATTTTGTCAAGAGGTAGCGCATACATTTTTTTGTATATTGATGGATCGATGAAAAGAAAGACCATGATGCATCTCATGGTCCGATCCTTATTTGATGGGTTGTTGGTGATCCGAGCCGGTGAACGACTTCTTTAGCAGTTCCCCGTACGCGTCATAATCCGAGTTGATCAACGCGGTGAAGAGGATATCGATGACATTCAACGTCGCGATCCGGCTGGACATCCCGCCGAGCCGGTTGAACGATTCGCTGGCGTCGACGAAGACGTTGATGTCGCAAAGCTGGCAGACCGAATTGTTCGAGTAGCTCGTAATGGACACGGAAGGCACTTTTTGAACTTTCAACTCCTGCGCGACGTTGATGATATCGACGGTTTCCCCGGTGTATGAGATGAGGATCGCCAATCGATCCGGCGTGGACATCCGTGCGTTGATCAACATTTCGATATGGTTATCCAGGCATGTCGTCGCGAATCCTAGTCGCAATGCTTTGATCGAAGCATCCTGGGCGACGATATGGCTGGGACCGATGCCATAGAAATCGATCCGTTTGTATTTCTTCATCAACTCGATGATGGTGATGAAAGTTTCCTCTTTATTCAACTCTCGGCTATCCAGTATCGATTTGGCGGACCGGTAGGATACTTTTTCGATGATTTGCGAAAGCGAGTCGTGTTTCCTTACGGGATTGCGGGCTTTCTTCAGGATGGAAATCTTGTTGTAATTTTCAACCTCCTGCGATAACTGCACGCGAAAATCAATGTAGCTTTCGATCCCCAGCTTACCGCACAAGCGTTTGATCGTCGTCGGGCTGGAGAACGTCTTTTCAGCCAATTCCACGATCCCGATGTTCCCCATCTCGTCGATGTGATTGATGACATAGTCCGTCACTTGTCGCTCCGCCGGGGTTAAATCTTTGATTCTCATCATTTTCATCAATAATCCCATGTGCATACCTCATTTACTTCCGATCGAGGATCGACGGATCTTGTATTGCCAGATCGATGATTGAATCCCAAACACTGGTCGAACGATTTGATTTTGCCTTGAGAAGCGTTTCGATCGCACTCTTGTCGTCGTCGGAGAAGTGCTGAAGCTTCGCGATGCGATAGAGTGTCAACGTTCGACGGGCTCCGACTTGTGTTTCAACTTCTTTTTGCAGTCCGGGCAATAACGTCGTATCCCGACGGATATAGATCGCATAAATCAGACGGCACTCTTCCAAAAGAAACCGACGTCTGGATGATTTGGACTTGGCAAGCAAGGTTTCGATCTTGTCCAGGCTTTCCTTCGCTTCTTTCGCCCTCTGCGTTTCGCAATAATAGGACAGTTTCTTCCCTTCGACCTCGAGTCGCTCCCCTTGGGTCAGGACGAGTCCGTCGAGTTGCTGGATCGTCGACAAGATGTCATGGTGGTTTCCGCCGATCAGCAAGCCGTTCAACCTGAAAATCAACAAGGTCGATTTGCGATAGAGGAACCCAAGCCTTGGGTTCATCAAGAGTTTCAAATACAACTCGACATCGTTTTGGATGTAGAGGATTTCCTCGAGTTGATTCGAAGTCTGTCGTCTTAACTGCCGTAGAACCCGAAGCAGTCCCCAAACGAAAGCAAGAAGCAAGATCGGGTAGATATATTTTATCATAGTCGTTATGTGCTTGTCCTGTCCGATTCCGAGGTTAGCGCCGCCACGTCCAACAGGACCACCGAGTCTTTCGTCGTATCGACCGCTTTCCTTGCAAGATCGTACAGAGGGCCTTCGCTGTTCATCCCGAGTTCGATGAACGCCATCGCATTCAGACCCGCGACGACCACACATCGCGTCGGATGCATCGCACAATGCATCGCAGCGACGCGAAAGGGCGAAGCTCCTGGCAAGTCGCATGCGAAGAAGAATTCCTCTTCCTCAAAACGCAGCACCAGTTCATCGAATCTGTTCTGAAAAGTCGAGAAATCATCGCCGATCCCAAGATCAAGAAAATGCATGTTTTCCGGCTCCCCGATCAACATGCCGAGGTTCGCTTTGATTCCTTGGGCATATCCGCCATGCCCCATCACGATAAGTTGTTTCATGTTGCTCCTTAAGGAGAAACCTTAACGCGATGACGTTAAGGTTTCCGATCCTCTATACATTGTTTTGATTGTTTTTTACGAGTTTCGTATATTCGGCATAGACGGTATGCATATAGTCCGCAGGACATTCCGTCACGTTGGGTGAAACGAAGATGTACATCTGGAAGCCTTTCTTCTCAAGTAGCAAGGCGGCTTCGCTGACGACCGACTGTGATATGGCGATCGCGGCGACCGTCGAGCTCGCCCCGACCTTTTGGGCATAGCCCGGGATAGGGACCAGACTGTCTTCCAACGGGCAACAGTTGTCGATGAGGATGTCGGCGACATCGCCGAGTTTATTTCCCGAAGAGTGCGTCGCTTCGGCTTTCTGATGGTTTTCGCCGCTGGTGATGGCGATGACTTTACATCCATGTTGCTTCGCATACATGGCGGCTTCGACCGGAGCCGCGTTCAATCCGCCGTGCGAATAAACGATCATCACTTCGCCTTCCTGCAGATGATAGCTTTGCAGGTAGTTTGCGATATAGCCTTCTTGCCGTTCGATCCACAGAAGCTCGCGTGCCCCGCCCGGACCGATGACATTGCTCCACATGATGCGGGGATCCATCAAGGGATGGAAGCCGACGACACCGCCATAGCGTGGGAAGACATCCTGGATCGGTAGAACGGAGTGTCCGCTTCCGAACAGATGAACCATTTTCCCGCTGGCGATCGTTTCCGCACAGAGCTCGGCGGATTTACGGATATTCGATTCTTGCTCGGCACCGATGCGCTCGATGACGTTTGTAATTTCTTGGATGTATTTTAACATAGTCGTTTCTCCTGTTTCGTTAAGGGGTGGCTAGGCGTAGACACCGGTCAGATAGCCGACGAAGGTGAATAGGCATGCCAAGGCGAGGATCAGCCCCATGAGTTTCATCGGCGACCATCTCTTTTTCGAGTAGAGATAGTAGACGACCAAGGTGAGACCTAAGGGGAGGATCTTCGGGAAGATCGCGTTCACAACGTTGTTGGCGTTGAAGATGACTTGGTTTTCCAGCAGGGTTCCGGTCGTCGCGTCGAAGACGTCGCGTACGATTTGTATCGGAAGGTAGACGTTGACGAAGGATGCGGTTAAGGCGCCGACGACGATCAACCCTAAGACGGTCATCGTATCGGTCAAGGAGGAAAGTTTCGACCCCATGAACCCTTGGATTCCTTCCAACCCGGATTTATAGCCGAGTTTGAAGAGATACCAGCTGAGGGCGCAGGTGCCAAGGGGATAGACGATCATATACAAGACCGGACCCAACCAAGCGGTGGATTCGGATGCTTGCGAGATTGACAGCGAGATGGTCAAGAGGATCGGGATGATCGTCGCGACCCAGAGCGAATCGCCGATCGCCGAGGTCGGACCGATGAGGGCGACTTTGACGCTGCTGATCAACTCGGGGGTACATTCACCGTTCGCATTGGCTTCTTCCAATCCGCACACGATACCATTACAAATCGAACCGACTTGGGATTCCGTATTAAACAAGGTGATGTGGCGTTTCAAGGCCGCCGCTTTGTCTTCCTTTTTGTCATAGAGTTCGTCGATGACCGGTGCCATCGCTTGTCCGAACGCCATGCCAAGCATACTCTCGGCTTGCTGCGAGCACCCGTTCCAGAAGAACCAGGTGAAGAATGATTTCTTGAGCGTTTTTGCGCTGATTTTCTTTGTCATTTTCATACTCCCCTTTGATCCGCTTGCTTCGATACGGCGACATAATAGAGAATGGAAACCAGAATCGCAACGACCGCGACCGCCATCGTGCCAAGTCCGAAGTAGGTGACGAGGATGAATCCGACCAGGTAGATCGCGATATGATATTGTTTCTTCAACAAGAAGGATAGGATGATTCCCATACCCAAGGCTGCCATCATACCGCCGAAGACACCCAGCGTCGTGATGACCCAGGCAGGGATCAAAGTCGCGAAGTCCGCTTGGGCGGACGCCGTGGTCATCGTCGTCAGGACGAGGATGGCCGGCAGGAAACGTGCCGCGAATCCGATCAGTTGACCCAGAACGAGGTTCGGGATATACATTTTCTTCGTTTCACCGGCTTCGGCGAACTTGTTCGCGAAACGGTTGAGCGGTAGATTCGCCGCGTAGCTGATATTCCACATGAATTGTCCGACGAAACCGCCGATTCCGGCGAAGACGACGGCCAATCCGATGACTTGTGCCGAATCCAATCCTTTACCGAAGACAAGGGCCCCGGCGACACCGATGTAGGTCGCGTACGAGAGGTCCCAGGCAACCGCGCCACCCGGGGTGACATTGCCCATATACATGATTTGAAGAGGAACACCGACCATCAAGGCGGTGGAGACATCTCCTAGAATGACTCCGACGACCAAGGATGCAACGATCGGACGACCTAACGTATACCAACCGATGGTGTTCCCGACGATCGAGCCGATCGAACCGAGATAGATGAATAACGCGATGAGAATGATTTGAATGCTACTCATGGTTTTTCTCCTTTAATTATTGAATCGATTTCTTGAATGCATCCCAGCTTGTCTTCGATGTGTTGGGCAATTGCTGGAAGACAACGTCATGACCTGCTGCGGCCAAGTTGTCCAGAATCGACACATCCTCTTCACTGAGATAAAATATGCCGGTCGCCCCGCTTACTTTGTGGACGCTGTCCGATCGTTTCGCAATATTCCCCAACGTAATGGTTTCACCATTACAGAGTACTTCCTTGATCAAGGGAAGTTGGTTCGGGAATCTGACGATGACCAGACGATTACGACCACTGTCTGAACCTAAGATCTTCTTTGCCTCTTCCGTAGTCACAATGTACGTTTTGTAGCTCGACGGGACGCTCATCGTCAAGATCGAGCGAAGCATCGGGTTTTTCGCGCTATCGTCGTCGATCGCGATGATCTCCTGGATCGAAAGGGTCGGGCACCAAGCGACGATGGTTTGACCATGGATAAGCCGATCGTCGATTCGTACGTAAGTTTTGGACATATTGTTTTCCTGCCTTTCAAAAGTGAACAAGTACATTGTCGCATGAAGTATAGCACCGGGGAATATCGATTTTCCCGGATTTCCCGATTAACGGTAATAATTACCTAAGCGCTTACAATCCAACAACATTCATATATTCGATCGCGTTAGGAATGATTCGTCGATCCAAGCAAGTCCGATTCAAAATCCCGATTGATAATTGTCAAATCTTCGTTACACTTCCCCATCGCTTTTCGTCAATCTTCCCTTTTGTGCTACAATATCCTTAACAAAGCAGAGGTGGACCCCATGAAATACGGCATCATCGACTTAGGTTCCAATACCATCCGTCTCGTCATTTTCAAATATGAAAACGAAATCCTCTCCAAGACGCTCAATGTGAAACGCTCGACCCAGGCCATCAGTTATGTGGAGAACGGCGAATTGACGGCGGTCGGCATCAAAGCCGTGACCCTGGCATTGCGCGAACTGTTGCTGATCGCGAAGGCGTTCGATGTGGATGAGATGCATATCTTCGCGACCGCTTCGCTACGCAACATTTCCAACACCCAACAGGCGAAAGAAGCGATCGAGCGCAACCTCAACATCAAGATCGACTTGTTGAGTGGGGATGAAGAAGCGGTGTTCGGATTCAACGGCGTCAAGCGCGGGGTCGTGCTACCGAAGATCGGCGTCAGCGTGGATATCGGCGGGGGTTCCTCCGAAATCACGTACTTCGCCAACGGCGTCCCGATCAACAGTATTTCCATTCCTTACGGAAGTCTAAACATGTACCTGAAACACATCCGCAATATCGTCCCGACCGCCAAGGAACATGAGAAGATGCGGGCGGACATCCAGGATGCGTTGTCGAAAGTCGATTTCCTGACGAACCTGAAAGTCGACAACCTGGTCGGGATCGGCGGTTCCGCACGATCCATCCTGAAGATCTACCAGGCGCAAAACAACTTGGAAGAATCCATGTACGAACTGATCATCCCGACGGCGGAAATCACGCGTACCTCGATGATGGTCGAAGGGAAGAAAGCCGCCGGCATCAAACTCTTGTTGGCGTCGGTCCCCGATCGATTGACCACGGCCTTGCCGGGGGCGATCATCATGGATGAAATCTGCCGTAACGTCCAAGCCAAGAATTTCATGCTTTCCAGATATGGCGTCCGCGAGGGGTATTTCTATTCCCGGATCTTAAAACAGGAGTAATCCATGCCTGAATTCTATGACAACCGGGAACTGTCCTGGCTAAAATTCAACCATCGTGTCCTTGAAGAAGCTCAGAACGTTGAGAATCCGCTTTTTGAGCGACTGCGTTTCCTGGCGATCGTCGCCAACAACCTGGATGAGTTCTACATGGTAAGGGTGGGAAGCATGCACGACCAGATTTTGTTGGAAAAACCTGCCGACAATAAGACCGGGATGAGCGTCCGTGAACAATTGGACGCGGTTTATCTGAAGACGCAGAAGCACAATAAGGATCGAGACAAGGCGTTTGAGAAGCTGGCGAAAGAGCTGAAGGATAAGAATGTCCATTTCCTGCGGCCGGAGAATCTCTCTTCGGATGAGAAAGAAATGATGAAGCAATATTTCGACCAAGAGGTGATGCCCTTGCTTTCACCCCAGGTCGTCGACCCCAAACACCCCTTCCCTTTTTTAGCCAACCGTCAGAGCTACATCATCGTCCAGTTGAATATGAAAAACAGGAAATCGTTGGGGATCATCGCGATCAACCGTCAGTTCTTGAAACCTTTGGTGTTCATTCCAGGCAAGAAAGCCGTGAAGTTCATGCGTATGGAGGACTTGATCCTGATGTATGCGCAGCGCGTTTTCCGCGATATGGACATCGAAGGAAGATCCGTGGTACGGATCATCCGCAATGCGGATTTGGATGCGGAAGAAGCGTATTACGACGAAGACATCGATTATCGCGAGTTCATGAAGATGCTGATCAAGAAACGCTCGAAACTGAGACCGGTACGGGTGGAATTCTCCGAAGACGTCCCGAAAGAATTGAAAGCGATTTTGCGTAAACGCTTGAAATTGACGGCGTCGCAGATGTTCATCGTGAAGTCGCCGCTGAGTTTTGAATTCATCGCACCGTTGGAAGAGAAACTGCACTCCACCCATCGCGAAACGTTCTTTTATACACAGCTTACCCCGCAGGTCACGCCGTATGCGGAACCCAACACCTCCATCATGCGTCAGATTCTGGATCATGACATCTTCATCTCATATCCGTTCCAAAACACAACGCCGGTCTTGAAGCTTCTTCAGGAAGCCGCGTTGGACAAGAAAGTCGTGGCGATCAAGATCGCCCTTTACCGCGTCGCCAGCGAATCCAAGATCATCGCGGCACTGACGGAAGCGGCGGAGAACGGGAAAGACGTCGTCGTGGCGATGGAGCTGAAAGCCCGGTTCGACGAAGAGAATAACATCAACTGGTCGGATAAACTGGAAGATGCGGGATGCAAGGTCATCTACGGGGTCGACTACTATAAAGTCCATTCGAAGATCATGGTCATTTTGCGGAAGGACGGGAATCTCACGCAGACCTTCACCCATGTCTCTTCCGGCAACTATAACGAAAAGACCTCCAGGCTGTACACCGACGTCAACCTGATGACCGCAAACAAGGAAATCGGGGAGGATGCTTTGGAGTTCTTCAACCTGCTTCAACTGGCGAAAATCTCCGAAGCCAACGATTTCACCCATTTCCTGGCTTCCCCGATGGGGATCAAAAACAAGTTCATCGCCTTGATCCAGGAAGAAATCAGGGTCCACAACGTCCATGGGGACGGACACATCTTCTTCAAGATGAATTCGCTGACGGATAAGGATGTGTTGGATACCTTGGTCGAAGCGTCGAAAGCAGGCGTTAAGGTCGATCTGTTGGTGCGGGGGATTTGCTGTCAAATCCCGGGGATCCCCGGCGTCAGCGAAAACATCCGGGTCCGATCGATCATCGGACGCTTCCTGGAACATTCACGGATCTATTACTTCCATGCCCACGGGGAGGAGAAGATGTACATCTCTTCCGCCGACTTGATGACACGGAATACGGAAAAACGGGTCGAGTTGGCCTGTCCGGTCTATGACGCGAAGATCAAGGAGGAACTGAAGACGATCTTGGCGATCGGTTGGAAAGACAATGTGAATGCCCGGGTGATGGATGAAAAGGGCGATTACAAGCAAGTGAAGAAAGAAAAGCCGGCGATCAATAGCCAGCTTCAACTGTATCATAGGGCGTATCAGGAAGCGGAGAAGGACTTCCCTGAGACGTTAGAGGTCGATCCGATCACCTGGGACGGGATTACCCGGGAAATATTCTAGCAACGAAAAATGGTGATTCGCTCACCATTTTTTTATGTGATTTTCTTCCCTCCCACAAACGTGCCGAGTAGCTTCATCGACGGATCGACGATGATCAAGTCGGCTTTCTTTCCGACCTTGATCGATCCGATTTGATCGTCGAGGTGAAGGAAGCGGGCGGGATAGAGACTGGCCATCTTGACGGCTTCTTCCAGAGGTACGATTCTTCGTTCCATGAGTCTGCATAGGTTCTGATAGAGCGTGAAGTAACAGCCTTGGATTCCGCCATGTTCATCCAGGATCTTACAATCATCACTTACCGTACGTCGATGTCCTTTGAGGGAATATTCTCCTGCGGGTTGTCCGGCCAAGGATACGGAATCGGAAACCAGGATGATCTTCTCATGTTCCTTCACTCTCAAAATCAAGCGCACCATCTCTTCGCTGACATGGATGAAATCGGTGATCAGTTCGCAAACAATATCAGGATCCAGTAAGCCGACCCCCATCACCCCGACATCCCTTTGATGCATCACGCCCATGTTGTTTCCGGTATGGGTCAGCGCATCGATGAGGTGCTCCCCGGTGAAACGTTTGAATTCTTCTGCTTTCATCAGGGTATGTCCGGCGGAAACCTTGATCCCTTGATTGTGCAGATATTCCATCGCTTCCATCGCCCCATCCAATTCCGGAGCGATCATGACGTATTTCAATTGATTTCCGCATCGTTGGATCAGCTCTTCCAGATGATCGATCGAGGGCAGGTTAAGTCGTCCGTCGGGTTGACGATATCCCGCATACTGCAGGTTGCTGAAATAGGCTTCGAGGTTCAACCCGAGGAAACGCGCAACGTTTTCTTTCGGCGTATAGTCCTTGATCGCTTCGTAGTTCTCGGGGTCGATGCTGGGGAGACAGGACGTGGTCCCCTGCTTCGCCATTTCATGAAGAAAGAGATCAAATTCGGTTTCATCCAGGATGTTATTGGGATCCAATCTCCCTTTGTATCCATGCAGATGGATATCCACCAATCCCGGGAAAACCATGGCGTCCGAGGCATCGAAATCGATGTCCCCAAAGTATTGTTCCTTGGTGAGGATGCGTTTGATTTCTCCGTCCTTGATTTCGAGATACCCATCGAGAAATCCTTCTTCCGTTAAGATTTTTTTACTTTGGATGATCATCGTGTACTCCTTTGATTGAACTTAATCCTGATTCGTTGGTTTCATTATATCATCCTGTACCCCTTCAACATGATAAAAGACGATCGATGGCGTCGATCGTCTCGCGTTTTCTATCTTCGCTCCAATACTCCATCCTGAATCAAACGGAGCGGATTGTCGACCATCAGGCGCTTCGCTTCCATCTCCCCGAACTTCTCTTGGATGATGGCATAGATACCGCCGAGTCGATTCGTGCGTGTGCCTTGGTGACGGTGGGCATCCGTGGCGACCACATCGCAGTATCCGTCTTCCATCATGCGCCAGGCGAGTCGATGATTGGCTTCCCTGCTTGGATTCAGCAAACTGGTGCTGTTGATCTGGAAGAAACATCCGAGCGATTTCCAGTATTCGAGTTTCCCGTAGTTTTCATGGACTTGGGGATAGCGTTCGGGATGGGCGATGATGACCTTATAGCCCAGTTCAAGGACCGTGCAGATCGCCTGGTCCTCGTCGATTTCGAACTGAAGGTTCTTGTTCCAAGGGATTTCGCAGAGCACCCACTTCGTATCGTTGAGGGTGGCGACCCGTCCATCCCGTAGCCACTCGATCGCCTTGGGTGTCAGCATCAGTTCGCTGCCCAGATGAAATTCGATTTTCATGTCTTGCCGCTTCATTTCATCAACGATTTCGCGATAGATCGGGAGAAGCGTTTCTTTATCGTTTTCAAACTTGATCCCCGGGACGCAATGGCTGGTCGAGATGATATTCGTCATACCATCCGCTTGGGCGACCTTCAGCATCTCGATGGAATCGTATAGGGTTTGCGCGCCGTCATCCACCCCGAAGAGGATATGGCAATGTGTGTCGATCATGGTGTTCTCCGTTTACTTGCCTTTTCATTATAGGTTTCAACACCCTGTAATTCAATGAATCCAACCAAAAAAGTCCTTTCGGACTTTTGAATAAGCCATTTCTATTTGAATTTACCTTGATTACTTTCTCGATCAATCATGTATTCCGTAAATGTATTGCACGGTAATTTTTGCCTCTTGGCAATCATTTGAGACCAAATCAAGTTTACTTCGGCTTCAGTTAGGATGTTCTTTCTAAATACTTCAAGCAAGATTGACGCTGTCGTCATCGATTTCAATCCAAGTTTCTCAATGTAATAGGAGACATCCCTCATATTGTTACTTGCCAAGACTCCATTACGGTAATACGCAAGCGAGATGGATGCAGCTTCACCTTTACCAATCCAACATCTTCCGTTTAAAGATCCACTTGTCAGATTCAGGTACATCTCCTCTTCTTTCGATTCGATATCAAGTTTTATCAGTCGAGCTTCTCCGTTTTGAATCAACGTGTCGATTCTGGCTTTCAGTTGTGGAATATTCGGATGGCTGAGTTCCAAATAGACTTGATATGGGATGGTAATTCTTTCCGGATAAAGTCTGTTAAGCAAGTATTCTGTTCTAGTCCATAGAAATGCGGATAAACAGTCCGTATCGAAGTAAATCTCATCAATCATAGGCATCAACCAAGTCGAGATCGTCTCCGTATACAAGGTCGCTTCTGAATGCTTCGAGAAGCAACTCATCATACTTCCCTTGGGAAATCTTTCCGCTTTGATTCAGTTTATCTGCCAAGCAGACATATTTACCCAATGTGAAGTGTTGTCGTGACTCGATGGTTGGTTGATAGAGATCCAATGAATACCCAAGACGATTCGCAGACGATTGGATTCCCGTCTTCATCGCTTCTGTTTCTTGGACCGAGAGATACCCTTCATCAACAAGCCGCCAAAGAATCGCACCACGACTCATCTGAAAGTATTGCTCGATCTGGACCACATCATTCACATCAAGCTGACCTTTGCTTTTCCCAAGGGTTTCATGAATGAATTTACGTAATGAATCATGAGGTGCCAAAAAATAGGAAGCAAATTGGTCCGCTTCTCTTTCAACGGTTTCTTTCGAGCCGTCGATATTCTTATGACAGACGAACTTCCCGAACCTCTCTTGAAAATAGAGATGGTAAAGTTCATGGGCTATGGTGAATCTTTGCCTACCATTCGACATCTTCGAGTTCATCGCAATCACCTTAACGTTTTCATCTTTTATACAGATTCCACTCATTTCTTCGCTGAAAGGAAAGAAAACAAGTGTAATCTCCATCGAAGATGCAACAAGAGAGAAAATGTCGATCGGTGAATAGGCATCTTCGTTGAATCTCTTGCGAAGAGATAATGCATCGGAATTTAGCTCGATTTTTTCCTTCATATTAGCCCTCTCGATCTAGTTCTTCCATTCGCTTCAAATTCAAAGCAATCCGATTGATGTATGCGATCGCAGATAAATCCGCAACACTCAAGTTTGTTGCCCTAAACGCTGTTTTCATACCATTTCCATTAAAGATATCATCAAAAAATACATTGACCTCATATCCAAACAACCCAGCACATTTCTCCAAAAACTCGACACTCAATTGACGCTCGTTCTTTTCGAATTTGGAAATGTAGCTTTGATCGACTTCGAGATAATCCGCCAATTGTTTTTGCGTGATTCCACTCTCTTCTCGTAACGATCTTAATCTTTCCCCTCTGGCTTTCATTTTTCGCGTCCTCCGTCATCATTATATCCCAATTTGTCATATTTTTCATTTCTTTTTATCGATAATTTATGACTTTCACTGTTTCAATACTTTCATGATGTAGATTCTATATCTGCACACCTCCTATATCATCAGCACATTCACGCCCGATCATTGATGATGAGTAACAGGTATGATAGAATTTTGGTACCTTTCATGAAAGGGCTCCTCCGTTATGGTCGTCGTGCTGTCAGGCTCTTCGATTAGACCACGGAGGATTTTTNNAATTTTTATTTGATCGTTGAGGCTCGTATCGATTCAACAGAAATATAGGTGGATTTCCACTACATAAAAATCGGGATCCAAAGATTTGGATCCCGATACTCTCATGAAAAATATCTCAACTTAGCGTTTCGCTTTGACTCTAAAACTGTAACTGTAGTCATTTGAAATCGAGCTTCCCGACAAACTTTTTACCACACCCATCGGGAGGGTGATGATGCACAGGCTATTGTATTGGAAATTCCCCTTCGGATTAAGGTAGAGCGTGGTGCCACGTACTTTATATGTGTATCCGTATAGAACGCCTGCGTTGTCGATGATGACTTTCCCGATGTTTTCAGCCACTTGGATATTCTCGCTGAAAGTGATAGTAAGGGTGACCCCCCAAGGTACGTTTAGGCTGCCGTCCTCTGGGTTTGAAGAAACAATACTCAACGGAGTCACGACTTGATCATTGTCTTGGACGGTTACGCTNNGTTCTCGCTGACGACCAGGGATAGGGGAGTTACGATGATTTCTGGTGGAACTTCATTGTCTTGGACGGTTACGCTGACATCCGTAGGATTCAAGCCATCGTAATTCACATCGGTACTGAAGATTGTTCCCAAGACGACGAATACGTTCTTGTCCCCGTCGATAAGATCGTCATCCACCCCGGTTACCGTGACGATTTGCGGAATGTTATAGTCGTTGTTTGTAAACGTGATCGTGGCTCTGTCGATCGTAAGCTCGAAGGAATCGCTCGAGACCATCGGGATCGTCACGTCGTCCGTCGGTTCACTTGAGAGATAGACGCTGAACGTCGCGGATGTTTGGTTCTCGCTGACGACCAGGGATANNGGCGTTACGATCACATCGGGTAGGATGGTCGGGACAGCCGCAATGATCGGAATGCAGAAAACGGGCAGTATGAAAATGGACAATACTAGACTTAGTATTCGTTTCATGATAATCCTCCTCGCGACTATCGTTGAGCCATTATGTTCACTCAATGAGTTTGAGTCGACTTCCCTTTCAACCGAATCTTCTCACACGACGAAAAACATTAACACTATGAGTTGTTCTCCCCCGATGAAAGAACGGAATGTATCCTATTGATTTTACAGTATCACTCCCCAATGGATTAAACAAGGGATTTTTAAACGATATACATGAATGGGATTACGTGCGATATCTTTCATCATCGGACATCGAATCACACGTAAGAGACCAAGGTGGTGATCCGTTGTCTTTTCTGTCGATTGTAATCAAACTCACCTACACGATGCATTCCATTCTTTGCCACAGAAAAAATCCACCCGGAGGTGGATTTTTGTTGGATTTACAGGGGAATGGTGAAAATGAACGTGCTTCCCATTTCTTCGCTGCTTTGCACATCGATGCGTATGTTGTGGCGCGAGGCGATGTTGGAGGCGATGGCGAGTCCCAATCCGCTGCCGGTGGCGTTGTTGGGGTCCTTGATGCGTTGATATCGTTTGAAGAGTTGGTCTTGTCTCTCTTGCGACATGCCCGGACCTTCGTCCTGGATGGCGACGATGAGTTTGGTTTTGTCTTTCTTGGCGGATACACGGATCGATTTTTCGCTCGGGGTGAATTTGAGGGCGTTGTCCAGCACCGCGTTCAGCATCATTCTCAACCGGTCGTAGTCGCCTTTGATCTTCCATACCCCTTCTTCGATTTCCGTCGTCAAGGTGATGTCGTTCTTGCGGGCGCGTTCCACGCTTCCGCGCAGGACGTCGTTGAGGATGTCGTGGAATTCCACGTCGCTGAACACCAGTTTGAAGTCGGGGTCTTCCAAGCGGCTGAGTTCAAGCAAATCCCCGATCAGCCGTTGCATCCCCGTGGTTTCGCGGATCATCTGCGCGCTCACGTCGTCCAAACTGTATTCTTCGGGATAGATGCCGTCCCGCAGTCCTTCCGCATAGCCCCTCAATACCGTGACCGGGGTGCGGAGTTCGTGGGTGATGTCGGCGATGAAGTTCTGTCTCATTTTCTCAAGGTTCGCGCTTTGGCGCGACGCGTCTTCCAAGCGTTTTCCCAAAACGTTCAGGTTTCTTCCCAGATCCCCGATCTCATCGTTGCCTTGGTTGTTGAGGCGGATGTCGTAGCGGCCTTGGGCGAGTTGCGTGACGGCTTGGTCCATGGTGAGGACGGGTTGGATGAAGCGTTTGGAGAGGAAGTATCCCGCCAGGACGGCGATGATGATGCCGACGAAGGTGCTCATGAAAAGGATGCGGATCCCCACGTTGGCCGTGCTTTGGATCATGGTGACCGAGGCGCTGATCAGAATCGCCGCGATGACTTGGTTTTGGGTGTTGTAGACGGGGACGCCGACCGTCAGGGTCCGTGAATTATAGATGTCGGAGAAGGTATCGGTGCTTCGCTCTTCGCCGGACAGGACGTCGTCGACGACGTTGCGGACGCGCAGGGTCAGGGTCGAGGTGTTGTTATGCATCCCCATGCCCATGCCGTTGTTTCCGCTGATCGATCGTGCCCAGATCTTCCCGTCCTGCGTCACGACCCAGAGTTGGGCGTCTTCCAGGACGTCGTCCAGTTCGCTGAAACGGGCCAAGAGTTCGGTGTTGGTGACGTTCTCGTCCCCCAGCAAATCCGCCAGTTCGCGGGCGTTACTTGTGATTTCGGCCTTGACGTTGTCGACCGTCTGGTTGCGGAACATCATGATGAACATAATGCTTAAAATCAATGCGAAAAGAAGGATGACCCCGACGAAATAGGTGATCAGACGACGTGTGATCCCGGATTTCATGGGGTTTCCCCCTTGGCTTCGAATTTATACCCGACACCCCAGATGGTTTTGATGTCCCACAAGGGATGCGGCATCGCATCCAATTTCGTACGCAAACGCGTCATATGGGAATCGACCGTGCGGCTATCCCCGTAGTAATTGTATCCCCAACATTGGTTCAACAGGTTCTCGCGGGAAAACGCCCTTCCCGGATGGGAAGCGAGGGTCCACAACAGTTCGATTTCTTTCTTGGTAAGGCTGATTTTCAGTTCATCGATCTTGACGATGTATTCATCCAGGTCGACCGTCAGGTTATGCAGGTGCAGACGTTGTTTTTCATCCGCATTGACACGGTCCAAGCGACGCAGGATCGCTTTGACCCGGGCCATGACTTCGCCGGGGGAGAAGGGTTTGACGATGTAGTCGTCGGCCCCGATCTCCAAGCCCATGATGCGTTCGAAATCTTCACCGCGGGCGGTGATCATCAGGATGGGGACGTTGGAATCTTTCCGGATTTCGCGGACCACGGTGAATCCGTCCATCTTGGGCATCATCACGTCCAAAAGAACGATGTCGAAATCATCGTTCATCGCTTTGGTCAACGCGTCGCTGCCGTCATGGGCAACCGTAACGTCGTACCCTTCTTTTTTTGCGTAGCTTTCAAGGATTTGGACGATCGATTCGTTGTCGTCCGCAATCAGCATGCGTGTCATCATCCCACCTGCCTTCTGGTCCATTGTATCATCGGTTTATGACGAAAGTATGACGGATTTTCAATCTTGGATGCGATAGACGACGAATCCCCCGCCGTCTTTGGTTTTGGCGTACCATTGGTCGAGGTTGACGGAGATCAGTTTCCCTCCGTCGAAGATGTCCAGATACATTTCATCTTTGGTGGACATCTCGATGCCGACCACCGTGACCCAATGCCAGGCGTCCAGTTGCTTCTCTTCCCCGTTGTGCAGGTTCAGGAAAGCGATCGGGAGATCTTCGTCGATGGCTTGACGCACAAATTCCCGGACTTCAACCAAAGGTTTACGCAATTCTTTCTTCTTGGGGACGTCGATCACGTCGACCGTGAAGGATTTTCCTTGATCACGTAAAAACGCGCTCATCCCGTCCGTGAAGATTTTCGTGTTCTTCACCCCTCCGCCGAAGCGCGGCGTGACATATTTCCAGATTTCATCCATGATCGCCAATCCTTCTTCCATCGTACGGTTGCGATCCAAGCGCGGTAGATGGTAGAGGTAAAGATTGGATGCGGCGGTAGGTCCGCACCCTGACAATCTTTTCCATTTGGTGGTATAGAATTCCTGGTCCAACCCGAGATGGAATTCCCCATCGGGTTTCAGAATAACGAGCGCATCCCTGTCTTTGATCGATGTATTCATTATAAGCCTCCGTCTTTCCCTTACTTTACCACGCTTTTCCTTAAGTTTGTGTCGGTTTGACTATGGTAACGAAAAGAAGCGACGTTCCCTGTCGCTTCTTCTGTCTTGATTATTTCTGTGTGGCGATGACGGTGATCTTGTCCAGATAGAACTTCGTGAACCCTTCATAGGCGGAATCCGTTCCGATCAAGAGATACGCGGTGCCTTCGCTTGTGGTTTTCAAGGTCACGTTCGCTTCCACATCCTTATAGATCATCCCCGTGGCGGAACCTTCGGGTTTCGCCATGGTCGTGGCGACCACGACGGTTTCTCCGCCTTCCGATTGATTCCCGATATCCACATTGAGTCGATAGACCCCCTGGTCATCCAGGGCGGCGACGGGTTTGACCCCGACGACGCCGGCTTTCACATAGACGCTATCCGCCGGCGATCCTCCGATTCCGATTGACCCCGATTCTTCGCTGGTCCCGAGTTTGAACTTGATCAAGAAGGTATAGGTCGTGTTCTTCCTTAATCCTGAAATCAGCTTCGTATATCCCATGAACAAATCGTCGCTGCGATTCATCCCCTCGATGAACAAGGCTTGGGTCGCACCCGCGATCTCCGGTTTGTTTCTCCCCCAGGCGAACGCATAGGTCGTATACCCGTTCCCGTCGTCGTGATAATCGCCATAGACTTGGGAGAACCCCTCGTCGTTGGACTCGAATTCATACTTAAAGACTTGCCGATCCGCTTTCTGGCATCCCGCAAGTACCATCAGACACACCAAGCCGATCAATAGACGTTTCATCGGACCACCTCTTTTCGTCATTTTACCAAATCCCACGTTAAGGCATGGTTAATTCGTGAAGATTCCGATAAAATGTGTAATTTTCAATGGATTCGGCACACTTTCGTAACATCCTTTTTCTATACTGTGTCTGTAACCCGAACAGGGAACAAGGAGATTCACATGAAAAAAGCAGGAATTGTGCTAGGCGTCATCGCAGCCGCACTGATCTTGACGATGATTACGTCCAGTGTCTATGCGGCATTCCAACCCAAGAGAGGCATCGAACTGGCGGCCGACGTCCTTGGCGTCACCGTCGATGAGTTGATCGAACAACAAGACGAGACCGGAAAGACGATCCATGAAATCGTCGTCGATGCCGGTAAACTGGATGAATTGACCCAGGCTCGTTTGGACCAGATGAAGTTGATCCTCGCCGACCGGGTCGCCAATGGCGATCTCACCCAGGCGGAAGCCGATGAATGGTATGCGGAAATGGTCGAGCGGATGGAATACAATCTCGCCAACGGCATTACCGGATCCGGACGCGGCGGAATGATGGGCGGATACGGTGCGGGAACCGGTGTCGGTTGCGGCACTCAGACACGTGGCGGAAACTACCGTCAATCCAATCGTAATCGATAACAAGAGAAAGAAGCAACGAGAAGGTTCGTTGCTTCTTTTTTCATTCCTAAAGACTACCTGTCTCAACGTATAAACGAAAGTAACATATAGAACGCTACTTCATCAGACCCTGAAGCCTTGTTGTGATTTCGGATTTAGGTAATCGGACCTTATTCCCATTGTTTCGTTCAAGTTCATGTAAACATTCTTCATATTCATCTTTACTGATGTAGTGACCATCGAATAACTGATCCAGTATCCCGAGTGTTCCCAAAACGGACACACCCTCGTTCGAAGCGGATTTTCTCAATGCACCGTCTCCGGTAAGCAATACGATCCGTCTCTCTTTTGCGATCGACAAAGCGATGCGATCATAAACGGATAGCCTTGGGTAACGTTGCCCAAACGCCTCGGCCAGAGTGAACTCTTCAAAGGTTAGTTCGACACTCACCAGTCCGTTTTCCTTCAACTCTTCGCCAAAACCGCTCAAAGACATCAACTCATCTTCAATCGCGTCATTGTTCATGATGTAGGTGTAAGGTAACCTAAAGGGTAGTTCAGTGCATCCGATGATGGAGAAATCGATCCAGACACTCGTATCGCTACTTACATACTCCATTCCTATTCCTCACCGAAGCAGCAATTCGATGCGATGGCTTCGTATGAGGTATGTAGAAGTTCGGCCCCTTTTTGCATACTGATTTCTTTCTCATTAACGGCTCGATAAACCAACTGTTCAAATAAATTCGGAGCTTCCTTCTCAATCCGGCTTGGTTCGCTTTTCCTCCAACCCCATGAAGAGGCTTGAATATAAAAATCTTTTTCAAGACTTGCCGAGATGATCTTCGATAAATAGGCGCGTTTAACGAGCAAATACAGGGATATGCCATACTCCTTCGCCACTTGGATCATATCTTTCGATATGCCCGTGCGATGAACTCCGAGTTCCCGTAGTGCGTCCGTTTTTGGAAACAAGAAGGCACCACTGATCGCCGTAGCATATTCTTCGATTTTACCTTCTTCCATATCGGTTGGCCACTGAAACATAAGGTGCGCAAGTTCATGGGCCATGGTGGATCGATTTCTTTCGGGGCTCATCTTCCCATTCACAACGATATAAGGCCGTTCGTTGACAAAGCCGTTCATCCCTGAGAATTTATCATTGTCTAAATCACATACGTACACCAGAATCCCTTTATTCTCTAAAACTTCGATCAGGTTGCCGACCGGCCCGTCATTCGCTAACCCGATATGGTGGCGTAGCGATATTGCGTTTTCTTCATGATCGTCCGTTAACTCAAGAACGCCGGATAATGGGGCTTCAGGAAGAACTTCCCCTCCCAGTATTTCCACGATCGTCATGAATCGGTTGAAATACTCTTCAACACACTCCCGGACATAATCCTGTTGGGTGACCGTGAGCGTTGATTTCTTTCTGAATTCGCCATGGTTGAACGTTAGCCCCTCATTACGAACGGCTAGAAAATCCGATACGCGCACGCCTAAAACAGCCGCCATTCTCTTTAGGATTTCCATGTCGGGATTTCGGCTTCCGCTTTCATAGTTCGTGATGGCCATCGAGGAGAGATTCACTTGTTTTGCGAAATCACTCTTTGACATCGCTTTCCTTAGTCGGTAGTATTTGAGGTTTTTACTGAACATTTGATCCACCCCCTTCTGTTTATATTATACACTTTTTCACTATTTTATAAACACTTTTGGATCACTCATGCTCACTCTGGATTATGAGTTTTCGAAACCTCCTGTCATACTTCATTCCATTCATATGCATCGTCGTCTTAACTTCCTCTTCAAAGATCTTCTCAATTCACCAGTTCTATTTCTATCCTTTTATTTTCGTCGATTCTTAGCGATATTCTTGCATTCCCCTTCGCATTTTTCCCCACAAGGACAAGGTAGTTCTTGCCTTGGGGAACCTCCACTTGGATGACTTCATCGGTTTCGTTTTCCGCGATCACCGTGACTTCCCGGTTGGCATCGACCAAACAGATCTTGAATCGCCCCCCGTCCAGTTTGATTTCCACATCCAACCAAACGATCCCCTTCTCATTCGCCTCGATCGTCCAGACCGTTTGTTTCCCGTAGAATCCGCCGAACTCGAGATGAAGGCTGGTTTCCTTGATTGAACCGAGACGGTTCGCGAAGGTGTAGCTATCCCCTTGGTTTGCGATTTTCGCGTCGTCGTCATAGATGCCGGCTTGATAGGAATTCAGCTGCGAACACCCCGTGACAAGACCGATCAACAAAATCAGGAGGATGATCTTGATTCTAGATATCATTGGTGACGACCTCCGTTTTCTTGATGTTGGACAACAGAAGAACCAGAGTGAAGACGGAGACGATGTTCATTCCGAAGAAGAGGACGACTTCCACGATCGAGACGTCGATGCCGCTCAAGATCGAATTGATGATCATGGCGGAGATGCAGGTGAGCATGGTGATCCCTTTGATGACGACGATCGAGGTTAACAGATACCCAAGCGGTTTACGTTTGATCAACAGGATCGCCGAGAGGGTCGCGGTCGGGACGATGAAACCCAAATCCATCCCTTGGATGACCAAGGTCGTATAGTGTTCAAGTCCGAGCGGGATCGCGTCGCCCAGAATCGACGGGGCGATCTTCCCAAGCCATAGCATGGCGATGGTGAAGGCGATGAACCCTTGGAACCCTCCCAGGAATTTCACAGGCAAACGGTCGCTAAACACGTTTGGAAGACGGGGGATGTCGAAGGAAAGGATCATGAGGGTAAGAGCGTAGAAACTGGCGGACATCAGCGCCACGTAGACGATGAACATGGGGTTGTAGGTCCATAGAAAGGTATACGACATGTAGGTGTAGAGGAAATAGCCCAAGGTACCGGTAAGAAGCAGCCTGGCTTTGATGGATCCTTTGTTGGCATAGACCAGGGATCCAAGCAACAAGGGGATCGCCAAGACCAAGGTGACAAGATCCGACGCTTTTCCCTGGGCGACGGTCGAGATCGAGTCGTTTTTATAGAGTCCGCTCCCGAAGATCCTCACGGTTTCACCGCCGATGGAAATGAAGTCATAGGATTCGCCATTCCCACCCATCGTCAATCCAAGGATGCAGGCAAAGGCGGAGAGGACCAGGATCAAAATCCCGAGAATGTTGATTGATTTACGAAGAAGCATGGTTTCCCTCTTTTCCGATGGGTGTCCGTCAAGTCTCCCATCTCTATTAGGTAACGTGTTACCCATAAGGATAATATATTACCTATTTAGGTTTGTCAACGCTTTTTCGCTACTTTTAATTGATTTTTTATTTTTTCGAAAGGATCTCCAGAATCTGATCCAGATCATCGATCTCATGGGTTGCTTGGATTCCCTTCGGGTTTCGGGAACCCCCGGATCGATACCAACAGGTAGCGATCCCCGCATTGATTCCTCCCTGGATATCCGAGTTCAAACTATCCCCGATCATCAGGACCTTCGAGAGATCCTCGATCTTCATCCGATCAAAGATGAATTGAAAAATGCCGGGATCCGGTTTCGCAATCCCGAGTTCCTCCGAAATCGCGATCACTTCGAAATGATGCGCGATCACCGATTTCCGGATCCGTTTCTCTTGGACATCGGTCAACCCATTGGTGATGATGGCCATGCGAACCTTTTGCGACAACGTCAGGATCAATTCTTCCGCTTTCGGCAACAAGATCGAGGCCTCCGACAGGTGTTTCATATAGAGGGTCGCGAACCGGTGTTCATCCAAGACGACGTTCAGTTTCTCGGCGAAGCGACGGAAACGTTCCGTCTTCAGTTTCTTCTGCGTGATCGTCCCTTCTTCGAACTCTTTCCAGATCGCATCGTTGATGGTTTGGTAGATCGGCAGATGATGCGCTTCGTCATAGTCGATCTGGAAATCGAGGATCGTATTGCGCAACGCAATCCGCTCCGACGCCGCGAAATCGAACAAGGTATCATCCGCATCGAAGATCAGCACTTCATAGTTCATGTCTTATCCTCCACGACTCGTTCATGGGTCTAGTTTATCATAACGCCACGATTTACGTCGAAACGACAGGCATACTTGGCGCGAAAATGCGAAATATGCGTTTCGATCGTCACCATCGAATATAGGATTCACATACATGGTTTCTCTGAATATGTAGACATTATTAGTTGCGTGGTTAACTATTATAACTTATAATGACCTTGGTAAACGAGGTGACGTCAAATGGGATTAAGCCTAAACAAGATTGTCAAGCCGCAGAGCGTCGCGCTTAACAAGAAAGCGACACTGTTTTCAAACGACCGCTCACCGAGCAAGAGACTGTATGTCGAGGGGATGACCCCTCGTTTCACGCGACAGGATGTTCTTCTACTCATTAAAAACCTTAGGTCGATCTATCGACTTCCCTTTACCCTTTACAAGACGACCAAGCTCATCCGACACGGGAAACGTCCTCTACGATCGGTCCTCGACCGGCAAACGTTTGAAGCGTTTTCCCGTCTCATGCAGGACCTTGAGGTGGCGGACTGGGGGGTGTTCGAAGTGACACCGGAGAAAGTATTCAAAGATTGCGGCGTCCCCTACACCAATGCCATCGTGCTCTCCGTAAAGATGGACCCGACCAAATTCACCACCGCGCCAAGTATGGAATGTCAGCTTGAAGTCGCCAATATCTATACGAAATCCGGCGACGCTGCGAATATCCTTTCCTCCTTCTTACAAAAGAACGGATATGGGGCGACCCCCAATCATTCGATGGGCGGCCAAGTCGATTATTCGATGGCCGCACAATGGGCGAACATGGCGGTTGTCGGTCGTCACAGTATGGCCATCACGAAGAAAAATGGCGCATGCCATCGGATTTCACTCGTGTATACCAACATCACGAACTTCTCTGAGTTTATCCCTCAGGAGGAAGATCTGTCTTGGATCAGCGACTTCTGCGGGAAATGCGGGAAATGCATCCGAAACTGTCCAAAGAACGCGATTTATCCCGAACCCCTTAAGAACGGCAACCTCCCGTTAACCCGGATAGACTATGAAAGATGCTGCGAAGGGTTTCGCGATTATGGTTGCGGAGTCTGCATCAAGGTGTGTCCATTCACCACCATGGATTATGAAACCCTCAAGAACGCCCACTTTAGAAATCGAAAGGTCGAAGAACAAAATGAAAAATAATGAGTTTGGAACCATGCTTCGATCGATCATCGCGAACGTCAATTCCTTCATCGGTTCGAATGTCGAGAAATTCGGGATGAAGCATGGTCAATTTGAATACTTCTTGCTTATCTTCGCCACTCCCGGCATCAATCAACTGGATATCGCACGTCAAAAAAACGTCGACAAGGCGAGTGTCACGAAGGCGCTGAAGATCCTTGAGACCGATGGATTCATCGTGAGAAAACCGGATGAAAAAGACAAGCGGAACACCCTTTGTATTCTTTCGGAAAAAGGTGAAACGATTGTCAATGAGTTACTCCATGTGAAGAAGAGCGTAGAAATCGATCTGTTTGACGGGTTCTCCCAAGAAGAGAAAGCCAAAGCCTTAGAGTACGTCGCCCGGATCGATGAAAACTCGCGGAAACTGTTCAAATCGCCTTACGTCAATCAATGAAGACCGTATCCGTATCATCGAACTTTAGTCGGCTCATTGATCGTGAGGACAGGATATTTGTCGATGCCCTTTAACGATTCTGACGTTTCGAAAAAACTTCTTTTACCGAATCATCCTCAACTTGGACTAGAGTAGCCGTGCGATGACGCTGGCGCATTCCATCGCACCGTTTTCCTGTGCGATCTTTTCACCAAGACTCTTCGCCTGGTTACGTATTTTATCTTGGTCGACAAATCTCAAACTCTCCACGAGATTCTCGACCGTGAGTTTCTTGATGGGTACCGGATGTGCCCCAACCCCCAGATCAAAGGAACGTGCCGCCCAGGCGAATTGATCGTTGGAGAACGGGGTGATGATGCTTGGGACACCCGAGCGAAACCCTGCGGCCGACGTTCCGGCCCCGCCGTGATGGACGATGGCGGAAACTTGGGTAAACAGCCAGGAATGCGGCGCCCCGTCGATGGCGATGACATGCTCGGGAAGGTTTTCGAGTTTCCCCATGCCACTCAGGATCCCGCGTTTCCCCGTGATCTTCAGTGCTTCGATCGCGATCTGCGTCAAGCGGTCTTTCATGTCGTCGCTGAACATACTGCCAAACCCGATGTAGACCGGTTTCTCCCCGGCATCGAGAAAGGCTTGGAGTTCAACCGAAGGGACATAATCCTTCCCCTCTTCCACGAACCAATACCCGTATTGATGGACATGCGGATTCCAGTCGGCAGGACGGGGGAAGACGAAGTTACTGCACGAAATGACCGCAAGATGTCTTTCATCGTTGTGCAGCTCATAGGGCATCCTGAAACCCTCGGGAAGTTCATTGAACTTCCCTTTCCAGAACGCTTTGACCGAGTCCTTCGTAATCATCCACAACATCCCTTGAAGCATCCTGTAACTCATCCTGGTCATCCATTTCGCCTTCATCCGCCCATAGAAAAGGACTGAGGGAATCGTTTTCGTCGAATGGATCGGGAACGGAGAGGCGAGGATTGCCGGTACCCCCGCTTTCTGCGCGGCGAAATAGCCGATCGTCATCCCCGGATGATAGAGGATCGCTTCGCTGCCGACACAGGCGTCATAGAACTCACCGGCCAGATTGCTTCCATACTTCTTCATCTTATTGAACGCGAAAAGCATCTTCAGCGGATTGTCCGCATTCTGTGCTTGTTTCATCATCTTGGGATCCACATTCAACGACTTCAAATCGGCTTGGATCGGATAGAAATCGATCCCATACCCCCGGATGAACCCTTCGAAGTCCCTTTGCCCCGCAATCCGGACTTCCTTACCGAGTTTCTTCAATTCCTGAGCCAAAGCGATATACGGTTGAACGTCACCGCGCGATCCTGAACAGAGTATCGTAATCATCGTGTTCTCCTTGTTTTATCCAACAACGTGTTGTATGTTTTTAGTATATCGGTCCTTGTCCCCATCATCAACCGACACATCCCGGCGAACTGTCGGAAAAGAAGGAGAAGCATGCTGAAACAAAAGGAAATCACGAATCTAACACGACAGAACCTCATCGATGCCTTCTGGTCCCTTTATCGTGTCCGTCGCATCGAAAGCATCACGATCAAAGAAATCACACAGAAAGCCGGCTATAACCGGGGAACCTTCTATGAGTACTTCACGGATGTCTATGACGTCCTCCATCAGATCGAGGAAACCTTGATCCCCCACCTCGACGAACTACCTCCCATCCAACTCTCCAACCAACAACTCGGTATGCCTCTCGACCTGTTTCTCGACCTCTACGAAAAGAACAGCCAGTACTATTCGATCTTACTCGGCGACAACGGCGACCCCGCCTTCGCAACCAAACTAAAAAACGCCACCAAGCCCATCCTCTTGGAAGCGTTCAACCGCAACTCCGTCTACACCGACACCGAACTCGACTATATCCTGGAGTATATCCTCTCCGCCATGATCGGCATCATGAGTCATTGGTTCACCCGAAACAAAGACCTCCCGGTAACCCGGCTCATCGAGCTTGTCCATGATCTCATGGGAACCCACATGATCCAGAGAATCCAGCCGACCAATCCAAATGAGGCAATCCCATGAAGGTAAACAAAATCATGGAAAACGAGAAGTGCGATATCATCCTTCCTAACATAGTAAAGGAAAAACGATTCGAAGAAATCGATGGCTACATCGTCAAGTATCATGCGAACAAATCCACCATCTGGTCTAAAGGCAAAGTCGAGAACGGACAACCCACCGGTTATTGGGAATGGTTCAGACCCGATAGAACAATCAAGCGTTCAGGTTACTTCGAGAATGGCAAACCAGTCGGTGAATGGATTACCTATGACAGTAAAGGCGAGAAGTACAAGACGACTCATAAGAAATAAACAAACAGGATGATCGGTGAATTCCACCAGACCATCCTGTTTTACTTTGCTTATATGCTAATCCTCGACCATCTACATTCTGAGTGAGAAATAGTATTTACCCACTAGATTGCTTTCGTTCGCTTCTTCAAGTTCTTCCTTAAAACTACCATTCAAAGATTCAGCCAAGACTCTATTTCGTTGTTTCAGTTTCTCGATGACTTCCTCGGACGGTACCGAATTGCTTTTCGACGAGTTGTTTCGTTTCGAAGTGATCACCAGATTCCAAATGTCATCGCTATACATGAACGACCAAGGGATTACATGATCCAGGGTATAGTCGTTGGGATCCAGTAAATCCCCGGTATAGAAATCCCGAACCTGCCCGTTTGGATACTCTTTGAGTAATGCATCTTTGAACCTTGTTAAATTGTTTCTGCGAATCGATTCTTCCGACATCCCTTTGACTTTGGATACGATTCTTGGGGACTGATTGAATTTCTCCAACAACTGTGCCCAACGATAATTCAACAGTTGGGACAAGATGAAGTTATACTCTTTAATCGAATTTACCTGGGTTGACGTCAATCGAATCGTCATACCATCCAAATCAAGTTCATAAACCGGCAGCGAATCACCATCGACGATCGGAAATCTCCAACATACATCCTGCTTCAACGTTCTAGCAATCTTTCTCAATTCCTTATGATAGAAAGCAGGGTCGGAGTTCAATATCGGTCTTGCTTTCTCGAACCAGTCCGGTAAAGCCGACTGTTCGATATTGCGATAATGCTCGATAAGCTCTTCGGTAATCTTTTGGATCTTCGGACTATGGTTCTTAGGTCCCTGTGCTAGATGGAAAAAGAATGTCTGGTTCCAATAGTATTTGAGAACATACTCCGCGATATCGACAAACGAAATCTCGATGACATCGCCATTATTCTCTCTATACGAACAAATCTCTACAATCGATCTACCCCATGCGAGTTTATAGGTGTTGTCGTTCTGCATCCCCTCGACAATCCGCAACCAATGTTTGATATACTCATCCATTTCAGTTATCGCTCTTTTCAGTTACACTTATCAAGAAAAGCTGCTTGTCGAATCCACCGTTCGTTTGTCTCTTGATTTCTTTTTTCTCGACAAGTTCCTTTTGGGATATTCCATATACATCCATCAACTTTTCAACGATTTCACAGACATCCGCCAACTCGTTGATCATTTCTTCTTTGGTTTCTGAAGATACGACCTCTTTGGATTCCTCGATAAGTTTCTCTTTCAATTCAATCAAAAAAGCGTCATGATCAAGTTCCATGATTTCATGGCTCTTCCCGGACGTTTCGATGATTTCAGGTATTCTATCCCGTATGAGTTTATTGTAAGTGGTTTTGGTCATTCACTTCCCCCTTCTTCCTGGATGTTTCCATCTTCCTCATGTTTATTTGCTGAAGTATTTCATTCATCCGAGAGTCGAACTTCCCCTTTTTCAATTCACATTCCCATATATTGATGACAAGCCAACCGTCACTTTCAAGCGATTCAATGATTCTTTTGTCGCGCTCTTTATTCTTCCTAATCTTCTCGCTCCAAAATTCCACATTGCTTTTAGGCCTTTTTTCTCCGAGACATTGGTGTCCATGCCAGAAACACCCGTTGATAAATATAGCCAATTTATACCGCTTGATTGATAAGTCGGGTTTCCCCAAGATATCTGAGGAGAACTTGCGATATCGCAAGCCGCTTGAAAACAACCATCGTCGTACTTTAAGCTCTGGGCTGGTGTCTTTCGCCTTAATTCTCGACATTATCTCGTGTCTTTTCTCCTTAGATACCGAATCCATTTCTCCCCTCCAAAGAATTTGTTTGGGCTTATTCTTTTGAAATGATTTCTTCCAATTCCTTACCTATTCTACCGATTACACCGCAAACAAGAGCGTTACCCATCATAAAGTATCTTTCACGGATAGGCATTCCCGTATTGGTCCATCCATCTGGAAAACAGTTTAGCCTTTCCGCTTCAAGGGGCGTTATTAGTCGCAGTCTTCCCGTGCTCTTATCTTCATAAACATGGGAACTTCTATTGAGAGTGGATTCGCTTGTGAGCATGGTTCTCCCCGGCATGTTTATCAAATCGGGGAAATTCAGGCTTCCTTCCGAAAAAGAATATAGCTCTCCATTCGGTTTCGTCCTTTGGATTTTCTTAGCGCCCTTCAATTTTCTCCATGAATCTAGTTTCGATTCGGCAATGTAGAATTTTTCGTCAAGGACTTCGTTTTCCATTATCTCCGAAAATGTTTTGAAACTAGGATTTTGTGGTTTATATTCTCTGCTGAAGATTCTACCGTTTATCATGATTCCTGAATTATAGAACTCGCACTTAAACCTATTGGATACTTCAACAAGATCACTGAAATCTTCCGCCGAAACCGATGAAATCGTTTGTTTTCTTGTTGATTCGAACTGTGTGGACGGAAATGCACTTTCGAACATCCCTTCTTTTATCAACAACATACCTAAATCGCTCTTCTCTAGAAGTTGTTTCGCATATTTCGTGTCTTTTCTCGATGCGAATATAAACACTCTACGCCTTCTTTGCGCAAAGCCATACTCCGCGGCATTGACAATCCTCCATTCGACGATATATCCCAAATCATGAAGGGTTCTCAGCATAATGCCGAAATCTTTACCTCTTTGCCTTGATGGCGATTTAATCAATCTGTCGACATTCTCAAGTAGCATGAAGGGCGGGGTTTTCGTTTTAACAATCTCGGCGATTTGCCACCAAAGAACACCTTTCTTCCCTTCAATTCCCTTCTCGCCGGACAAGCTTCTTGCAACAGAATAATCCTGACAAGGAAACCCACCAACCAGTAGAGTGTGGTCAGGAATACTTGACTTGTCGACAGTCGAAATGTCCTTATTTACGTGATTCTCGCTCGCACCGAATCTTTTTACATAACAATCAAAAGCGGATTGGTTCTTTTTCCCAGGTTCCCATTGGTTAGCCCAAACGAAGTCCCATCCGCCTTCCTCCTTAACCATATCATTAACAAGTTTTGCATTGTTTAGTCCCACTCTAAATCCGCCGACACCCGCGAATAACTCAACGACTTTTTTTTCCATTGCCAATAGTTCCTTTCGAGAATATCATATTACTATATGGATTATACTTTGTTTGGGGCTCATTTACAAGATCGATTAGTGTGAAAGGGGGGTAAAATATGAAGTACGATACAATTAAGGAACTTCTTCAATATGCAAGCAAAGCGGAGAACAAGACGTTCAAGGAAGTTATAGAAGAAGCGAAAGGATATGACTATAACATAGATGAAATTTCATATAAGAAGGGGTTTTTCGGTCACGTCGTGGAGGAATGTCTTTTCGATTACTCACCTAACTCGCGTTCAGAACCCGATTTCCCCGAACTTGGTGTCGAGCTCAAAGTAACACCAATTAGAAGAAATAAAAACGGCACGATTTCCGCTAAAGAGAGGTTAGTGCTAAACATAATCAATTATGTCGAAGAACTGACAAAAACATTTGAAACTAGTAGTTTTAGCAAGAAAAACAAGAATCTACTAATCATGTTTTACTTATATAGTGAGAGTATGAAGAAAGAAGACTTTCCTATAGTGAAGAGCCATTTCAATAATTTCAAAGACATTGATGGCGAAATCATTAGGAGGGATTGGGAAATCATACACAAAATGATCGAAGATGGTAGAGCCCATGAATTATCCGAATCACTGACACTATATTTAGGAGCTTGTACAAAAGGTGCGAATCACTTGAATTTGGTTAGTCAACCGAACTCAAATATCGATGCAATGCAAAGAGCCTATTGTCTCAAGCAAAGTTACATGACTACGATTGCAAGACAAGTAATCAGCAATGAGAACTTGCAGAGAATTATAGATTCCAAAACGAAAATGCCTCAAGGTTTTGAGCAATTAGTGATGAAAAAACTAACCGTTTATTATGGAAAAACCCAGGACAATCTTTCGAAAGAATTCAGTATTGACTCAAAAGCTAAGTCACTGAACGATCTTCTAGTCGCAAGAATGCTAGGTGTAACAGGGAAGGTCTCAAGAACTATCGAATTTCAAAAGGCAAATATAGTGCCAAAATCAATTCGACTAGAGATCAACAACACAATAAGAGAAGACATGTCGTTCAAAAATTTTAATCCAAAGGAAATTGTCGAACATGACTGGATAGATTCAGAGCTTCGAGATTACTTCGAATCAACAAGATTTCTTATATCATTGTTTAGGAAAAATAACCAAGGCGATTATGTTTTCATCAAAGCTTTTTTTTGGTCACTTCCAATCTCTGTACTTGATGGAAAAGTGAAAGATACGTGGCAAGAGACAAAGAGAATCCTAATAAATGGCGTGATTATTGACAATTGGAATGGTAAATCTAGAAATAATCTTCCAGGAAAGACGTTCAACCACGTGTGCCATGTACGACCAAAGGCGGCATTATCCATGAGATACCCAGGTGATTCAAACTCATTTTTACTGCCAAATGGGGAGTGGATGACAAAGCAATGTTTCTGGCTTGACAAGAAATATGTCAGAACGATACTTGATTTGACAGTTTGATGTGATTTCTTTATTCAATGTTACAAGACTTGGATTTACTACAAATTAAGGAGGAATATTAAAAGTAATCACTGCCATAGTCGATTCAATGACCTTGTAGACTAGATTTTCGACGACTCGCTTATTCCAGATTAGGTTAAAACCTCTTAAAGCATCAAGAATGTTCTGCTTAACCTAGATTAATATATGTAAACTGTGAAGAATGATTTCACTCAAGGAGCTAAAAATGAAAATCTATTTGAACACATTGGACAAAAGAGTAATCAACGTTGACATTGAGAAGAGTTTCCCGAATTATAAAGAAATTGAAGCACAAAATTCTGAAGACTTTTTCGACATTATTACCAAGGACTATACAATTGAAGATGATTTAATTGAACAAATCATTGATTTAGTTGATAACAACGCTGAGATTACATCGCTTGAATCATTTAACATTAAACATTGGGTTAGTAACAGATCTTTTGGTGAACTAATTGATATGTATGACAGTGGTGAAATTATCAAGCCTGACATGCAAAGAGAATTTGTATGGGATGCACAGAAATGTTCTAGACTAATTGAGTCAATTATACTTGGGCTCCCTATACCCCCGCTATTCTTGCTAGAAGTTGAGAGTAACAAGTACGAACTTATCGATGGATTTCAACGTTTGAATACACTCGTAAATTTCGTAAAAGGTGTCCCCTGGAACGGAAGTACTGATTCGAAAAGACAAGTCAGTTCTAAACTATCAGGGAAAGTTTCAAGAGAGATTCGCGGACTTAGTTTCGACAAATTACTTAGCGAACATCAAAGAATAATTAAGAGAAGTACTATACCCCTAATTGAGTTTAGACAACTTGGCCCAAACAACCTAAGTTCAAAGTATCTGATTTTCGAGAGAATAAATACTGGCTCAGAAAAACTTAACCAGATGCAGATTAGGAAGTCTCTTGCGTATGGTAAGTTCATGTCAAAATTATATCTTGATGGAAACAACTGCCTACCATTACGCGAACTTTTCTCCACATATGCTTTGAAAAAAGATCAACATATTGAAGCATACTTACGAACAATTGCACTCTCTAGAATCTATTATGACAATTTCCCGGTAAATAAGACAGGAATGAATAACATACTCAATGATTTTTGCGAAGTTAATAGAAATCGTGATATCGGAGACGAGTATATTAGGCAGTTTACTCTTGCACTTAATGGAGTTATGACTGTTTTCATAGATTCAAAAAATGCATTTAGGAGAATAGAAAAATCAGAGAATGATGATTTTATTTATTCTGGTAATATGAACATTAGCATTCTAGAATCTATATTGGGAGTAATGATTCACTATAACTTCTCAATAACTCAAGAGAATAGAGGAGAAATTGAAGGCAATTATAAGAGAATTATGTATTTAATATTTGATGAAGGAAGAAATAAGAAGTCAGAAAATCCATTTAGTACCAGTACTGGAACAGAAAGAACTATTAGGGCAAGGTTTGACGTCTGCGAAAGGATTCTTGGGATAAAGTAGCATGATTTATGAATTTGATGTCGAACTGAATCTAGCTAATCTAGAAAAGACTTATTCAAATGTGAAGAACATTAAATATAGCGTTGCTGATAATAGATCAAGGTACAGAGATTTTGCTAAAGACATTGAATTGGATTATCAGTCGCTTGATGCATGTTGTGAATCCTTCGACACGAGTTTGCTAATAGGTGCTTATACATTTTCTGAACAAATCATAAAGAACTTCTATTATGAGTTAATTGAGAAGGATCAACATACGAACAAATACTTACTAAAATACATAAATGAGAAAGCGAATCCAGAGAGATTTTCGCCTAATGTCACTTTTTGCGACATTGAATCCAGCATAAGAAAAGATTTAATTAGTGAGTTTAGGTTTCTACTAAATAAGAATTGCAGCGAAATAAAGATATACAACACAATGATCAAAGCTAGGCACGAGTATGCGCATAAAGGCTCATATAGTTTCCAATATGACTCTTTCGAAAATGCGATTCGAATCATAAAATACATAGTTTGGGAACTTGAATTTGTTATAGATTTCTCGCCTGAAGCTCGATTCGAACTTCAAAATAATCTCAAGGAAATACACACAAACCTAAATAAGATTCTTAAGATGATAGAGACACAATCTCCTCCCATAGGTTCGAAATTTGAAGAGAATGTTCGCAATTGTTTAAGAGGCACAAGAACTAAATGTGAAGAAACAGTAGAAAAATATGGCCAAATTCTTGATAAATGCGATTTTTTTAAGAATCTTCACACTAGACTGAATGAGTTCACAAAAATTGATATTCGTAGTGTTGGTCCATCAATAGAAAAATGTAATGAGTTACTTGTAGAGATGAAAGTATGTTATGACTAACTTCTCAAGTACATTTCTGTATATTTCTAGTATAAGTAAAATTCCACCTCATTCACTATCATCATATTCATTAAGAACTATCAACGCATCATGACACAATTAATTTTTTCGAAATTATTGAATAACCAATTCAATAATTGTTTCAATACCATTCATTTCTAGCCAAGAAATTAAGAGAGGGAGAATATTTGATGATTAACACGAAACGTCTGACACTTCGTCCCCTGAATGTAGAGGATGCGCAAGAATTCTTGGATCTGGAGATACGGAATCGTGATTTCTTCGCGAAGTATTCCATCTCTCGGTCAGAGAATTTCTATACGTTGGAGAGACAAACCGAATCCATCAAACGTGCAAAGAAGGCGATGGAAGACGATGTCATGTATCGTTTTGGGATCTTCCTCAACGAAAACGGGAAACTGATCGGAACGGTCGCATTCAACGACATCATCCGTGGTGGGATCCAGAGTTGTTTTATCGGGTATACCTTGGATCAAGAGCTCAACGGAAAAGGCTATGGCAGCGAAGCGGTGAGAGGGATGGTCGATTACGGGTTCAATGTCTTGAATCTGCATCGCATCGAAGCCGGGGTCATGCCTTCCAATGTACCTTCGCAGCGGGTCTTGGAGAAGTGCGGGTTCATCCGGGAAGGATTGGCTCGCAAGAACGTCAACATCAACGGGAAATGGGAAGACCATTATACCTATGGGATCGTGAATCCGAAGGATGAATGAAGAAAAGAACTTGGGATTCCAAGTTCTTTTTGTGTTGATTTAGACGAGATTCAGAAGGGTCTTCTCGATCTTCTTGACGAATGTGACCAACGGGTCTTTCTCGCTTACCGGTGCTTTCGCATCGATCTCACGGATGAGATCCAGCGGTGTACGGATCCAGACGGCGATGGAGAGTGAAACCAGGAATTCGTGCGGGTCTTCGGAGTTCATGTAGGACTCGTCGAACTTCTTGATGAACTCCTGTACGTCGATGATCGAGCGGTACTTCGTCAGTGAATCGATGAAGGCATCGTTCTCGCGGCTGTAGTGTTTCCCTGCGAATTCCTCGAACAATTGGACCAAGGTGTCCTTGTCCGTGCTGTGGACATGCAGGTCGAAGATGTACTTGCCCCAGGGATTGGAGATCTTCAAGGTCGGTAGGACTTGGACATAGAGTTTGTAGCCATCGATGTTGATGGATTTGGTCCTCAGGATGTCCATAGCGTAATCCCCGCGATAGAGGTCGTTCCCCTGTTCCTTATTGTTGGCGAGATAGAAACGCAGATCCAGATTATAGTCGTAGTTGATGAACGCAAACTCGCGGGTGAAAGGTTTATCCAGAATCCCTACCCAATAGAAGGGATCCCCTTTCTCCGTACGTTTGTTGATGTGTTCGCCGTTGCCGTGGTAATTGAATGCAAAACGTTCAATCCGATGAATGATGTCTTCTTTCGTCGACAGCGTTTGGCGATTTTCCATGATTCGTTCCTCCGTGTTGTCTTCATTATACACAAGGAGCGGACGAATTGCTTATTCCAGCACGATTTCCAAGGATTTCAGGCCGGATTCTTTTTCTTTGGTCATCAAGCGATGGAACGTCGGGACCATGTGGTCATAGGTGCAGAAGGATTCAAAGCCAAGATCCAAGAGGATTCCGGTCACTTTGTCGAAGTGTTCCGCCAGATCAGCTTTCTTATGGCTGTCGGAACCCAGGGTCAGAATCTTCCCTCCCAGTTCAAGATACCATTTCAAGATCTGGCGGGAGGGGGTCAAATCCGGGAGATTGTATCGATAGCTCGAGGTGTTCACTTCGAGCCCTCTATTATCGGCGATGACTTGTTTGAGGACTTTCTTGATGATTTCCTCGACTTTCAGATCATCCAGGATCCCTTGGCGGTCATAGCGTTTGATGACATCCAGATGACCCAATACGCTATAGTCCTTGTATTCCGTGATGACATCCAAGATCGCCTGGTAATACCCTTGGTTATATTCCACCTGGGTTTTCCCTTCCTGATACTCGTTCAACCAGAATTCCTGGTCATCGACCTGATGGCTGGATAGAAGGATGAAATCGAAGGGATAACAGGCGAAGTCGGCGCGATATTCGTTGATCGTATGTTTCTGCATCCCGAATTCCGCCCCGAACTTCAACCGGATCCGATGCTTGTATTTTTCCTTGAAATTGGAAAGGGTTTGGTAATAAAGCGGAAGATCGGTCAGATGCGACGCTTTCTTTACGAGATAGTCATGGTGTTCCGTAAAGCATAATTCGTCGATCCCCAATCGGATCGCTTCCAGGATGCTTTCTTCCATGTCTTGTTTGGAATCATCCGAGAAACTGGTATGCGTATGATAATCCGCGATCATTTGAATCCCTCCTTATGTGAAAACGATAAAGTTTGCTACAACGTCCTTATTTTACTACAGGTATGCACGGGATAAAAGCAAAAGCCCTGGTAAAAAGAACCGAAAAACATGAAACCTTCTTTGTCTTGCAGTCACGATCCTTTGATCAACCGAAAAAAAAGTAGGAACGCTTGTCCCTACTTCACATTCTCCACGGCGTAATACAGCGCACCGTATTGCGGTACCGCCTTCAACACCTTCTTCACATAGGCCGCCGGATCCTTCTGGCTCTCATTCACTTCGAAGTAGAGCTTCAATCCCTTCTTCTCGATGAATTTCGCTTCCAAGCCTTCAACGGCCTCCACGGTTTTGATGATGTCGTCTTGTTTCATGGCGACGTTAACGATGATTTTCATGCTTACCTCCAAGGGTGCGGTTCGACTGAACCCGTCCTTATTTTATCACGAAGCACGTAAAGCGACAGGGATGACGAACGATTGGCACGGAGTTTCAGTCTAGAAGACTTCTTTGCCGTGCGTGTTGAAAATACGTATGGCTTCCTGTGCCTGCGGCAGGTCGACCATCTTCACGAAGATGTCGTAGGGAAGCGTACAGGTATGCGCCCCGGCGCTCAGCGCCTTCACCACTTGATCGGGCTGTTTGAAACTCGCCGCGATGATCTGCGTGGATGCATCCCTCTCATCGATGAACTGACGCATCGCCTCGATCTCGCCGTAGGGATCCACTCCCATCACAAGCATCCGGTTGACATAGGGGGCCAAGGTATCGCATCCGGCCAACACACCCAGAATGCCTTGGGTCGCCGAATAAATCGCCGTCCCCAGTACATGAACCGTCGGATGTTTCTTTTTGAACTCATGGACGGTTTGAAGTCCGACTTGATCAAGAGGGATCTTGATTGCGATGGAAGGATCACCGATGGATAAAAGATGCTCCGCATCCTCTAACCGTTCTTGTGCGGTGTCTCCGATGACTTGGACATAAAGAAGAGGAAGGGATAAGGCAAGGATCTCACGGATCCTCTCATCGCGGTTCACCTTCTCGCGATGCAGGATGGTCGGATTGGTCGTAACGCCGCGAAACACACCGGATTTCAGTGCGCTCTCGATTTCAAACAGATTCGCTGTGTCAAGAAACATGGGAAAATCCTCCTACGTTATTAGTGTACGACGAAATCCAGCCGAAGTGCATCCAATTTTCGCAAGTTGCACAACGCAAAACCGATCGTGCCAAAATCGAACCGATTCCCTTGCGGAATAGGCATCGTTTTTGAAACCAAGGGAAGGGAATGCTACACTGAAGAAAACGAGGGCGTCTGACGATCGCCCATCGAAAGGAGCCCCATGTCCAAGATCGCCCCGCATCTCTGGTTCGATACCCAAGCCGTCCAAGCATCACAACTCTATCTCTCCCTCTTTCCCAGATCCAAGCTGATCAGCCACACCGTTATCAAGGACACGCCCTCGGGCGATTGTGACTTCCTGGACATCGAACTGGCGGGACAAGAATTCATGTTGATTTCCGCCGGACCGTATTTCACCTTGAACCCCTCCATTTCATTTCTGGTCGCCTGCGCAAGCAAGGAAGAGGTCGATGTCTACTTTGCCGCATTGATCGAAGGCGGTAACGAACTGATGCCCCTTGATTCCTATGATTTCAGCGAACGCTATGCCTGGGTCATCGATCGTTTCGGTGTCTCCTGGCAGTTGATGTACACTTTCCTGCCGGTCCAACAGAAAATCACCCCGACTTTGATGTTTGTCGGTGAGAATTGCGGAAAGGCGGAAGAAGCCGTGAATTTCTATGCTTCCATCTTCAACGAGGCTTCCGTCGAGTCCGTGATGCATTATGGCGAGGACGCCTTCCCGGATCTCCCGAATTCCGCCCAGCACATCGGATTCACCCTGGAAGGTCAACGATTCGCCGCCATGGATAGCGCCTATGACCATCGGTTTTCCTTCAACGAAGGGATTTCGCTCTTGGTCTATGCGGATACCCAGGAAGAAATCGACCGGTATTGGAACGCGTTATCCGCGGTCCCCGAAGCCGAACAATGCGGATGGTTGAAGGATAAATACGGACTCTCGTGGCAAATCAGCCCACGCATCATGAACGAAATGATGTTGGATGAGAATGAAGAAAGACTGAGCGCGGTGACGCAATGCATGCTTCAGATGAAGAAACTGGACATGGATGAACTCCGGCGCGTCTATGATCGCTATTCCTGACATGATGATCATAGGAAGAAAGTAAATCCATTAATCAAAACTTAACAATTCTTCGGTCGCACTTCGATTGTTTGATTCATCTTCTCCCGATACAATGAAAAGTGAAGAATCATCTAGAACTACCGGAGGAATTCAAATGATCAAAGTACTCTTCGTCTGTGTCCATAATTCAGCCCGAAGCCAAATGGCCGAAGCCTTTCTGAATCGATTGGGGAATGGTGATTTCATTGCGGAAAGCGCCGGTCTGGAACCCGGTGTCCTCAATCCGTTCGTCGTTAAAGCCATGTCCGAGATCGGTTACGATATCAGCCAAAATCCGACGAAATCCGTGTTCGATTTCTTCCGTGAAGGAAGGACCTACCGTTACGTCATCAAAGTCTGCGACCAGATCCATGGCCAACGCTGCCCGGTTTTCCCGGGTGCTCTGCATGCCATCGATTGGAACCTGGAAGATCCTGCGCAAGCCGAAGGAAGCGATGAAGACAAACTTCAGAAAGCACGTGAAATCCGCGATCAAATCAAGGCGCGCGTCGAAGAGTTCCTGGAAAACCACAGGATCGTAACCACCCGCCTGACGTCGTACATGGATGATGAACCGACGCATACGAATCGGTTCGACCGCGCATCGGGCATCGCTTTATCCAACATCGATTCATTTAAAATCTTGGATAAGACGAGCACTCATGAATCCTGGGGGGCGCGTTCTTCTTGGTACGCGACCGAGTGGCAATGGAAATCCGGTTCTGGACCGGTCGTCGCCACCAACTACATTCTCTATTTATTCAGAAATCAATTGATGAACAATAGCGGGAATATGAAATTCGATAAGGACCAATGCGCTTTATTGATGGAAGAAGTCTGGCGCTATGTGACTCCGCAACCCAACGAACCCCTATCGACCGTTCGTTTCAGTAACGGCTTGCATGACTATGCGGACTACAAGGGATTCAATATCCACAATCGCTTCATGAATGTTGGCGACGGATTGACGTTCCGCACGAACCTATCCCCTTATGTCACATTCATCGAAAAAAGCATCAAGAACGATCTCCCCGTCTCCTTTCTCGTCATCGACAAAGGGGAGGAAGAGAACCTTGAAAATCAAACGTGGTACACCTTGGTCGCGATCGAATCTTCGGATGACTCGAAGCGTGTTTTCGTCGATGTCTTGTCCGAGAACGAGATCAAGCGGGTTGATTTGATGAAATGGTACCAAACATCGTTAGGTGGCGGTGGCTTTGTTTCCTCCGTTTTAGAAAAATAACCCATCCCGACGAATAAGTTTCCACCCATGCTTTCCTTCATGTAGCAAGGAGATCCAAGCAACCCACCCTTTGAAGAATCCGCCCCTGTGAAAGTACTGATTACATCATGCATCTATTTCTCGAAGTTGATCTATCTTCGATTCTTTGACGCAAACACCGGGTGATATTTACAGTTGTAGATCGAATGTGATAAAACTCTGTGTGTCTTTCATGAAGACTTCCTCCGTCTTGATTGTCGTGCCGTCTGGCTCTTCAATCTTACCACGGAGGGTTTTTATTTAACTCATCGCTTGATATCTACTTCCCTTTAGAACAATGGGTTGCCTATACAAAAAAGGAAAGCCTTTTCCAGCTTTCCTTGTCATTCTTTACGAAACAATCGTTCTCAAGCTCTTCTCGTCAATGATTTCCGTTTCCCCTTGTATTCGATTGTGATTCACAAAAACAAGCATCGGATACTTCGTCACCCCGAGTCGTTTCGCCAAACCGTCCGATTTGTAGACATCGACTTTGCAAACTTTTATTTCCGGATTCTCCGTGCCATAACGATCCAATAGGCTCAAATGATCCCTGGATTGCGGATCGATCGCGTTGTATACGTAGACAAGCGACGGGTACCCATGATTCAGAATCTGCGTTTCGAACATCTCGGATTCGGCGATGTACTTTTCAACGGCATACCCAGCGATCGCGCCGTCACCGACCGCGGTCGCGACTTGTTTCAAGAACTTATCCCGTACATCCCCGGCTGCGAAAACACCTTGGATCGATGTCTCCATCTTCTCGTTGGTCAACAGATATCCACCGCGTGTCATCGGCAGAATATCCTTGAATATCTCGGTGTTGGGTAGGTATCCGATGAAAATGAAGCAAGAATCGACCTTCACCGGAACCATCTCGGTCGTCTTCAGGTTCTTCAATACGACCGTCTCAAGGCGTTCATTCCCTTCGAAACGTTCAACGACCGTATTCCAAATGAATTCCATTTTCGGATTATGCAACGCTTCCGCTTTTGCGATTTCGTTGCAATCCATCTTCCCGGTATCATGCATGACCGACACATAGACTTTGCGTGCAAACTTCGTCAAGAACATGCCTTCTTCGATCGCGGCGTCGCCACTACCGATGACAAGGATGTCTTTCCCTGAATTCGCCGCTGCGTCGCAGGTCGCACAGAAGGAAATGCCTTTGTCAAACAAGAATTCCGCTTCGCCTTGGGCATTGGTTAAGCGGGGTTTCCCGCCGCTTGCGACAATGACGGCCTTGGCTTCATAGCGAACCCTGAATGTCTCCACGATTTTCACATCTGCCGTAAAGTCGACCGAGCGGACATCCGTAAGTTTGAAGTCGACGTTGAATTTCTTCGCCTGTTTTTGAAACAGGTTCATCAATTCGATTCCGGTGCTTCCTTCAGGGAATCCCGGATAATTCTCGATCTCGTTGGTATACGTCGCCAACCCTCCGACCAATGATTTTTCGATGATCAATGTTTTCAGCCGTGCGCGACCGCAATAGATTCCGGCAGTCATGCCTGCGGCCCCGCCCCCGATGATCACGACATCATATTTTTCGACTTTTTTTTCCATTAACTCACTCGACTACATGAAGAACTTAACGAGAAGTTTACTTCCGATGTATCCGCCAACCAATAGGCAGGCTGCGAACACCCAACCTGAAACGGAGAGGGACGCCGTCGCGGAGAAAAGCGCACCGACGTTGCATCCGCCCGCCAAGCGAGCCCCGTAGCCCATCAATAAACCGCCGATGACCGCTGCGACGACTTGACGAACCGATTTGATTTTCTTGAATTTAAACTGGGAAGCAAGCAAGGTGGCAAGCAGTGCCCCAAGAATGATTCCGAGGTTGCGGACGCTTACGCCATCCGCCAAGAATCCGCCGGCCAATGTCTTCTGCGCGCTTTCCGAAGCGAAACTCGCCCAAGTGGATACATCGATCCCGACCAGTTTCAACGTCCAGGCGCCCCAGTATCCAAACGCCCCGGTTACACCCCAACCATTGCCTGTAAACGCCAAGGTCAGTGTGTTCAGCATCGCCAACATCACGGCGCCTCCGACATAGGTGAACGGGTTCTTGAAAAGTCTTTGATAGATCTCGTTTTCCGAGATTCTTAAGAAGAATTGTTTCATATTACTTCACCTTTTCGATGATGACTTCCCACTCACCGTCCCCGACTTCTTCGATATCGACGTTATGACCTTGCTTGCGAGCCCATTCGGGAACGTTCTTCATGGCACAACTATGATCGATCATGACAATCAGCACATCGCTCACCGCCATGGTTTCCATTTTCTTTTCGGCTTTAATCAAAGGGATCGGGCACGCTTCGCCCAAACAGTCCAAACGATATTCTTTCATTTTTGTTCTCCTTACTCCGTAGAGCCCATTTTCTTTTTCTGCCACCAAATCGCCGCTAAGTATGTGCCAAGTAATAGTAAGGCTTGAATCAGCAAGGCGCCTGCCCAACCAAACGTATCCGGCAAGAAGATTCTGGGTACCCCGACATTCAACTTACTCCAGAACGTCATGTCATGCACACCCCATAGACTACCGGCCACAAAGAACACCAACGAAATCATCTGCATCGTAAATCCTTCACCGACACGCATCAGGGTTCCGGAAGCACAGCCTCCGGCGATGACCATACCGATTCCGAACATGATGCCACCGAGAATCAATGGGATCCCGATCGCACCGATGGAATGCGCATTCCCGGGAATGACTTCCGCGCCGGCAAGGAAAGCTTTGAATTTGATCACGGTAAACCCGACCGTCGCCAATGCGATCGCTAAAATCACGGCTCTGGTCAAGGATGTGCTCCCCGTCAACCAAAGGTCGCGGAACGCAGCGGTGAAACAAAAGCGGGAACGTTGTAGGATATAACCGAAACCAAGACCAAAAATCAAAGCGACGGCGATATTCGGATTCTTCGAATAAAGGAAATTAATAAAAGCACCGAGGGCGACGATAAGTACGATCGCATATGGGATCTGACTTACTTTTGCCTTTCTCTTCGAAACACCTTTCTCTGACATGCAGTTCCTCCTGTTTGTGAATTACTCAACAATCACATGCATATCATATCAGTCGAACATGGAAAGTAAAAACACGAAAATCTTAAGTGGTATAAGTAACACTTATATCCGTATGTTATAATGCGATTATGAACATCGAGACATTACGGTACATCACACAGATCATTGAGGAGAAAAGCATTACGAAGGTATCTGAGAAGATGCATATTTCACAGTCCGCTTTAAGCCAACATATTAAAACGATCGAGAGCAACCTGAATACACAAATCGTAAATCGAACTAACCGTGGGATCACGGCGACCGAAAGCGGAGAGATTCTCTACCGGCACGCGAAAAACATCATCGATTGTTACGATGCTTTGCTGGAAGAACTGCAAGGATCGCAAGATTCCCTAGCCCGGATTCGGATCTTCGCCAACCCCCTCTTCAGCAGTTATGCACTGCCCTGCACCCTCTTTGATCTGCAGGAAAAGTTCCCTGCGATCAATCTGGACATGCTGGTTCTCCCTTCCCATATGGTTGAACAGAAAATCATCAGCGGGGAAGGCGACATCGGATTCATCAACGGCAAACCGCACGATCAATCGCTTCTTGCCAAAGTAGTCATGAAAGATCCGATTCATCTTGTCGCACAAATCGATTTCCCGATCGATGAGTCCATCCCTTTGATCCAACTTCAGCGAATCCCGTTGATCATGTCCTCCGGGCGAAGCGTAACGCGCATGAACATCGATAATGCATTGTCGCTCAAGGGAATCGACCTTTCGAGACTTAATATCAAGTACCATATGGATACGATCGAATCCGTCAAGTTGTCCGTTATGAACAAGCACGGTCTTTCCTTCTTGCCCTACAGTTCCATAAAAAAAGAGTTGTATTTGAAACAACTCAAGATTATCGACGTTTCTGAAGTCGAAATTTATAATGAATTCTATCTCATCTTAAACAAAAGATTCATCTCAAAGAATTCGGCTCTCAATGAAGTCACCCTCTATCTTCAGGAAATCTTAGCCGACACACTCTGTTAATCGCGATAGATTTCGATTTCCCAAACTCCGTTGATGACTTCTTGCGTAATGAAACGCAGATTGCGTGACTTCGCAAACGCTTCAACGGTTTTTTTCGTACAACTATGATCACTGACAAGCAAGATGTGTTCATGCTCTGTCAGTGTCTCTAGTTCACTCGTTAATTTGATTACGGGAATCGGGCACATGTCCCCCAAACAATTGATTTTGATCATGTCTCCATTATAAATGATTGTACTCGCAAGATAAACCAGTCAACTGTTTTTCTTGCCCGATACTACGGAAAGGTCAGACGTGGATACTATTGGCACCGGGAACATTAAATACTTAGGCTTGGGAATCCGCGATCAATGACATTTCCCGTGAGGGGGGAATTTGATTTCTTCCCCTCCAGCCTTAGTGATTTCACTCTTTCCTAAGTGAATTTCCAAGAAGAAATCGATCGGTATCGGAATGCCTTGTCCGCCCACTACTCCCGAACAATGCGGATGGCTGAAGGATAAGTACGGACTCTCGTGAGAAATCATCCGACGCATCATGAACGAAATGATGTTGGATGTGAAGGAGGATCGACGAACCACGGTGACCCAATGCTTGCTTCGACTGAAGAACCTCGACAGAAACGAATAAGAACGTGTCGATGATTCCTTCTGAACGGATTTTGTGACATATACCTTCGATTCGGTCTATACTTAAGTTATATATTGGGAGGTCTACGATGAAGCCATTAGTCGAATGGTTGTTACCATCCACCGTGTCGAATCAAGTGAAGGGTCATAAGCTTGCAAGTTCGCTTTTCCTCGTCTTATCGATCGTCAGTATCGGAAGAAGTCTGATCCATTTCCTCGCACCCGACGGCGGGGCGGGAACGATCGCCGGCATCGACCTTTCATTCGACGGCTCGCAGAGCGTCGTCTTCGCCTTTGGATTGTGGGGTCTCTCGCAATTGATCTACGGTTTCCTGCAGTTCCTTGTTGCGATCCGTTATCGCTCGCTGGTCCCCTTGATGTGGCTGATCTTAATCTTCGAAACCCTGGGCAGAATGCTTGTCGGAGTCATGAAACCTCCGATCCTGCTTCATACGCCTCCGGGCGGGATCGCGAATTACCTGGTCTTGCCTTTCGCGATCGTGATGTTGGTTCTGACAGCATTGCCTTATAAAAAGAAAACATGAAAAAAGCGGCCTTTCTAACGGGTCGCTTTTGCTTTCATTCGATGCTACGTAAGGGTTCGACCTGGATGACGCTCACGCCGTTGGCCTTGATGGCCGCGACGACCTGGGGGTCCGCGTTGTTGTCGGTGATCAAGATCGTGCACTTGTCGATCGATCCGCTGACGAAACTATGGTCGCGTCCGATCTTGGATGAATCGGCCACGATGATGCGCGGTCCGACACAGCGGTTCAGCATCATCTCGTTCACCGCGACTTCCTGCAACACCGCGGTCGTGATCCCCGTTTCCGGTGTCATTCCGCTGCATCCCAGAAACGACTTGGTGGCCGTGACGCGGGAGAGGTTGTTGATGGCGAACTCACCGACCATCGCTTCCTTGGGTTCGCGAAGTTCCCCGCCGGTCAAGACGACCTGGATCATCGGGTCTTTGTCCGCAAAGATCGCTTTCCCGTTGTTGGTGATGATGACGACCCGTTTGTTGCGGATGTACTTCAGGACCAAAAGCGCGGTCGAACTCGTATTCACGAACAAGGTATCGCCGGTCTCGACGAACTCCGCCGCCTTCTTCGCGATCGCATGTTTCGCCAACGCGTTGTTTTGGCTCGTATTGTCTTTCACGACGAACTTATTCACCAACATCGCCCCGCCATAGAAGCGTTCGACCAGTTTCTTGGCTTCGAAATACTCCAGGTCGCGACGGATCGTGAGCGGTGAAACCTCGAGGGTGGCGGCCAATTCATCGACCTTGACGGTTCCGCTTTCCTGCAATGCCTGATAGATACGGTTGCGACGCGAGTCGACGATGGACTTATGACGTTTCATGATTCTCTTCCCCCTTGGTTATAGGATCGCCCGAAGCAATCCAGGCAACGGATAATCGTTTACCAATTCATTGCGCGCGTTTTTCATCGCGCCGAAGTCGCCGATGAGTTTGTTCGCCCGGTAGTTCCCGTAACAGACGTAGGCGCGTTCGCGCTTGTTCATGTACTTGAGATCGACGTTCTTCAAACAAGCCCGCGCTTTCTTCCCATCCCCGTTGAGCAGATGGAGTTCGGCTTCAACCACGTCCCAATTATAGACGGCGGATAACGTATGTCCCTTGACCTTCACACCCCGTAGGTCGACGAACTTATCATAAAAGTGCCGCGCTTGTGTCTTATTGGGCAAAAGAACGTTCATAATGAACATATTATAATAATAAACAAGCAAAGTATCAAGGTTCTTCTTCAGCATCTTCTCGCCCTGAGTGAGCAGTTCCTGCATCCGTGTCGTATCTTGATTATCCTGCGCTTCATGGAGGTTTTGGATCATCTGTTGGAGCTTGTAACTATGGAAGAAGTCGTACTTCTCCACGAAACTCTTATGCTTCTTGAACTTCTCCATGTCCAGATCGAAATTCATCGCGATGATCGCCTGACGGTTGTGATAGCGTAGGACGTCGTAGAAGATCGCGATCGCAAGGCACAGCAGCATGAACATCCCGAAGATGATCTGCAGCCAGAGCTGATCCCATTTCACAAGCGTATTCACGCCGTAGACACTAAAAGCGACATAAATGAGGACGTTGGTTACGTTGCGGAAGATCTCCCGCTTGTCTTTTTGTTTCATGGTTATACCTCTATGTTTCTATTTTATGAACATTATGAACGTATGTCAACCATTTTCTGTTATTTTTCGTGATGTAAGCGCTAAATTTCACACAATATACACGTTTTTCGTTAAAATAATTCATAAATCTATTGCATTCTGATTGACAATTCGCTACTATGTACTTGGGAGTTGAGCGCTTACATCCATAAAAGTGGTTATATGAACACTTATGTTCGTAAAGTGGCTCAGCTGAAGTTCAAGAGGATACGGGGCCATCCCCGGATCAAAAGGAGGCAAAGATGGATATTCTTCTCAAGGCGTGGACGTATTTCGCCGCTAACGTCCTAACGCAACCCGCTTATTTCATCGGTTTGATCGTATTTGTCGGTTATGTATTGCTGAGACGTCCTTTCCATGAATCGTTTGCTGGCTTCATCAAGGCCACGGTCGGATACCTTGTATTGGGTGTCGGTTCCGGCGGCTTGGTCAACGGCTTCCGTCCGATCTTGGTCGGATTGAAAGACAAATTCAATTTGTCCGCCGTCGTCATCGACCCGTATTTCGGTCAAAACGCGGTCACCGCGGGTTTGCCTGAAACCTTCGGACGTACGTTCTCGCAAGTCATGATCCTGCTTCTGATCGCCATGACGCTGAACATCTTGTTGGTCGCTTTCCGTAAAGTCACCAAGATCCGTTCGGTCTTCACCACCGGTCACGTACAGATCCAACAAGCGTCGATCGCGTTCTGGATCATTCTGTTCGCATTCCCCGAATTGGGCGATACCTCCATCCTTCTGTTGATGGGTGCATTGCTGGGCGCTTACTGGGCGGTCGGTTCCAACCTCACCGTCGAAATCACGCAAGATCTGACGGAAGGCGGCGGTTTCTGTATCGCCCACCAACAGATGTTCGGATTATTCATCTTCTCGAAACTCGCAGAAAGAATGAACAAGAAGGGTCAATCGAAACGTTTGGAAGATATGCAACTTCCGGGTTTCCTCTCCATGTTCAATGAAAACGTCGTTGCAACTTCCGTCTTGATGTTATTGTTCTTCGGTACTATACTGGTTGTATTAGGACAAGACTTCTTGATCGCCAATAAATTCTTAGCCGAAGGCAAGAGCTTCCTGTTCTATGTCTTGACGACTTCCTTGAATTTCGCCGTTTATCTGTCGATCCTGCAGCTGGGCGTCCGTATGTTCGTCACCGAACTCACCGCTTCGTTCNNTACGGATTCGGTTCGCCTAACGCAGTCACCATCGGCTTCTTGTTCGGTGCCTTGGGTCAATTCTTGGCGATCATCACCTTGATCGTATTGAAATCCCCGGTTCTGATCATCGCCGGCTTCGTCCCTGTCTTCTTCGACAATGCGACCATCGCGGTCTTCGCAAACAACAAGGGTGGCTTGAGAGCCGCGATGTTGTTCCCGTTCATCGCCGGTTTGGTCCAGGTCTTCGGATCGGCCTTCGTTGTTGAATTCATCGGTTTGGCCAAATACGGCGGCTACCTGGGCATGTTCGACTGGGCGACCGTATGGCCGGTCATCGCCGTCAGCGTCAAGTACCTTGGTTTCATCGGTGTCGGAATCTGCGTCGTCGCTTTGTTGGCGATCCCTCAGATCCAATACGCCATGAACAAGGAAGACTACTTCCTGATCACGGATGACTACGAAGCATACGCAGCAAAGAAGAACGCTAAAAAGTAAAAACACACTAGGAGGTTTAACATGTTGAAAGTTCTCGTAGCTTGCGCCAACGGTGCAGGATCCAGCTTGATGATTAAAATGAAGGTGGAGAAAGTTCTCAAGGAACTGAATGTTCCGGTCGCGAAAATGCACCACTGTTCACTTTCCGAAGGAAAGAGTGCCGCCACTCAGTTCGATGTCGTCTTCTGCCCGCTGAACTTCGCCAGCATGTTCGACCGTGCCAAAGAAAACGGCACGACCATCATCGGTCTGCGCAATATCCTGTCCGAAGCCGAAATCAAAGAAAAATTCCTCGAGTCCGGCGTTAAAGACAAATAATCAAGATGAAGAAAAGCACTTCCCGCAAGGAGTGCTTTTTTTGTCCGTAATCTTGGTCGATCGGAATCGACGGCTTGTGATGGATGAGGAATACGGATACAATGAAACCAGAGGTGAATTCAATGGACGAGATCGTAATCATTCTTGGCATCGTCAACCTGATCGTATTGATCGTGCTTTTCTTTCAGATCAGGAAACCTGATACGGCATTACTAAAGCAATTGGAGAGGGACCAGCAGGCGCTGTTGGATCAGATCGCACAGAGCCAGCGCAACACGGCGGAAGAAACCAACCGCAGCCTTCGTCTGTTCAACGATTTACTGACGCAGAACGCCAAGACGAATACGGAGACGATGGACAAGCGTTTGTTTGAACTGACATCCTTACTCGGTCAATCGCAGGACACGCTGCAGAAGAGCGTTTTGGCTTCCTTATCGCAGATCCAAACCGTATTGCAGGCCTCCAGCGTACAGAGTGAACAAAAACTGGAGAACATCCGGATCACCATCGAACAACGCCTGGCTTCCTTGCAGGAAGAGAACGGGAAGAAGCTGGACGAGATGCGCAACACGGTCGACGAGAAATTGCAGAAAACGCTGGAAGAGCGCATCAGCAAGTCGTTCCAGCAGGTATCCGCCCAGTTGGAACAAGTCTACAAAGGGCTAGGCGAAATGCAGAACCTGGCGGTCGGCGTCGGCGATCTGAAGAAGGTGTTGTCCAACGTGAAGACCCGCGGAATCCTCGGGGAAATCCAACTCGGTGCGATTTTGGAACAGATCCTGTCCCCCGAACAATATGAAATGAACATCGTCACGAAGTCAACGGGGAGAAACCCGGTCGAATTCGCGATCAAGCTTCCCGGCGACGGGGAGACCCCGGTCTACCTGCCGATCGATTCGAAGTTCCCGGTGGAAGATTACTTGTTGCTGAACGAAGCGTATGACCGGATGGACAAGGTCGAGATCGAACAGTTGTCGACGGTTTTGGAACGTAAGATCAAACTGTTCGCGAAGGACATCCATGATAAATATGTCGAACCTCCCTATACCACCGACTTCGCCATCCTGTTCCTTCCGATCGAAGGTCTGTATGCGGAAGCGGTACGCCGGGGATTGGTCGAGACGCTGCAGAGGGAATATAAAGTCAACATCGCAGGACCGACCACCATGGCGGCCCTGCTGAACAGCCTGCAGATGGGCTTCAAGACCTTGGCGATCCAGAAACGTAGCTCCGAAGTATGGAACGTCCTGGCCGCGGTGAAAACCGAATTCGAGACTTTCTCGAAAGTGCTAACCGCCGCCCAAGACCGCATCGCGAAGACGGGCGAAGACCTCGATAAGCTGGTCGGCGTTCGGACTCGGACGATCCAGCGTAAACTCAAGGATGTTTCGGTCCTCGACTTAGGTACCAGCGCCAAGGTCATCGACACAAGCGAAAACGAAGAGGAAGCCTAAGGGCTTTCTTTTTTGATTTCGGTCGACTTGACTTCACTCGTCGGATAGACTAAGATATCGAAAAACAGGAGGCCCGCCATGGACTTCGGAATGCCCACCTTACTTGAATTGGATACCTTGGAAGAAAACGTCGCCCTCTGTCAAGAATTGGGTCTACAGTTTGTGGAAATCAACTGTAACGTCCCCGAGTTCCAGGTCGAAGCCATGAGTGCCGATCGTTTGAATGCGTTACGTGAAATCACGGGCGTGTATTTCACCTTCCATCTGGACGAGTTCCTCTCCGTCACCGACCCCAATCCGACGATTTCCAACGCTTACATCCAAAGCGTCGTGAATTCGATCGAGTTCGCCAAGAAGGCGAAAATCCCCAACCTCACCATGCATTTTTTGACCGGGGTCGTCTTTACCCTTCCCCACAAGAAAACCTATGTCTATGAGAAATACCACGACTATTACATCGAACGTCTGCGTTTCTTCCGTGACAGCGTGGAAAGCTCCGTCGGGGATTCGGGCGTGAAAGTATGCATCGAAAACACCTCGGGATTCGAATCCTTCATGCGCGATGGAATCGACTTCCTGCTTGAAAGCGACGCCTTCCGCCTCACCTATGATTGCGGTCATAACCATCGCTACAAGATGGTCGACGACGACTTCATGGTCGCCCATGCTTCGAAAATCAACCATATGCACTTCCATGACTGCCTCGGGGTTAAAGATCATCTGATACTGGGTACGGGGGAACTTGATCTTCAAAAGGAATTGGATTTCGTTTCTTCTTCCGCAAGTCGCGTCACTATCGAGGTCAAGACGGTCGAGGGGTTAAGAAAATCAATGGCATACCTTCCCAATCTAACTCTCTAGCCGGTTCACACCGGCTTTTCTTCGCAAAGAAAAAGGCGCAGTCGACTGCGCCTAACCTTCAAACATCGTGTAGTAGGGTTGATATCCTTTGCGGAGGTATTTCTCCACCATCTGAAGCAAGGTATTACGGTTCTCATACTCCAGTCGAACCATTTCCGCCCTGCCTTCCTTCACCAACGCGAAGATCACATGTTTCGCATCGGCTTCGTGTTTGCTTTTCTGTCTCTCGCACATTTCTTCGAAATGGCTTTTGCTGATTAAAATCTGATGCCCATCATCGAGTAAGATCATTTCGTATGCCCCCTTCCATGATCTTAGAAATAAAAACCCGCAGAATGCGCGTTTCACTTCCCACTTGTTGGAATAACCAAGAATTATGGATATTATAACATAACTTTTTCACATGTAAAGACTGGAAGACCAGAAATCTAAGCGCTTACGGTGAATGTTTTGTGAGGCCACGCATTCGAACGCCCTTCGATCTTCCCGATCACGACTCTACCCAAAGGATGAAAGGCCGGAACGTGAACCAGAGTTCATCTCATCCCATCGACAAGCACGCTCTTTCCTTAGAATATTTCCCGGGAAAGTGACACTTATCCATTAATCATTCATTACTGAAATGTATGATTTTACAAGTAACCGCTATCATTCTGAAAGTGCTTGAAATCTTTCTGAAAAGTTTTCTAAACCATAGAGAAATGGAAATCGTTGGGGTACAATACAGGTAGTCAAGGAGTACTGCCATGCACACACGAATGAAGACGATCAGTAAGCTTACCTCCGATGTCGGTGCGACGATGATCGAGCGTGAGATCCCGGAAATCGGAGACGACGACATTCTCGTCAAGACGCTGGCGGTATCGGTCTGCGGTACGGATGTCCATATCTACGAGTACAACCGATGGGCGAAATCCAGAATCCGTCTCCCGCAAATCATGGGGCATGAACTGGCCGGCCAGGTCGTCAAACTCGGGAAGAACGTGACCTCGGTCAACCTCGGGGACATCGTGAGCGCCGAAACGCATATCGTCTGCGGCGAGTGCGAATTCTGTAAATCCGGCAATGCGCACATCTGCATCAACACTTCCATCCTGGGTGTCGACCGGGACGGGGCGTTTAGCGAATACGTGGCGATCCCGGCGAAGAACGCCTGGATCAACAATCCGGACATCGACCCGGCGTATCTTTGCGTCCAGGAACCGTTGGGCAACGCGATCCACACGGTGCTTTCCGGGGCGACCCAAGGCAAGAGTTTCGCGATCGTCGGCTGCGGACCGATCGGCGTGATGGCGGTGGACGTCGCGAAAGCGGTCGGCGCATCGAAAGTCTTCGCGATCGACCTCAACGACTATCGTTTGGACTTGGCGAAGAAGCTCGGGGCGGACGTCTGTCTGAATCCGAAAACACAGGATGTGATTTCCGAAGTCTTGAATCAAACCGACGGATTGGGCGTCGATGTGGTCTGCGAAATGAGCGGAAGCGGCATCGCGATGAACCAAGCCTTCAAATACCTGAAGAAAGGCGGACGGATGTCGATCCTTGGATTGCCCGACCACCCTTTCACCATCGACGTGGCCAACGACATCGTCTTCAAAGGCGTAACGGTCAACGGCATCACCGGACGACGGATCATGGAAACCTGGCAACAAGGAAAAGAACTGATCGACGCGGGGAAACTGCATCTGGAAACCGCCGTGACGCATATTCTGCCGTTTGAGGATTTCAAACAAGCGTTCGACCTGATGATCTCCGGTAACTGCGGGAAGATCGTCCTACGGGTCGGCGAGAAGGAGGAACGATGAGCGATCTGCATGAACTGAAGTTTCTACAGGACCAGATCCAAGAACTGAAGGATCAAGGGGTCTATCGGAAAATCCCGGTCGTCGAAACCGCCAACGAAGCGGAAATCGTCGTGAACGGGAAAAAGGTGATCAACCTTTCCTCGAATAATTATCTGGGGTTCGCGAATCATCCGAGATTGAAGAAAGCGGCGATCGAAGCGATCGAGAAATACGGGATCGGGGCCGGCGCGGTCAAGACCATCGTCGGCAACAACACCTTGCATGAACAACTCGAAGCGGACCTGGCGAAATTCAAACGCGAGGAAGCGGTCATGCTTTTCCAATCCGGATTCAATTGCAACGCCGGGGTCATCCAGGCCATCACCGGTGCCGGCGATCTGATCGTCTCCGATGAATTGAACCATGCTTCCATCATCGACGGCACGCGCTTATCCAAAGCGGACCGGGCGGTATTCAAGCATAGCGACATGGCCGATTTACGTAAGGTATTGATCGAAAAAAGATCGAACTATCATCAAGTCCTGATCATCACCGATGGTGTCTTCTCGATGGACGGCGATTTGGCGAAACTTCCTGAGATCGTCGATCTGGCGGAGGAATTCGAGTGTCTGACCTATGTGGACGATGCGCACGGCTCGGGGGTATTGGGGGAGAACGGACGGGGGACCGTCGACCATT
>DOUE01000001.1 GCA_003520745.1 Erysipelotrichaceae bacterium
AAGAGCCCGCGCTGGGCCATAGCTTTCAAATACCCGGCGCAGCAGGCCACCACTACGGTGAAGAACGTGGAGTTCTCGGTGGGCCGCACCGGCGCTATCACCCCGGTGGCGGAGCTGGAGCCGGTAAAATGCGGCGGCGTCACCATCTCCAGCGCCACCCTGCACAATTTCGACGAGGTGGAGCGCCTGGGCCTGAAGATCGGCGACCGCGTGGTCATAGAGCGCGCCGGCGAGGTGATCCCCAAGGTTGTAAAGGTGGTGCCCGGTGCCCGCACGGGCGCCGAGCGCGACATAGTGCCGCCGGCGGCCTGCCCCTCCTGCGGGGCCGAAGTGTTCCGCGACGAGGAAGAGGTGGCTTACCGCTGCGTGAACCCCTCCTGCCCGGTGCAGTTCAAGCGCGCCCTGCTGCACTTCGCCTCGCGCGACGCGATGAACATCGAAGGCTTGGGGTATAAAACGGTCGAACAGTTCCATTCCCTGGGGATTTTAGAGACGATCGAATCGATCTATACTTTAAAGGACAGACGGGAAGAACTGGTTTCTTTACCGGGATGGAAAGAAAAATCGATCGATAAACTATTGAGCGCGATCGAGACCTCGAAACGGAATTCACTTGAGAAACTACTTACCGGACTGGGGATACGGCAGGTGGGTGAGAAAGCCGCCCGTTCGCTGGCGATCCATTTCGAAACGCTGGAGAATCTGCAAGATGCGGATGAGGAAACCTTGTCTCATATCGACGATGTCGGCTCGATCACCGCGGCATCCATCCGGTCGTTCTTCGTCGAAGAACACAACATCGACCTAGTAAACCGCTTGCGGAACCACGGGGTCAATACGACCTGCTTGATCCCCAAGCCCAAACAAAGCCGTTTCAGCGGGCTGANNGGCGAAGCCGCCGGATCCAAATTACAAAAAGCGCGCGAACTCGGTGTTTCCGTGATGAGCGCGGATGAATTCCTTGAGGAGGTGAAACGCGATGCGTAGACGATGGATGTTTGGTTTTGCGATCCTGCTGGTTTTGGCGGGATGTTCGAAGCCGATCGAAGAAGACCCCAACGACATCATCGTCCCTGCGATCGAAAAAGGGGAATATGCGATGCTGATCCCGTTCGATAGCAGTGAAACACGGCAATATCACGGGACCTATCTCGGAAGAATGGATATCATGGAAATCGGCAGCCGCCTGGAAGAGAAATCGAAGGAACATTTCCCGACCGACGACTATATCCTGGGTGAAGGCCAGGTGTTGAACCTTTCGAAACTTTCATCGCTGGTGAAGCGCGAAAGCACGGAAAACCCGCAAGGGCTCAACCCGCCCAAAGGAATCCAGTTCCCCACCGGTGTCGGGTCGATCAGCGTCTTGGACGCGGTCGTCGTCGCGGATGTCATCGAACTGAACTTCTANNACGGGAAGCGCAAGCAATCCGAAACTGGCCGGCATGTCCTTCGCGATCGTCCTCAACCAAACCTTGACCAGCATGGAAAACAACGTCGCCGTCCAACGCACCATCAGCGACCAACGGCTCTATGAATACGGGACGGACATGGGAAGGAAACTCGAAGCCTATCTCCGGAAAATCCCCGACATGGAAAACATACCCATCTATATCACCTTGTATAACAGTTCCAGCGCGGACGCAACCCTACCGGGGAAGTTCATCGCCGACGGTTATTTCACCGGACGGGCGGGACAATTCGCCAAGAACACCGAACAATGGGTGCTCTAGCACAGCGACGCGGCGGAAACCTTGGACAGCGTGACCTCTTCCGAAATGAAATCGGTCCGGACCGCACTGAAAGAGTTCATCCCGGAAACCATCGCCATCGTCGGCCAGGCACGCTTTGTCGACCGCAAACTGGATTTCCTTAGGATCAACGTGGTCATCCAGGCGAAAACCTACGCCGAGATCCACGCCTTGACGCAATATCTCGGAAGTCTGCTTGAGAATTTCTCGGACAAAGGCGCCATCATCGTCGCCAATGTGAAGAACTACAACGACACGGTCGCGATCATCCAGCGCGATGCGGACGGCGATTTGACCGTCATCTATACGTATTAGGAGGCACCCATGAATCGATACGAACCTGAATACTTTAAGACGTTGGCGAAACAACTGCGTTTTTCGCTCAGCGACGAGGAAGCCCGCGCCATCGCCGATGAATTCGGCGTGTTGCTTGACCAAATGGATTTATTGGATAAAATCGATACCGAAGGGGTGGAAGAAATGGTCTACCCGATCGAAGCGGAAACAAGTTTCATGCGTGAAGACGAAGTCGGGCATACCTTCACCGTCGAACAGGCGCTTTTCAACGCGCCGCGTCAAGCCAACGATCACTTCGTGACCGTGAAGGTGGTCGGATGATGAACTTCACCCAATACAAAGCGAAAAACAATCCGGTCGAAGCGGTGAATCTCGCCGTCGAAGCCGCGATGAAAGCCAACACGAAACTCAACGCGGTCGTGACCATGGTCGACCCCGGAGAACAATTAAACCGTCTTGATCAGTATGCCGGAGGGAAGATGTTCGGCATCCCGATCGCACTGAAAGACAACGTCAACACCAGTGGCGTCCTCACGACCGCCGGAAGTAGAATCCTGGGTAACTATGTCCCGCAATACGACGCGACCATCGCCGAAAAACTGCGCGAAGCCGGGGCGATCGTCATCGCGAAATCCTCCCTCGACGAATTCGGGATGGGCGGTTCCAATCTTAGCGCCGCGACCGGTCCCGTCTACAACCCTTATGATCTATCACGCATGTCCGGCGGTTCATCCGGCGGCAGCGCCGTTCTCGTCGCCTCGGGCGTCGTCCCGTTTGCGATCGGAAGCGACACCGGCGATTCCGTACGCAAACCCGCTTCCTACAACGGCATCGTCGGATACAAGCCCACCTACGGACGCATTTCGCGCTATGGGATCATCCCTTACGCTTCCTCATTGGACCACGTAGCCTTCTTCACCCGCAATATCACCGATGCGGCGATCGCCCTGGAAGTCCTTTCCGGTCGCGATGACCGCGACATGACCTCGCTTCAGCTTCCCGTCGAAGATTACGCAAGTTTACTTAACCCTTCGCTTGAAGGCAAAAAAATCGGCATCCTGACCAATGTCCTCAAGGCCATCACGAACCCCGAGATCCAAGCCCATTTCGCCAACCTCGTCGCACGTTTGAAAGAACAAGGCGCGACGATCGTCGACATCGAAATGAACCAGGACCTGCTTAGCGCGATCCTGCCGACCTACTATATCATCGCCAACGCCGAAGCGACCGCGAACCACTCCAACCTTGACGGATTGCGGTTCGGCGTACAAAAAGACGGAAAAGAAATCGATGAAGTGATGAGCGCATCCCGCACCGCGGGGTTCGGGAAACAGATCCGCAAGCGCTTCGTCATCGGATCCTATGCTTTATTTGTGGAAAACCAGGACAAACTCTTCCGTAAAGCGCAGAAAGTGCGCCGTTTGATCGTCGAAGACCTCAAGCACGCCCTAAGCGACATCGACGGATTGATCGCACCGGCTTCCGCCGGCGTCGCCCCCAAACTTACCGACACATCCATGGACCAACTCTCCAGCACCTATCTGATCGCGGAGAACTACATGGTCATGGGGAACTTCTCCGGCTATCCCAGCGTCACTTTGCCCATGGGATATTGCGACGGCTTGCCGGTCGGCGTCAACCTGACCTGCAAACTTTATGATGAACAGACGACCTTGAACCTGGCGTTGGCCATCGAACAAGCGACCGGTCTTGCCGACCAAATCAAGGAGGTGGCTTAAAATGAACTACGAAACCGTCATCGGGATCGAAATCCATTGCGAATTGAAAACCGCCACCAAGATGTTTTCCCCGGCGCCCGTCACGTTCGCCAAACGCCCCAACAGTTGCGTCAATGAAATCGACCTGGCCCATCCGGGAACCCTTCCGAGTTTAAATAAGAACGCCGTCAAACAAGCGATCAAAGCCTGTGCGGTACTCAACCTTGAGATCGACCCGCTTGTCCGCTTCGACCGTAAGAACTATTACTACCCCGACTTAGCCAAGGGTTATCAGATCACCCAGCAATTCCATCCCATCGGGAAAGACGGGCATGTGAGTATCCCTACTTCAACCGGGGAGAAGATCGTCCGCATCAACCGCCTGCATATGGAAGAAGATACGGCCAAGCAGTTCCACTACAACACCGAAACCTGGATCGACTACAACCGGGCGGGAACGCCTTTGGTCGAGATCGTCAGCGAACCCGACATGCGCAATGCGGAAGAAGCGGTCGCCTATGTCGAGAAACTTCGTTCGATCCTCTATTACCTTGGCGTTTCCGACGTCAAGATGGAAGAAGGTTCTCTGCGTTGCGACATCAACATTTCCTTGCGTCCGGTCGGAAGCGAAGCCTACGGGGTCAAGACCGAAATCAAGAACCTGAACTCCCTCAATAACATCAAAGTGGCGATCGAGGCTGAAATCAAGCGTCAATCCGAACTTCTGGATAAAGGTGAAGCCGTCGAACAAGCCACGCGCCGTTATGACGACGTCGCGAAAACGACGATCCTGATGCGTAAGAAAGAGGGAAGCGTCGATTACAAGTATTTCCCCGAACCCAACATCCCTCCGATCCGTTTGAGTAAAGAATGGGTCGATGAAATCATCGCGACCTTGCCCGAACTTCCCGAAGCGCGCAAAGAACGCTATCTGTCGATCGGACTGAGCGAATACGACGCCACCGTGTTGACGCAAAACAAGGACCTTTCCGATTTCTACGACGAGATCCTCAAGCACACCGACCAAACCAAGATCGCCGCCAACTGGTGCATCAGCGAACTGCCGGCCGTGTTGGATACCCAACACCTCGCATCCGCCAAAAACAAACTGACGCCCAAGAACCTGGCGGATATGATCAACGGGATCAAAACCGGGACCATTTCCTCCAAACAGGCGAAAGACGTGCTTCCGCACCTGATCCAAGGTGAAAACTTCGAGGACGTCGTGAACCGTCTGGGACTCAAGCAAGTCAGCGATACCGGCGAACTGCTGCGTGTGATCGTCGATACCTTGGATGAACAAGCCCAATCCGTCGTGGATTTCCATAACGGGAAAGACCGTGCCTTGGGGTTTTTGGTCGGACAAGTCATGAAGAAAACAAAAGGCCAGGCCAATCCGGCGCTGACCAGTTCGTTGATCACGGAAGAACTGATGAAACGTAAACCGTAAAGAGGGCGACGCCCTCTTTATTTCATCTTGAATTCAATCGTATGTTCAGCCATTTTCTCTTCAAGCATCCTCAATCCTTTCAATCCGAAACCATGCAGGGATAAGAGTTCATCTCGAGTGAACCTGTTTAAATCTTCAAACGTCAGAATCCCCGCGTTCTGTAAAGCACGTTGTGCGGGAGCGGGCAAAAAAGCGAATCCAAGCTCTTTTTCCATGACGCACCTCCATATCCCAAGTATAATCAAGGAAGGAATCATGATACAATGATTCTGCACCAAAGGAGATCGGACATGCGACGTAGCGACCGAGAAGTCTCAAACCAAGAAGAAATCAAAGCAATCATCGACCGTTGCGTGATCTGCCGGGTCGCGATGGTCGACGACGGGAAACCGTATCTTGTTCCACTGAACTTTGGTTATACGCTGGACCAAGGGACATTGACCCTGGTGTTCCACAGCGCCAAAAGCGGACGTAAGATCGACATCCTTCGCCGGCATCCCGACGTCTGTTTCGAGATGGATTGCGACCATGCCTTGATCGACGGGGAGCGGGCATGCGACTATAGTTTCGCGTTCTCCAGCGTCATCGGGAACGGCAAGGTCGAATTCATCGAAGATGAGACGTTGAAACGCGAGGCGCTCAAGCTCCTGATGAAGCGTCAGACGGGCAAAGAGGATTTCGAATTCTCACCCCATGAAGTCCAAGGCGTCTGTGTCTTTACGATCGTCAGTGAAGATTTCAGCGCCAAGCGAAAGATGACGACAGCGCGTCCCTAACCCGTGATTTACAGGAAGGGATGCATACAAATCGAAAATAAGGTATAATAACCCCTGAGGAGTGGATACGATGACACAAACGAAAACAAAAACAAAAACGAGAAAACGCCGTAGAATCAGCGTCGCCGGAGTGATCCTGGTCCTTGGGATCGCGATTCTCATGGTGCCGGTGATCATTTTCGGATACCTGCTTTACGATGCGACGCTGGGGACGGGCACACCGCTTTTCGGCAGCCGCTTCACCAACGACCTCGACCCTAAGATCACCAGCGAACAAATCACGACGGTGGAAACCGCCTTGGACGGATTGGCCAACGTGGAAAGCGCGACGATCAACCTGAAATCGGCGACCGTACGGATCACCGTCGATACGGCCGATACCCTGATCGACGCGGCCGGCGTCCAAGGCTTGACGACCCAGGTGTACGATTCGATCATCGCGACGTTGCCGATCGAAACCTATTTCACCTCCGACGAAGTGAAGAAGATGTATGACCTTGAAATCTCCGTCTACAACCTGAAAGACGGAAAAGATGAAGCGAACTACTTCTATTTCATCCTCGTGAAGAATGCGAACATGGAAACATGGAAGATCCAGGAAGTCTCCAAGCCGCTCAATCCCGAATTGGCACAGGAACTGCTGGACAAACTCAATGCGGAAGAAACGGAGAATCAAGAGGGGTAAGCCCCTCTTTGTTTTCATGAGAGAAAAAGACATGCTGACGGTGAGTGCCGTCGATTATGACAACAATGGATACGGTGTCGCGAAAGTCGACGGTTTCGTCGTCTTCGTCAAAGGATTGATGAAAGGGGAAGAAGCGGAAGTCCAAGTCGTTTCTTCGCGTAGGAACTACGCCTATGCCAAAGTACGTCGCCTCATCACCTTCAGCGACCAACGCGTCACCCCGAAGTGTCCCATCGCTTCCGCGTGCGGGGGATGTCAGATCCAACACTTTTCCACCTTGGAACAAGCCTCGTTCAAACAAGACATCGTCGATGGCCTGCTCAAACGGGTCGCGAAAACCGACGTCCAAGTCCAACCGATCCTGACGATGAGCAATCCCTGGCGTTATCGCAATAAAGTCCAAGTCCCCATCGGAAAAGACAAGCAAGGCAAGATGATCTGCGGTTTTTACCGTGCCCAAACCCACGATATCATCCCGTTCACGGATTGCTTCCTCCAACACACGATCCAAAACGACATCCTCGCCTTCATCCTCGATTTCTACAATTCCCGTCATCTCTACCCCGACACGCTTCGCTGGGTCTTACTAAAGCGCGGGATCGTCACCGAAGAAATCATGGTCGTCCTGATCACCTCGGACGAAGGGATGTTGCTGAAGGACGAGTTAGTCAAGGAACTGCTATATACCTTCCCCCAAATCAAGTCGATCATCCAAAACATCAACCGCAGGGAAGACAACGTGATTTTGGGCGATGAGGAAATCGCGCTGACCCCCGCCACGACGATCACAGATAAGCTTGGCGATTGCGAATTCGCCATCTCCTCCAAATCGTTCTATCAGGTCAATCCGATCCAAGCGAAAGTCCTCTACGACAAAGTCATCGAGTTCGCACAGTTCAAACCCACCGACACCGTCATGGATCTTTATTGCGGCGTCGGGACGATCGCTCTATACATCAGTAAATTCGTAAAACAAGTCATCGGTGTGGAAGTCATCCCCGAAGCGATCGAAGACGCCAAGCAAAACGCCAAGCGCAATCAAATCACCAACGCTTCCTGGATCACCGGCGATGCGGGCGAAGCCGCCCGCAAACTCCATGACGAAGGCATCGGCATCGATGTCATCGTCGTCGACCCCCCGCGTAAAGGTCTCAACCAACCCACGATCGATGCGATCGTGGACATCTCCCCCCGCAGCATCGTCTATGTCTCCTGCGATCCGGGCACCCTTGCGAGAGATCTCGCGATCTTTAGCGAAAAAGGATATCAAACCGAAATCGTCCAACCGGTGGACATGTTTCCCCAAACCGTACATGTTGAAACGGTTGTCTTGCTAGCTCAAAAAAAATAAAAGACTAGAAAGTGCAATGCAGAATATGAAATCATTACTGATCATGGCGTGATGGTATCCATTAACAAGAATGGGGAAGCAAATATCGGATTTACAGGTGATGAAATGAAAAATAATGAGGCATTGTGTGGAGGAAGAGAAAACAAGATATTTAGGAAATCGGATCGAGTGGTCCGTCCGACTGGAGATTGGACACCCTATGTCCATGATTTCCTGAATTTTCTGATTGAAAAAGGCTTCACGATTGTACCTCAACCTTTTGGTATTAACGAAAAAGGAGAGGAGATTTTGTCTTTCGTTCAAGGTGCGGTTTATAACGATCCGTTACCTGAATTCATGTTACAAGACAATATGATAAAATCGTCAGCGAAACTATTAAGAGGGTATCATGAAGTGAGTGGTACGTATATTGATAAATTGACAAAAGAAGAGGTGTGGATGCTACCATCCGTTAACCCCATCGAAGTCATGTGTCATGGGGATTTCGCTCCATATAATGTCACAATCATCGAAGGGGAGGCGACTGGAATCATCGATTTCGATACCTTGCATCCTGGACCGAAAATGTGGGATATCGCTTATGCGGTGTATCGTTGGGTACCCTTTGTCAATCCTGTAAATCCGGATTGCAGTTTTTCTTTGGAAGAACAGATACGGAAATCGAGACTATTCCTGGATACTTACGGTGTGAAAAATGAAGAACGGGATTTACTTCCTCAAATGATGGTTGATCGTCTGACTAATCTGGTCAACTACATGAGGAATCAAGCGGATGAGGGAAATGAAGACTTTCGAAGAAACATTGAAGAGGGACATATGGAAGTCTATCTGAAGGATATTCAATACATTTTGAAAAATGAAAGTATGATACTTGAAGGAATAAAGTAACGCATGTAATGGAATTTCGCCTATGTTATCACGAACAAACAATGCCGATGGGTTTTCCGAGGAGATCGTAGTTTTGACATGAATATCGGAACACCCCAACATTCGACGTAGTGTCTTTTTACGTGTCCGTTCTACAGGGTACAGTGTAAAGGAATTGCAGCTTTTTATCGTAGGATTAATTCTTTACTTCTAATAAGATTTTTTCATTACATTTCTTATGTTTTCCGCAAGGTTATAGACTCGCTTAGCCATTTCATCAGGAGGTGTCTGCATGCCTTCGGCTATCCATGTTTCCGTCACTCTATCGATACCTCCCATGAAGAAATCCAGTAAAAATTGATCATAATTGACATGAGAGAAGAGCTGCAGGTCATTCATGACATGTGTCCGTATAAGTGATAACAGTTTGTCCAGTTGATTACACTCATACAGCATGCTAGTGAAAGGCGATTCCTTTAAAATCCTAAATCGGATTAAGAACAGATTGTACATTGTCAATTCAGCAGTATCATCCAACTGCAACACGAGATCATCGATCTTTGTTTCGACGATATGTAGGATGATTTTTTCTTTACTCTTGAAATGCCTGTACAGTGTCATACGGACCACATTGGCTTCGTTTGCTATTTCCATCATGCTGATCGATGTCAATGGTCTCTCTTTTAATAGTCTTATCAGAGCCTGAGTAATGAGTTCCTGTGATTCGTTCATTTGCTTTTTTCTTGCCATGTTACACTCTCCTAAGAATGTATAAGATATGTTAATCCTATTGCCATCAGATTAACTCCATTATATACTACATTCAAATAATGTTACAGTGTAACATTATAAAAGGAAAGAAGGTCAATATGAAGAAGAAACTGATGACTACCGGCGTAATTTTCTTGGTTCTTGTCATACTATTGGTAATCACTTTACCGACTATATTGAAGCTGATTGGATTACATCCTGACTATGAAAGAGTGGAATATGATTTCAAAGGAAAACGGGCTTTAATCATAACGACAAGTCATGATACTTTAGGAGATTCTGGCAAAGCAACAGGTGTATATGGATCTGAAATGACGATTCCTTATTATGAATTCCTGGATGCAGGAATGACGGTTGACATTGCCAGCATTGAGGGTGGTGAAATCCCTTTTGAGCCGGTGAGCTTGAAGTATCCACTCGCGACTTCTGCAGATAAGAGATATTTGAAGGATGATGAAGCTAGGCGGAAAACCATGAACGCTTTAAAGATTGACGATATGAATTTTTTGGAATATGACATCATCTATCTGGCTGGCGGATGGGGTGCGTCCTATGATTTGGGTTACAGTGAAGTACTGGGCGTTAAGATTACGGAAGCCAATGCTGAAGGCATTCTATTGGGATCTGTTTGCCATGGTGTTTTAGGATTCCTTAAGGCTCAAGATATAGATGGAACACCTCTTGTGGAAGGTAGAAAAATGACGGCTGTTTCTGACAAGCAAGTTGAAGAACTGGGAATAACAGCAACGCCTATGCATCCTGAAACAGAGCTTAGAAAACTTGGTGCTGATTATCGGAAGAATGAAGCTTTTAGAGATTTCTTTGCGACTTTGGTTGTGGTTGATGGTAATCTTGTTACTGGGCAAAATCAGAATTCCTCCGGAGAGACAGCCCAGACATTGTTGAGATTACTCGATGAAAAGGTGAACTAGATGAAATTCATTATTGAACATAAATGGTTATCGATAGTAGCTATTGTAGTTGTTGTTTTATCGATCTCTCTTGTTACGATCCTTAAGAATCCTCCGGACTACCTGCTAAGATTCATTATCGAAAAGGGAATGGCAAGAAATAATAATATGGATACTTTTAAAGATGATGCATTATATGTCATCACAACAGGTACAGGTGCACCATTACCTGAAGCGAATCGAGTAGGTCCACAGACGGTTGTAGTAGCAGGGGATCAAATACTGGTCTTTGATGCAGGCCCGGGAAGTACGTTGAAACTTGAAATGTCTGGTGTTGATGTCAGTTCAATCAATGGGTTGTTCCTGACCCATTACCATTCAGACCATATTGGTGACTTAGGTGAGCTGATGCTTAAACGTTGGGCTTCCAACGTTGCAACAAAACCCCTGCAAATATATGGCCCTGTAGGGTTGGATCAAGTCGTTACTGGGTTTGAAATGGCTTATGAACTGGATAAAGGTTACAGAATAGCTCATCATGGAGAGGATCTGTTACCGGAAGAAGCATTTGGTGGTGATGTGAATGAATTTGATTTAGGGGTTGAGCTAACGAGCAGTCAAGTTGTCTACTCGTCTGGTGATGTAGAAGTCATTGCTTTCAATGTCGATCACTTACCTGTTTTCCCCGCTGTTGGTTATCGTGTAAACTATAAGGATCGAAGTGTTGTTATCTCAGGCGATACAGTATACACAAAGAGTCTCATCGATCATGCAATGGGTTCAGATCTCTTAGTTTGTGAGGCTCTGCATATGGGTTTTTCAAAGATGATTTCCGAAGCATCATCTGATATGGATTCAAATCTTTCAGACGTGGCTCATGATATTCAGGACTACCATATATCACCGGAAGAAGCAGCAATTGTAGCAAGAGAAGCCGGCATTGGGCAGTTGGTTCTTACTCATATCTTGCCGCCTATTCCGTCAAAAATTCTGGAGGCAGGGTTTACAAAGGAAGCAAGAGCAGCATATGACGGAGAGATTTATCTTTCTAATGACGGAACCATGATAAAAATGCCAGTCAACTCAGATGACGTCAAAATCACTGAGTTATTGAATTAGGAGGTTGAAGATGAAAAAAAGTATATATATCAAGGCGGTAATGGTCGTATTTGGATTACTTATTTTGAGTAGGATTCCGGATCTTCTGAATAACGGAATGAATCCAGTGACACTTGTTTCGTCAATTGTCGAATTGTGTTTTATTGTTTGGGGCATACTGGTTTTAAGAAATGAGAATGATAAACAATAACGAGTTGTGACATCATTCATCTACATTGATAAACTATCATTTGGTTTCGAATATATCATTGGATATAGAAACTTCTACTGATGACAATATGTATGGTATCTTGTGGCTGATTAAACCATTGCAATTTTGATCAACAACAGCAATTGGCGAAAGTTATTAATGAGTTTTTATTACTACAAGAAAGGAGGATTCTTCATGAACGTTATTTCTGTAGCATGTAACAAACCCGTGAAAGATGGTTCTACTGTCATACTAAGAAGCAAAAAAATTTTCTTTGGAATAGATATGAAACTGAACATAGCATTACTTGGTTCTGCAGACGACGATGGTTATCCAAAAATCAAAGCAATGGTCAAAGTTGAGACAGAGGGTAGTAAGAATGGTCTTTTTCATAAAATATATATGAAATGGGAGGGCGCAAAATGCTAAAATCCAAAAAAACGATTTTGATCACATTACTCATGCTTGTTGGTATTTTAGTAATTGGTATGCAAATATTCAACTATGCTATCTCCACCGATTTCATGGTTTCAAGAGGCATTAAGCAAAGAAATATTCAAAGAGTTGAAGCCTATGAGAAATACTTGCAGGTCGATGAAATAACGGTTGTGCTAGTAGGTACGGCAGGACCAATGAATCCAGATATTGCCCAGAATTCTACAGCGGTTTTTGTTAATGGCCAATTCCTATTGTTTGATGCTGGTGACTATGCACAAAAGAGGATGGAACAGTTCAATCTTCCTAGTGAATCTCTTGATGCCATTTTTCTTACTCATTTCCACAATGATCATATTGCTGACTTGGGAGAGGTCATGCAAAGGAGCTATATGATTGGAAGAGAAAAAGATCTTGTAGTGTATGGACCGACAGGGACAGAAGATATCGTCACCGGATTTAATCTGATATATGCTGCAGACTCAGATTATAGAACGGAGCATCATGGAGAAGAAGTTATGCCTAAAAAATATCAGTTTGCAACTGCTAAGGAGTTTGACTCAGAACTTAAGGAAGTAGTTGTTTATGAGAAGAATGGTGTGGTTGTCACAGCCTTCAAGAACGATCATCCGCCGATAAGTCCCACTTTCGGTTATAAAATTGAGTATGATGGCAAGAAAGTTGTTATATCTGGCGATACACTGGTAACCGAAGCTCTGGCTGAATACTCAAATTCTGCTGATTTACTTGTTATGGATATTATGAATTATGATCTGGTAACATTAATGGAAGAAACATATAAAGAGATAGGTGACGATCAACTAGCTAAGATCATGCATGATATTAGGGAGTATCACCCAGATGTAAAAGATGTTGCGATGATGGCATATAATCAGAATGTTAAAAGATTAGCTCTGACTCATTATGCTCCAGCGGCACCAAATAAATCTATGTTGGATAGATTCTACGTTGATCCAATTAAGATGATCTATAAGGGACAACTCTTTGCTGGCGGTGATGAGACGACAATAGTCATACCATTAGGCGACTAGATATGAAAGTTATGCTTTCCGGTTTGAATGTAAAAAAATAAAGCGAAGACAAAATTCAAGTTGCTCAAGAAAGGATGAATAACATGAAGAATAAAAGTAGTAGAAAAATTGTAAAATTCAACCTACTTTCTCTCATTGGTTTGATATGGGATCGCTTGTAAAAAAGCCTTTGACAGAGTTGTCACGCTTAGCAAAAGAGTGGCAAGACTCAGGTAATTATGTGAAGTGGACCTCTACTTTAGAAGAGAACGAGGTATATGGAGAACTCAATGTTTTCAGCATCCAAAAGGGTAATCCTGAGAATCCTGCCATACTCATGATTCACGGTTATCCTACTATGAGTTTCGATTTCTTTGATGTGGTGGGCCTTTTAAGTGATGATTATTATGTTTGTGCAATTGATACAATAGGTTATGGTCTGTCTGATAAGCCAAGAGATGGATATATCTACTCGATTGAAGATGATGCGAAACTTGTTGACTACTATATAACAGATATCCTTATGCTCAAAGAGTTTACTTTGTTGACCCATGATAAAGGTGATAGTGTTGGACTTTCCTTACTAAGTCTTTATAGAAATCAGGATTTCTACAGAATTAGTCACCATATCATTACAAATGGTAATATCTATCTACCACTTGCTAATCTGACACGCTTTCAGAAAATGCTTCTAAGTGAAAAATTCGGTCAGTTAGCAACAAATTTTATTAATGGTAAGTTATTAGCAAAGGGACTAAATAGAAAAGCTCATACAATTCCTGAGAAAGCAGATAAAATTAATGGAGTCGCATCTATCATTGACTATCAAGATGGTGGGAAAGTACAACATTCTACAATACAATACTTGAATCAACGCACAAAATATGAAGAGAAATGGTTAGATAATCTAAAAGAAAGTGAAATACCGACGACGCTTTTCTGGGGAGTTGATGATAGAATAGCGCCGGTTGCAGTAGCCGATTATGTTTGGCAAACAGTTCTTAAAGATCGATCAACTGAAGCATATTATTGGCGTTTGCCGAATGCAAACCATTATCTTATGAACGATAATCCCCATGCCTTGAATCTGGTAGTCAGACAAGTAAATGGTGAAGTAGTCGAATGGGATTCCTTACCTGAAGGAGAAAGACCTGTTCTACTTCATCAGAATCCTGGTTGGTAATAAGGTAGAAAGACACCGCTTAAGAGACCTAAATCGTACCAGAAAAGGAATTGAAGTATAACCCGCAGAGTTGAAACATTTCTAACAGCAATGGTTTTTTGATTATACAACTAGAAATTTAGAATGAAAAAATGCTCTAGATTGTGATTGGCTCTAGAGCTTTAGGTCTGGTAGCTTATTTAAACTTGCCCTGGAAGATGCGCAGCATTGGATCAGAACCTTGGGCAGGTTCGAGATGTGCTTTTTATAATGCATGGGCTACTGAAGTACTTCTTGAATTAGGCTTAAATGACTAAAGATGGGACCTGCATGTCGCACATATAAAATTCCATGATTAGATAGGTTCACGTTTAGGGGTTTTTGGTAATCGTATCAATCGATTCTTAACATGAAATTCTCTTTCGCAAACAAAAAAGTATGCATAACTGAAATGCATATCCTATTCCATTCATGATCTGATGTTATCTCGTTTCTTTTTCCATATGGTGGATACTTTATATGGAAACATGCCGATCGCGTAATAGAACGGTTGATTTGACCCGACGAGTACCGTTTTAGCACCCAACGCTTTCACTCGCTTCATGCCTTCCAAAACCACGGCCTGGGCGAGCCCTTTCCCACGGAAATCGGGATCGGTAGCTAAAGGTTCAATTAGGGAAAAATCCAACGATGGATCATACCACATCCCGCAATAGGACACAAAATGACCGTCTGGGCTTACTACCGCAAGTTTGAGCGATAGGTCGACATTGTTGCGAAGCATTTCAAAATCAACGGTTGCCCGTTCTTCATCATTAAATACGAGAGGACCTTCGCCGTTGATTTCGTGGTTAAAACCCTTCCAGAGGACGCGGCGATACTCATACGGATCATACCGGTCGGCCATGGAAACGATGGTGTAACCCTCGGGCAAAGTGTAAGATAAATCCGCATGTTCCAAATACATAATTGCATCATGCTCCGCATGAGGTGTCGCCACATAGGCGAGTTCATGTGCGATGAATTGAAAATCCACATCGTCGTCGGCAATGACCACACTGAATTCATCTCCCTCACGCAGGTTTTGCTCAGCATAAAGAAGCATCTCTTTCTTTAAGTAGGCATATTCCGGAAGTGAAAGGCAGTAGGCGGTTCCTAATCGCGTGTCGAACGTAACGATCCCAACGATTCCACAAGCATCCTCCCACAGTTTGATTTTATTGATTGCGCTATGGTCGAGATAGCTATGCGTGATCATCCAATCCCATCTTGCATAAATATACTCCGAATACCCTAGCCTGACGAAAAAATCGCGAACCGCGTAGTAATCCGGGGTCATACCCGCAAGATTTGTATAATATCGAGACTTAATCATAACGTTCCTCCCAATGTTGGTACTATTTCATCTTGTATAAATTCTGTAAAATCTGATAGAGTGTTCGTTTCAAAGACTCAGCATCCGATGATGTCACATCTTGATAGAATTGCCCCAAAAACATTTCGGCATCGGGAATAAGTTTCTCCCAGATTGCAGTAGATTCAGGTGTCGCGCGAATGCGAAGCGCTCTGGCGTCTTCGGGATCTTTCTCGATACGGATCATTCCCTTCGTTTCCAGTTTTAGAGCCAACTGCTTCACATTTTGATAAGAACTTCCCATCTCCTCCGCTAGCTGCTTCAGTGTTGGCGGATGTTCAAACATACTGTCTAGAATCACTAGTAAAAACCACTGTTTTGATGTTAGATCGTGTTTCTTTAGCACTTTATCCAACTGGGTGTCAAGTTTGGTCGCAGCCACAAGCAAAGCACCGAAAGAAAATTGCCATGGATCCATCGACTCGACCTTCGAGAAAGTAATATTCATTACGCACCTCATTTTTTCTTAAAACTATTGACGACATCATATATATAACATATTATGTATTTGTTTGGCAAGCATTATTCCCGTAGGAGGTCAATATGAAGAAAGGTCTATTTCTGATCATCGCAATCTTTGTAACAGAAGGCATCAGTAGAACCTCGTCGTACATTACAGATCAACTCTCATCGATTCTTCCGTATCAGTCCATCGATCCTTATGGTCTTTATCTCTATATTTCTGTTCATCATTTATTTCAACTATTTTTTGCTGCCCTTGCGATTTTGTTCGTTTTTAGACTGGTATGCAAAAATCATGCATCATTCATGCTACAGTTCGGGTTGAAATGGCCAGATCAGCCGAGTAAAGCCTTTCGATTCGTCGCTTTATTCACAGTGGTTTGGGCTGTCGTCCAGTTTGGTGTGGGTTACTACATGGTTACTCATCAGATGGTGGACGCTTCGATCGCTTACCCTTTACGTGGTGAAACATTGATAGGACAATATCTCTTTCAATTACTGTTATCCGGCACCAGTGAAGAACTCCTTTACCGATCATTGCTCATCGGCCTTTCCTTAGTCATCTTTGAAAAACCAAAAGTCATCTGGATTTATGCATTTACGCTCGTCCCCTTTCTCGTAGGACATATCCCGTATCAACTTTATCCATTCCAAATCTATCAACCTAACATTCTTCAACTCGTCACCGTTTTCACTTTCGGTAGTTTCTATACGTATCTGTATCTAAACTTTAAGTCCGTGATCCCTCCGATGATTGCCCATGGTGTGCTTAATGCGGTAATCATAACCTCAGGATTTTTACTTTCATATCTATAAGTAATCGCTGTTGTGGATTATTCAAACTCATACTTCGTTGCCAACAATCAATTGATTTACTATTCATTAAACTTCAAACATTCGACCAAAGGGGTGCGATGATGGAACGGTGTTTTATATGCGATCGGATCGCGATGATTAAGAATCATTCGAATCCATATTTCGTCAAGGAACTGGAGACGGGCTATGTTGTCATCGGCGATCATCAGTATTTCAAAGGATATACTTTATTTTTATGCAAACATCATGAGACAGAACTACATAAGCTCGACGAAGAGTTTAAGGCAAAATTCATGGTTGAAATGAGCCGGGTCGGGGAAGCGGTTTTCAATGCGTTTCAAGCCGATAAGATGAACTATGAGCTTCTCGGCAACGGCGATGCGCATCTTCATTGGCATATCTTCGCGCGACGTGAAGGGGATGGGGATGTGAAAGGACCGGTTTGGTGGACGGATCGCTCGAAAATGTACTCCGAGAATGTGAAAGTCGGTGGAGATGAGTTGGAAGAAATGAAGTCCAAGTTGCTCTTTGAATTGGACAGACGATAGAGAAAACGATACGATCGATTCGTTTTCGCTATGAAGAAATCGGGCAGTAATCAATGAACAGAGTAAAAAGCGGGTATAATAAAATCAATAAAGGAAAAGAAAGGGATGTCATGGACAAACTGGTTGAAAGTGAAATAAAAATCATCGAAGAAATCATACGTACGAAAGATGGACCGACACTCATGATTAACCTCAACCGTTATAAAGAGGGTTTATTTCCTTTTAGCGATGTTTATCTGAAATGGAAAGAAGTCAACGAGCTCATGATCGATTCCGTCGGCGGTAAGATTCTCTGGCGGCTTCCCGTACTGGGTCAACTCTTAACCAACAACGCGGATGAACCGATCGATGAAATCATCGCGTATTGGTATCCTTCGCACCAAAGCCTTCTTGCGACGCGAGGGACGGAAATCACAAAACTCAACTTCGAATTACGCCAAGATCTGATCGACTACGCCATCATCCACCGGGTCGATGGACAAAACCCGCCGATCGTCGGATAAATCGCGCAACGCTCGTAACATCATAAGTCCGATTTGGAATCACATTATGCTTCGAAATCCTCGGTAAATGTTCGGAACGATTCAACCCAAATCCAGTGGGAGAAAGAGGTCGTATGTTGTTCATGCTGATTGTGAAAGCTTCGAAAAATTCGGAAGCAGGAAAACGTCCAAGCAAAAAACTCATGGAAGCGATGGACAAGTACAACGAGGAGTTGATCGAAGCCGGTGTACGGGTCATGGCCAAAGGTCTGCATCCAAGTTCTAACGGATTGAGATTTTCTTTTCTCGTACCGGGCGAAGAACCCGTGGTGACGGAAGGACCTTTTCCAGAAACCAAAGACATCATCGCAGGTTTCTTCTTGATCGAGGTTCAGTCAAGAGAAGAAGCGATTGCGTGGGCGAAGAAGGTGCCGGATCCCCAAGGATTCGGTGAAGGTCAAGTCGAATTACGTCAAGTGTTCTAGTAGACTCTGGAAATCGGCATCGGTTCTTCTTCATGGCTGGATTCAATCCATTCGCTTTGATGATGGGTGAGAAACAGGGTTCATGCGAACCTTAAGGAGAAAAATGAGTAAAAGAATGATGACGGCTCTCATCGGGGGAGTTATCCTAGGGATAGTTTGTGTGATCGGGGCATATGCCCGATCCAATTTCACCGCTTCGGCGGATTTCGTGTTTTCGCTTTGGTACAATCGCGTGATCCTCGGACTGATCGTCGGTGCGCCATGGCCGGAAACTTCAAGAAACAAAGCCTTGCTTCGCGGCGCGTTGTTCGGGTTGTTGGTATCCTTCGCTTTCTACAGTTCCACCGGATTTCAAGACCCTGTCAGTTTCTTGGCCGGCGTCGTGTACGGTGTCATCTTGGAAGCATGGCTTAGCCGACCTCGGAAATAAACAATAAAGTTGAAAATACCGACAATCAAGGGAGTGCGCAGACTCATGAAGAATCTAACACCTGAAGAAACCGGGAAGCGATACGATCGAATCGCTATGGCCTATGAGAAAAACCGTTCTTCGACGATCGGAATGGATTATCTCGAAAAATTCCTCTTGCTTCTGGATACGAAGGAGAGTGGCCAAAGAAAGGCATCGATTCTCGATATCGGATGTGGAACCGGCCTTCCGTTGATGAAACGGATGGTTGATTTCGGTTCGAACGTAACCGGAATCGACATCTCGTACGAGATGATTCAAAAGGCAAAGACGAATGTCCCCGGGGCTTCGATCATCGAAGGGGATATCTTGACCTTCGCTTTCGAAGAAACGTTTGACGGAATCCTCGCTTGGGATTCTCTTTTCCATCTTCCTCTGGATCAACAAGAACAAGCGATCCGCAAGATCGCATCCTTACTTAAGCCCGATGGCATATTTCTCTTCACCGCGGGCGGAAACGAGGGCGAGTTGAGATCGACGATGTTCGACACGGAGTTCTACTATAGTTCGCTCTCACCGCAAAAATATGAAAGCATTCTTGCGAATGTGAACTGCAAAGTTTTCCTGAATGAGATCGATGACCAATTCAGCCATGGTCATCGAGTGCTCATGTGTAGAAAAACGAATCGGTAATGGGGATGTACAAACGATCTATATGTAGGTGATCGTTTGTTGATCGCCAATGAATGTCCCACACATGAGATCCAACGCAGCCGAAGTCGATTCATGGCCTTCGAAAAATTCTCGAACATGGAGAAATAATCGTAGATGAGATCGAAAATGATGGATACAGTCGATGGATAGTAGTAAGGCAACTGCTGGTTGTCAGAATTGGCATCATCAATAGGTAGGCAACGGCGAGTTGACTGTGTATACTGTTGATGAGGTGATACTATGAGTTTTTCCGAGAGGTTGCAAGGGTTGAGAAAAGAAAAAGGGTTATCGCAAGAGGGTTTGGCCGAAATCCTAGGTGTCTCAAGACAAGCGGTAGCCAAGTGGGAATTGGGTCAATCCTATCCGGATATTGATAACCTAGTTCAACTTAGCAACAAGTTTTTAATCAGTCTTGATAAGCTCGTCAAAGAAGAACAGAAATGTAGTTCGAAAGAAGAGACGATAGAGAGTATCGTGATAGACCAGGAAGCAGTGACTTTCCTGATCAAAGCGAAAAGAGCGACATATGCCGGAAAAGGGTCTGAAGTTCGATCTTCAAGACTAAACTCGCATGATTTGTTCTTTGAAGAGAATGAGTATAAATATTTCGATACCTATTTAGGCAATGAAAAATTCTCCGGGGAAGAAGCCATATGGAGAAATGACCTTCCCTTTTGGGCAATGAATTACTGCGGAAGAATCGTAGGCGAAGGATTTTCCGGGGAGTTTTTAAAAGAGGCGCTGTTCTTGGTCAATGATGAATATCCTTATCGAGGACCACTCGTATATCAAAACGGAGAGCATCTATACCATTGCACAATCAACGGCGACTTTGGGTGGTTCAATGGTTACGAAGAGATTTTTCATAATGACAAGAAAGTGTACGAATGCATGTTCCATGGAGGATTTGTGAAGTAACGGAATTCGTTATTATTGGAGATATGGGTATTCCAACCGTTCGTCGAATCAGGTATCGTTGTACATGTACCGAAAGGCGGTTCAAGAAAGTTTTGATGAACCTAATCGGAGAGAATGGCTGGTCGAGAAGAATGAGATGAAAAGGGGGGATGACGGTTGGACTTTCGTGAGAGATTACAGCAGCTTCGAAAAATGAATAAATCGGTTCCAAAAAACAGCCTTACCTGCTCACCTCATTGTGTGGATCATAGACGGACCCCGAAAGTATCATCCGTTACATTTCTCTTGGATTGGTGTAGAATTCCATTAACAGAAGGAGACTCATATGGAAATATCAACCGAGAAAAGAAATGAATTGATCGAAACGTTGAAGGTTCGATTTGAACGTAACATGAAGCGACATGAAGGATTAAGCTGGGAGGATGTCGAAGAGAAATTGATGGCGAATCCAAAGAAAGTGTGGTCGCTGTTTGAAATGGAAAACACCGGCGGTGAGCCGGATGTGGTTGCGTTCGACAAGAAAACCAATGAATTCGTGTTCTTTGATTGCAGCGAAGAGAGTCCGAAAGGTCGTAGAAGTCTTTGCTTTGATAAAAAGGCGTTGGATGCCAGAAAAGAAAACAAACCGGCGAACAGCGCCGAAGAACTGGCGTCGACTTTCGGAATCGAGTTGTTGTCGGAAGAGGACTATCGCTACCTACAAACCCTTGGGAAATTCGATATGAAAACGTCGAGTTGGATTAAGACCCCGGATCGCATCCGTAAACTTGGCGGAGCGCTTTTCGCAGACTATCGTTATGACACAATCTTTGTCTATCATAACGGTGCGGATTCCTATTACGGGGCAAGAGGTTTCAGGGGTTCGCTGAAGGTTTAGCTTACTTGATTCGTTTGTTTTGATTCGACTAGCACGTTGGTACACTTTCCGTTTGATCGGTGGAATGACGCTACATTCTTCGCAATCGCATCGAAAGAGTGGATGATCCTATGAAAGCATGGTTGCGAGATGCGTAACGATGCTTTTTTTTCGGCCTTTATCACGCAATGCAACGCTTGAGCCTTTCCGATTGCTCGTTTACCAGAAAGAATGATGGTGGATTCAATTTGACAGAATGCAGGGTCTTGAAGATATCGATCCAGACAGGCAATCAATCCTTAAATAAACCTTAAACATGACAGGTACGGGTTGATGTTGAATGAATGAAAGGGTATATTTGACATCGGAGAATGGGAGATTCATCGCGAAAATTCTTAGAAATCGGTGAGTATCGCAACCTTACAAAGGCAAAGAAGAAAGAAAGCCGAAATGATGGGCTCGTAGGGTTTAGGAGTGGATGAACAGGTAAACAATCGTGCGAAGGAGAAAGTAAAAATGGGCGACATACTAGATATCGTACTTAAAGAAGGCTACTTGATTGATGGAAACGGAACGCCGGGGAGAAGAATCTCTGGGCTGGGGATCAAGGATGGGCGGATTTTCATGATCGAAGAGGATGCGTCTGCGGATTCATATCCATCAAAACGGAGCGTTTCACTTGAAGGGTGTGCGATTTTGCCTGGCATCGTGAACGCGCATGTACATGCCGGATTCAAGTACATGGATAATGAAGCGTTGCATGACTTTGAGAGGGACTATCTTCGATCTTGTTTGTTGGACGGGGTGACGACCCTTCGCGATGAAGGGATGTTTACAGAGGATGAACTCGAGACTGTGATCGAAAAAAAGATACAACTCGAAAATGACGGAGGATACCCGAGAATTGTGACCACCGGCAAGTTTTTTTCCGCCCCGGGCGGATATGGCGGTCAAGCACCGATAGCCATCGAGTCGACAAGAGAAGCGATCCAAAAAGTGAATCATCTGCTAGACTTAGGCATCGACATGGTGAAAACTGTCCTTGAAGACGGGATTGATCCCAGCACATTCGGCTTACCTCAACTAACGGATCCGCTGCTTTTTGTTTTATGCGATGAAGCTCATCGGAGAAAGACAAAGGTCTCCGCTCATGTAACCCAAGCACACAACCTTAAGCGTCTTGTCGAAGCAGGGATCGATGATGCGGCACACATGATTTACGATGAACTTCCGGAGGAATTGATTCAACGTATGATCGAAAAGGGTACATTCATTGTCCCTACGTTAACGATCCTCAAGATGTTTGATGATCGATTCGGCCTTACACTGCTAAAACAAGGTCAAATGAATGTTAAACGATTTGTGGACGCCGGGGGGAAAATCGCCGTTGGAAACGACTATATCGAAACGATCGACCCATGGTATCCAACCGGACTCCCGTTCTTGGAATTGCAATTACTGAAGGAATGCGGATTAACGGAAGCCCAGATCCTACAGGCGGCAACAAAGCATGGCGCCGAAGTATGCAACCTTTCTCATGAACTCGGGACGATTGAAGTTGGAAAAGTCGCTGATTTTCTCATTGTGAAAGGGAATCCCGAGTTTAACCTTGATGATCTAAAGAATGTAGTCATGGTGATAAAGAAGGGTGAAATCGTCGTTGATAATACAATTGAATAAACCTTACCCCATAGAGTAGACACGAAATAACCCACGTGACGCCTCTATGGGGTGTTACTTTACTAGGAAATATGGAAGAAAATGACAAAAGTATCATTCATCCAGAAATGAATCGAAACATTAAGTGTATCTTGGTTACGAAAGAGACTAATTTATTTTTTTTGAAAATGTGTATAAAAAAGTAAATAATTTACCTATATCAGTTTGACGTAGGTAAAAAACGATGCTATTGTATCTGTATCAAGGAGGTGTGTATCTTGAATAGGCATGAATTACCTATGTTACCACCGAGAGTAGAACTTGAAACGGTTAAGGTGTTGAAACAACTTTCTAAGACTAGCCGAGCATTGGCTGAACTCAAAGGTTATGCGGAAACGATTCCAAACAAGAATATTCTACTCAATGCAGCGACAATTATCGAAGCTAAAGATAGTTCGGAAATCGAAAATATCATCACAACTCATGATGATCTTTATCGTGCACTCAATAAATCAATCTATGCCAGTTCATCAGCGAAGGAAGTTGCCAATTATCGTTCCGCCATGTGGAAAGGATGCGAAATTGTCAGAGTAAGCAAGATAATAACCATTAATATGATCAAAATCATTCAAGGCATCATCGAGAAAAATGATGCTGGTATACGGAAGTTGCCGGGAACTGTTCTACAAAATGATAAGACCAGTGAGATTGTCTATACTCCGCCAGAAGGATTTGACACGATCATGGATTATATGAGCAATTTGGAGAAATATATTAATGATGATGTTGATGAGGTGGATCCACTCATTAAGTTAGCGGTAATTCATTATCAATTCGAAAGCATTCATCCTTTTTATGATGGTAATGGGAGGACGGGTAGAATAATAAACATTTTGTATTTGTTACTTAAAGGTTTGCTTGATCAACCAATCCTTTATTTAAGCAGCTACATTATTAAGAATAAAGCGGACTATTACAGATTGCTTCAAGAGGTGCGAACAAAAAATGCATGGGAAGAGTGGGTTTTGTATATTTTGACAGCGATTGAAGAAACTTCAATGGAGACGTTAGGCTTAATCAAAAAAATCAATATTGAAATCGAAAAAATGCAGATTGAGATAAGGAGTAGTTTACCAAAAATCTATACTCAAGAGCTGATTGATTTGCTATTCTACGAATTTTACACTAAGACTTCAGTTTTTGAAAAGGAACTATCAATTTCAAGAAAGACAGCAGTCTCTTACCTAACACAACTAGAAAGTAATGGATTTATTCACTCTGAAAAAATCGGGAAAGAAAGAATATATCTTAATTATCGATTACTCAATTTGATCAAGAGCAAGTCTAGTACATCAATCTAGCAGTTTGATTTTTTTGTGAGTCAGTTGCTAATCGTTTAAGTGACCCAAAAGGTTGGTAGATATATCCATCTGGATTTATATATGATTGTTCATAAGTCAGTCAAGAATAGATGTTGATATAAGTCCATTTCAATTCTAGGAGATAAAAATGGGGAAAAAAATATCATTTATTGACAGTGAGGTTGGGGTCGAAGATAAGAAAGTAAATGATTTAGGTGCAGTACGCTATGACCGTGCAATGTTTCATGGTACATCCATTCAAAAGTTTTGTAACTTCATATCTGGTTCTGAGTTTCTATGTGGGCACAATATAATTCATCACGACATGAAGTTCATCAGACCACACATCACAAACGGAATAACAGATAAATACATCGATACATTGTATCTATCACCATTACTCTTTCCAAAGAGACCTTATCATGCATTATTAAAGGATGACAAACTACAATCGGATGAACTTAACAATCCTCTCAACGACTGTCAAAAAGCAGAAGTGCTTTTCTATGATGAGATTAGTGCATTTACTTCATTGCCCTTACAAAGGAAACAGATTTTCTATTATCTCTTACATGCTTATGATGAATTTAGACACTTTTTCGAGTTTGTTGATTTTTCGACAACAGAATCAGATGTCGAAGAATTAATTAGAAACGAATTCAAAGGAGAATTTTGTTCAAATGCGAATGTTTCACTATTAGTGAAAAATTATCCTGTGGAGTTGGCTTATACTCTTGCACTCATAGGAAGCGATGATTATCACTCAATAACTCCTTATTGGCTTCAAATGAATTACCCAAGAATAGATAATGTTATTAAGTATCTTCGTAACACTCCGTGTAGACTTGGTTGTAGTTATTGCACAGATATGCTAGATATTCACAAAGAATTAAAAAGAATTTACGGATACGATAGTTTTCGTAAGTATGATGGTGAGTCACTTCAGGAAGAGGCAACACAGGCAGCAGTTGAAGGTAAATCATTACTTGCAGTATTCCCTACAGGAGGAGGGAAATCCATAACTTTCCAACTCCCTGCCCTTATGTCAGGCAAGACGGTTCATGGTTTGACCGTGATCATCTCACCTTTACAGTCATTGATGAAAGATCAGGTTGACAACCTAAACGAAATTGGAATTATTGACGCTGTAACAGTCAATGGTATGCAAAGCCCAATTGAGCGTTCAGAGGCATTCAATCGAGTTTCAAGCGGTATGGCTACGATTCTGTATATATCACCTGAACAATTACGCTCAAGAACGATAGAAAAACTCATTATGTCGCGCAACATTGTTCGCTTTGTCATTGATGAAGCTCATTGTTTTTCTGCATGGGGACAAGATTTTCGTGTTGATTATTTATATATCGGTGATTTTATTCGCAAATTACAAGTAAACAGGAATGACAAAAAACCTATACCGGTATCTTGTTTCACTGCAACAGCGAAACAAAAAGTCATTAGTGATATCCGCGATTATTTTAAGAGAAAACTTGATCTCGATCTTGACCTCTTTGCTTCTTCAGCTACACGTAAGAATCTTCATTATGTTGTCCTTTTTAAGGAAACGGAGGAGGAGAAATATTCAACTCTCCGATCACTGATTGAACAAAAAAACTGTCCAACAATTGTATATGTGTCTCGAACTAAAAAAACTCACGAACTAGCAGCAAGATTATCTAGAGATGGATTTGAAGCATGTGCATTCAACGGTAAAATGGATGCAAATCAAAAAATAGCAAATCAAGATGCTTTTATTAGGAATGAAGTAAAAATCATTGTAGCAACATCCGCTTTTGGTATGGGCGTTGACAAAAAAGATGTTCGTTTAGTAGTTCACTATGACATGTCGGATTCACTTGAGAATTATGTTCAAGAGTCTGGTCGTGCAGGTCGTGATTCATCAATTCAGGCGGAATGTTATGTGCTATTCAACGACAATGATTTAGATAAACATTTTATACTCCTAAATCAAACGAAACTCAGCATAAGTGAGATCCAGCAAGTTTGGAAAGCGATAAAAAGTATGACGAGGTTTCGAACTCGCATATGTTGCTCAGCTCTTGAGATTGCACGACAAGCTGGATGGGAAGATGTCGTTTTCGATATTGAGACAAGAGTCAAGACAGCAATTTCTGCTCTGGAGAGTGCTAATTATATCGAGCGAGGACACAATGTACCACATATCTATGCAACAGGCATTCATGCGAAAAACATGCAGGAAGCAAGTTCACGCATAGATCGCTCACCTTTGTTTGAGGACAACCAAAAACAAGATGCTAAAAGAATCATCAAGTCATTGATTTCAAGACGAAGTATTGCCAACGCAGGAAATGACGATGCTGAGTCGAGAGTAGACTATCTTGCGGACACACTCGGAATAAAAAAGGAAGACGTAATAGCATCTATCAATTTGATGCGACAAGAAGGGTTACTTGCAGATTCATTGGATATGTCAGCGTTTATATTAAAATCAGATTCCCAGAATAAATCGATGCAAATCCTTGATAGATTCTCAAGATTGGAGACGTTCGTCCTGTCCCAATTACTTGAAGATGGGTGTACGATAAACTATAAAGAACTTAACGAAGAAGGTCTTGCTGCAGGGATTTCGCACTCAAACATTAAGAATCTAAGAACATTGCTCTATTACTTGACGATTAAGAATTATGTGTCCAAAGTAGAAGACGCCGGAAGAAATTCTGTGAAAGTAAGTCCTTCAATAAGTCTAAAACACCTTTTTGAGAAACAGTATCGAAGGATAGATATCTGTAAATTTATTGTTCAAGAACTTTACTCATTGATCGATGATACGGTTGATAGTAATAACGATGAATGTGGTGTCATGTTTTCGTTGGTTGGTTTGTTCAACAAGTATATATCTATACCTAAAATCGATATTGATGTTAAATCAATTTCTATTAATGACATATCGGATGCCTTGCTGTATTTGTCTAAAATCGGTGCGATGAAACTTGAAGGTGGTTTCTTGGTGCTCTATAACGGCATGGAAATTAAGCGATTGATTACGGACAATAGGATCTCATATAAAATTGAAGATTATAAGCTACTTGATGAGTTTTACAAATCGAAGATCAGGCAAATTCACATTGTCGGTGAATATGCGAACCTTATGGTAAAGGACTATAATTCCGCTTTAGAATTCGTAACGAATTACTTCACAATGGATTTTAGAAAGTTTATCGCTAGATATTTTAAGGAAGATCGATCTAGGGAAATTGAACGCAATATTACGCCTGCCAAATATAAACAGCTTTTCGGCGAACTATCGGATCAGCAAGCACAAATCATTAATGACAACGAATCAAAATACATCGTTGTTACTGCAGGACCTGGAAGTGGTAAAACTCGTGTGTTGGTACATAAACTTGCTTCACTCCTTTTACTTGAAGATGTCAAACATGAGCAATTGCTTATGCTAACTTTCTCTCGCGCAGCTGCAACCGAATTTAAAAAGAGATTAACGAATTTAATCGGGAATGCTGCAAATTTCATCGAGATAAAGACATTTCATTCTTATTGTTTCGATATTCTAGGCAAAATTGGTAGTCTGAAGAATGTTGATGATGTGGTTAGGGATGCTACTGAAATGATTAACAACGGCGAAGTAGAACCAGGAAAGATAATGAAGAGTGTTTTGGTAATAGATGAAGCGCAAGATATGGATGAAAATGAGTATGCATTGATTACAACATTAATTAAGGCTAATCCTGACATGCGCTTAATTGCAGTAGGGGATGATGATCAGAATATTTTCGAATTCAGGGGTTCGAGTTCAAAATATATGCGAACACTTCTCGATGAATATGAAGCGACAAAACATGAATTGAGCGAGAATTTTAGAAGTAAAAGTAACATCGTAGCACTTAGCAATGAATTCGTTTCATCATTAAGTGACCGTATGAAATCATTGCCGATTCAATCGACTCAAGAAGCAATGGGTACGGTTGAAATCACTTTACATAATTCATCATTAATGGAAGAAGCATTAGCGAATCATGTTGTTGAGACTTTCTTTGGCGGAAGAGCATGTGTGTTAACAAATACTAATTTTGATGCAATGCAAGTAACCGGACTGTTATTGCGGAAAGGTGTTCGTGCTAAATTGATACAATCGTACGATGGCTTTCGGCTGTTCAATCTATTGGAGGTTCGTTTTTTCTTGAACTATATTGATTCTAGACTCAGTTCACCAGTGATAGATAATGCTTTATGGGCTGAAGCTCAATCAAAACTATCTGAAGTCTATGCTGAAAGTACATGTCTTGAGAATTGTTTGAATATGGCTAGAGTATTCGAAAGTTCAAATAAAATCAAGTTCCGGAGTGATCTTTTCGAGTTCATAAATGAATCCAACTATGATGATTTTTATACGGATGAACTTGACACTATATATATTTCCACAATCCACAAAGCAAAAGGAAGAGAATTTGATACTGTGTATCTGCTCATGAAGAATGTTGTGAATCCAAAGGATGAAGTAAGACGAGCTTTGTATGTTGCTTTAACGAGGGCGAGGGATACGTTGTATATTCACAGTAACACCAACATTTTTGATTCATTCGCAATCGATGGAATCACAAAGAAGAGAGATTCAGGTCCTTACAACGAACCGCTAGAAATTATCCTGCAACTTACGCATAAGGATGTCGTACTCAATTTCTTCAAAGATAAGAAAGAACGGATTATGCAACTTCGTTGCGGATGCAAGTTGGAAATCATCGGTAGCTATCTCAACGCAGAGATAAAAGGTCAAGTACAACGTGTTGCAAAACTATCAAGTGGATTTGTTGAAAAGCTAGAAAACCTTAAGCAAAAAGGATATGTTCCGTCTATTACTACCGTTGGATTTGTTGTAGCTTGGCAGGGGGAAGATGACGAGGACGAATCGGCAATTGTACTGCCGATAATGAATCTTAAGAAACCGTTTATTAGCGAAAATGAGAAATAGCGGTAAGTTTAGCATGTATGTACGTTCTTATGTGCTTTAGTTCGATGATAAACTTTCATGTGAAAAGAGAGAGAAAATTGCCAAAACAAGTTAGAAACAACAAATATTCAAGTCGCGATGACGAACTAAAGATCGACTGCGGAAAATGCAGCGGTTTGTGTTGTGTCGCTCTCTATTGCGCCAAATCCGACGGGTTTCCTTCAGATAAACCGGCGGGGAAGCCCTGTGAATACTTACTGAACGATTTTCGATGTGCGATTCATCATGAGTTAAAAGAGCGGAAAATGAAAGGTTGTCTCGCCTATGATTGTTTTGGTGCCGGACAGAAAGCCACCCGATCTTTCCCTCAAGGTGTGAATTGGATGACCAAACCCTCGGATGCCGATGAAATCTTCGCTGTTTTCCGCATCCTGTTTCAAATGCATCAGTATTTATGGTATCTGCTTGAGGCGGTCGGTCTTGCGGATGATGAAAACACGACACGTGAGATTGAGCGTCTGATTGATGAAAATGAACGGATCACGGGATTGGATGTCCGTCGACTGGTCGAAGTCGATCTGGGAGGATATAAATCCAACGTCGACCGATGGTTAAAGGAAGTGAGTTTCAAGCGGGGATCCGATCGTAGAGAAAGCAAAAACAAGAATGTTCTAGGAAAGAACTTCAAAGGGGCCAACCTTGAGGATGGCGACTTCACGATGTCGTTGATGATCGCTGCGAATCTTAAAGGATGCAAACTCGACGGTGCGAACTTTCTGGGGGCGGATCTTCGTGACGCAAACATAAAAAACACCGATTTGAGTAAATGCCTTTTCTTAACGCAGATGCAGATCAATTCGGTCATCGGAAACAAGCAGACCAACCTACCCTTAAGATTGGTTCGCCCCACGTCATGGGACGATCAATAACTCAGCTGTGAAGCCATTTGAAATTTCCGATAGATTTAAAGTGAGGAAAGAGGGGGCGATGTATGTCGACGTGGAATCCATGGCGAGGTTGCCACAAGAAAAGCGAAGGGTGTCTGCACTGCTATATCCATCGGGCGGACGCCGGAAAAAGGATCGACACAAATCGGATCATAAAGACCGACGAATTTTATAAACCGATCGAGAAAGATGCGAAAGGGAAAGACCGTATTAAAAGCGGACAACTCGTTTTCCTTTGCTTCAATAGCGATTTCCTGATCGAAGAGGCGGATGAATGGCGTAAAGAAGCGTGGAAGATGATCAGACAGAGGAGAGACCTTCATTTTCTCTTCCTTACCAAGCGCATTGAACGCTTTTCGATCGGATTGCCTGAAGATTGGGGGGAAGGCTATCCCAATGTCTCGGTGTGTTGTACCATCGAGAACCAAGTCCGTGCGGACGAAAGACTGGAGATATTTCGAAAGTTATCGATCCGACACAAAATGATCATCGTCCAACCGATGTTGGAGAAGATCGACATCGCTTCATATCTCGACGCTTCCATCGAATGCGTCGTGGTCGGAGGGGAATCAGGGAAGGATGTGCGCCCTTTAGACTTTGATTGGGTATTGGATCTGCGCAGACAATGCATGGAAAACAACGTGAGCTTCGAGTTCAGGCAGATCGGGTCGATCTTCATCAAAGATCACACGGTTTATCATGTGCAGAAGCAGTTCCTAGGCGCACAAGCGCGTAAGGCGAATATAAACTATACGGCCGTACCGGCGTCATCTACAGATTGAACGATTGACAGGGTTCTTTCTTCGGTGGTACTGTTGAAACAACAGGGGGTGAACCATGATTTTCTATCTACCCGCATTCCTTCTTCTCATCATCGCCTATTTCATCAAGTTCAAAAAAGTGACATGGTTGATTTCGGGGTATAATACATCCTCTAAAAAAGAAAAAGAAAAGTATAATCTGGTGAAACTCTGTCGGATGATGGGGAATTTCACCTTTGGTCTATCTCTCATCCTCTTTATCATGGCGACCGTGTCGATGATCCTACCGAAACAAGAAGACATCGTTTTAACGGTTGGATTCATCGCGTTGGCGGTTTACTCCGTCGTTGGGATCGCCTATCTAAATACCGGAAAAAGAGTGTTGAAGGACGAAGGACTTAACTCGTCCTCAAAGTAGAGAAAACCCAATCTATCCCGACAATGGGAACAAGGAGGATGGATCATGAAAGCTTACCGGTTTAGGATTGAATTGGTCGATTCGAATCCGTTGATCTGGAGAACTTTCGTCATTCCGGCGGGAGTCACGTTCAAGCGTCTTCACGACACGATCCAATATGTCATGGGGTGGTGGAACTCCCATCTCCATGCCTTCGTGTTGACCGAGCCGGCGTTACGCATCACCAATGATGAAGAAGGATACTTCGACCAGTTATCGATGATTGAAGAAAAGAAGCAAGGATTACTCGATGAGATCGTAGACCCGCATGGGATCCTTCTGAGATCCCTTGAAACCCCGATGAAGTTGTCGAAGAATTTGAAGATCGATAAATATGTCGAAAAGAACCCTGTTTTCACTTATCTTTATGACTTCGGGGATGGATGGGAACATCGCATTACCCTCGAAAAGATCGACGAGGAGTATAAGTATCCGTACCCCAAAATCCTTGAAGGGGAAGGGGATTGCCCTCCCGAGGATGTGGGAGGCATCGGGGGATATGAAGAGTTCTTGATAATCATGCTAGATCGAAAGAATCCTGCGTATCTTGAGATGAAAGATTGGGCGGAGATGCAGAATTATTCAAAATTCAGGATCAAGGATGTGAATGATTGGATGAGACATGACCTTAGGCTAAAACGGATCTAAAAGAAAGAAAAGGTACGTTATGAACATCAAAGATTTCCGTTATGACGGAAGCAAGAAATTCAACATCAAGGAATTCGACACCAATCAGACCGGAGAATTCAAGGATCGTGAAGACGCGGAATCAAACCGCGACGACCATATCCTTGAACTGCAAGGACTACAGGATCGGTTGTATGCGGAAAACAAAGAAGGCTTGTTGGTCATTTTCCAGGCGATGGATGCGGCGGGGAAAGACGGCGCGGTGAAGTACGTCATGTCGGGGATCAATCCGGCGGGTGTGAGCGTCTACAACTTCAAAGTGCCGACCGCGGAAGAAATGGACCACGATTATCTGTGGCGTGCGATGAAGGCCGGACCGGAACGCGGGAAGATCGCGATTTTCAATCGTTCCTACTATGAGGATGTCTTGGTGGTGAAGGTGCATCAACTGCATCTGAATTCCGATTTGCCCGATCGATGCAAGACCAAAGACATCTTCGAGAAACGCTACGAACAAATCCGCAATTATGAAAAACATCTCTATGAAAACGGATTCCGCATCGTCAAGATTTTTCTGAACATTTCCAAAGACGAACAGAAGAAGCAATTCTTACAAAGAATCGACGATCCCGCGAAGAATTGGAAGTTCGCCGACGGGGATCTCAAGGAACGCGGGTTCTGGGACCAATACATGGAAGCGTATGAAGACGCGATCAATGCGACCTCCACGAAGGAAGCCCCATGGTATGTCGTGCCTTCGGATAAGAAGTGGTTCGCACGACAATTGATCGCGGATATCATCGTAAAAACGATGGAAGACATCGACCCGCAGTATCCGACCGTCGGTGAAGAACGCAAGGCGAAACTGGCGGAATTCCGTAAACTCCTGATGGATGAAGAATAGAATCCATGACTCGTCATCGTCGCGGCAGATTCAAAAAAATGGGAAAGTGGATGGCGGTACTCGCCATCGCTTTTCTCTATCACGAAAACTTTAGTCTGACGACGACGTACTATACATTAGTGGATGAAACGATTCCAAGTGGGTTCAACGACTTTCGGATCGTCCAATTGTCCGATCTCCATAATACAGGGTTCGGGGTGAATCAGCGTGATTTGCTTCGCAAGATCGATGAAGCGCATCCCGACATCATCGTGATCACCGGGGATCTGGTCGACCGTTATGTCACCAATGTCGATCTCGCGATGGACCTTGTGGAAGGAGCGATCAAGATCGCACCCGTCTATTATGTTGGAGGGAACCATGAGGCAAGACTAGAAGATCCGGAAGAATTCTTCAAAAAACTTGAAGCGGGTGGCGTCACGATTCTTCATGACAAAAGGATCGCATTGAAACGTGGAGGTTCATCGATCGATCTCCTCGGGTTAAGCGAGCCGATATTCGGTCTCGCGTATGAAGGGACGTCGGATCTCCGCGAAACGTTACGCCGACTTACGGAAACAACAACGACGTTCACGATCCTTTTGAACCATCATTCCGAGAACCTGGACATCATCGCGGACTATCAAGTCGACCTGGTCTTCAGCGGGCATGCGCACGGGGGGCAAGTCCGGATCCCTTTTCTGATGGATGGGTTGATCGCACCCGATCAAGGGTTCTTTCCGAAGTTTACTTCAGGCATCTATCAGGATCGAAACACGAAGGAGATTGTTAGCCGTGGATTGGGGAACAGTATCCTTCCGTTCAGGGTGTTCAACCGACCTGAAATCGTCGTCGTGACCCTGAATCCGAGAAAGTGAAGAAAATGAGATGAAAAACAATGAAATCATTGCCTTCACATCGTTGGAGGATGCCATCAACGATTGGGCGAATCACTATCGACCCTTAAGTATCGATTATGAACACGGCGCCATGATTTATCGACGGGAATCGAAAGAGGCTACGACCTACCATATCGGAAAAACAATCCGGGGAACCAAAGGTTCGAAGGTCACCCGACCCAATGTGGTACTCGCGTTTCTCTACTTCTACGGCTTCGAGTCGGTTTTTCGATGGATCCTTCATCGCGATGATATCGCGGCGTTCATCCACACCCATCCCCGACCACCCCTGGGATTCAGCTATCGGCGACATTCGAAAGAAGACCTTGGGCTATTAAAGTTGAAACGAATCAGAGAAGTCATCGTGGTTCCCTATGAAAACCTGGAAGTGAACCGTGAAGTCAAATCAAAACCATCCGCATAACGGATGGTTTATTTTAGTCGGGGGTTTGTCTGGACCGGACATCCTCGAGCGCCCTGCGAAACTGGGTTTCGTAGAGTTCTTTATAGACGACGCTGTTTTCCACTAGATCGCCGTGTTTACCGCTCTCGACGATTTCCCCATGGTCGAGTACGAGGATCGTGTCGGCGGCCATGATCGTGGAGAGACGATGGGCGATGATGATGCTGGTGCGGCCTTTCAGCAAGGGGTCCAGGGCATCCTGGATCAAACTTTCGGAAATCGAATCCAGCGACGAAGTCGCTTCGTCAAGGATGATCAAGGCGGGATCCTTCAGCAGGACCCGTGCGATCGAGACCCGTTGTTTCTCCCCGCCGCTCAGTTTGATCCCCCGGTTACCGACGATCGTATCGTAGCCCTGGGGCAACCCTTGGATGAAGTCATGGATGTTCGCCTGTCGGCACACATCGATCAGTTCATCTTCCTGCGCATCCGACTTGGCATAAAGAAGATTCTCGCGGATCGTCCCGTTGAAGAGATAGGTATCCTGCGTCACGACGCCGATGGCACGGCGTAAAGAAGAAAGGGAAAGGTCGCGAAGGTCGATGCCGTCCAACGTGATCTTGCCACCACCGACGTCATAGAGGCGTACGATGAGGTTGATCAAGGTGGATTTCCCCGCACCCGAGGATCCGACGATGGCGACCGAATGGCCAACCGGGATGTCGAAAGTAAGGCCCTTCAATATCGGTTGACCCGGATCATAGGCGAAATCCACATGACTGAAGGCAAGTTCGCCCCGGAACGACGACAACGAGATCGCGTCTTTCTTTTCCTGGATTTCGATCGGTAGATCGAAATAGTCGAAGATGCGGGTAAACAAAGCCAACGAGCGGATCAAGTCCACCTGGATATTCAAGAGTTGATTCACCGGTTGATACATCCGCGACAACAGAGCCACCATGACCGTGACATCCCCGACGCTCAAGTCCGTCTTTCCATATCGGATCATCAGTAACCCGCCGACGAAGTACAACAACAAGGGACCGATCCCCGTGTAGGTGCTCATCGCGACCCTGAACCACCGTCCCGCCATGTTTTCCTTGATCTTCAAACGTGTCATTTCCTGATTGGCGTCACTGTATTTCGCATATTCCATCGCTTCGTTGGTAAAGAGTTTCACCAACTGCTGACCGCTCACATTCATCGTTTCATTGAGGATCTGGTTGATTTCATCGTTCTTGACCTGGGTTTGCGTGGCGATCATCCAGCGTGTCTTACCCACCCGTTTGGTCGGCAGAGCCAATAAAGGGATGATGAGGATCCCGATCGTCGCCAACAACCAATTCTTTTGGTACATGACGATGACGGAGGTGACCAGGATGGCGACATTGCGCAGGATGCTGGTCAAGGTGCCGGAAATCACGCTTTCGACGCCTCCGATGTCGCTGGTCATGCGGGTGATGATGTCCCCTTGTTTACTGGAGGTGAAGAAACGGTGCGACATCTTTTGTAGATGCGCATACATGCGGTTGCGCATCTCGTAGGTGATAAAATGGGCGATCGACGTATTCAGGTAGCTTTCCAATACTCCGATCAGGTTGGAAGCCAAAAGGACGATGACGGAGGCGGCGACCAACCACGCCAAGGCATCGAAATCCCCTGCGATCAACCCTTCATCGATGATCCGTCCGGTCAATACCGAAGGAAGCAATCCCAGGATGGAGGAAACAAGGATCGCGATCACCACCAGCAACAGTTTCTTCCAATACGGCAGAAGATAGCTGAAAATCCTTTTTAATAAGCCCACGGTGATTTTCGGCCGGTTCTGTTTCTCTTCTTCGCTGAGGAATCCCCGGCTTCCCCGCGGCCCCATTCCTTTACTCATGGAATCCCTCCGTTTCTGCCTATGTACCTATCGTACCACGAACTTGTCGGATTTCATGATGTGAATTGCATCTTCGAAAAGGTGCGATGTGCCATTGGTGGTATAATGAATGCATAGGAAGAGAATGGCTGTGTCGTCATCGACCGCGTGCATCTTCGTTTCGATCTCGAGGTTCGACCGGCCGTTCAGGACGGTTTTTTTATCCGTCGACTCTTCAAAAGGAGAAGAAACTTGAAGAAATACACACGCGATATCCTCTATGGCATCCTGATCATCCTTTTGATTACGGTGGCTGAACTTTTGGTGACCCTCCCTTTCGGATCGCCGAAGGACAGCCTGCGCGCAACGCTATCCGCTTATATGAACCTTGAGTTTCTTTTGACCGCGATCCCGGCCGGACTCATTACGTTTCTGATCGCGCGTCAGCTGAAGACAATAAGCAAAAGCCAGGCGCTTAAACGCGCGATCCTTTGGACCGCGATGGTTTTTCTGAACTATCTCTGGATCGGAGTGCTGAACCTCAACGCCGACCTCATCTTCACGACGATCGGCATCTATGTCTTGCTTCTTTGCGTTTTCATCGGACCACTTGGTTTTGCGCTTTACGCTCACCTTGAATAAGATTTCTTGGTATAATGGAAACACGGAATCCGATTGAAACCGATGAAAGGGAATCATGGAAAAAACGAATCAAAGTTTACTCGGTATCGATGACTACATCGCGTCGTATCCGCCTGAAATCCAGGAAAAACTACAGTCCCTACGTAAAGTGATCCGTGAAACCGCACCGACGGCGAGCGAGAAAATCAGCTACGGGATGCCGACGTTCTATCTGTATGGGAATTTGGTCCACTTCGCGATGCAGAAAGCGCATATCGGGTTTTATCCCGGCCCCAGCGGGGTCAGCGAATTCGCGGATGAACTAAAAGGGTATAAGACATCCAAAGGCGCCATCCAGTTTCCGATCCGCGACCCTTTGCCTTTCGATTTGGTCAGAAAGATCACAGCCTACCGTGTCGAGGAAAATTCGCGATGGGAATTGGAAAAGAAGTCGTCGAAGAAGAAATAGGGAAAACTACGGGGGAAAAACATGATCCAAAGAAACAGCGTACCGATTCTTGAATTCGATCCGAATCCTGAATCGTTGATCGAGCCAAGCAAACTTGTGGAACGGCGAAACATCCCGTCGCATTGCGTGATGGTCTTTTTCCGCGATGTCCTGGAGGCCTTGAAACGTGAGGGCAGACTTGTCGAAGTCGCTTCTTTCGTCTGTGAAACCGTCGAACTTCCGGTCTATGAAATGGAAGTGGAGGGTAGGAAGTTCTGCATCACCCAGGCGTTCTTGGGAAGTGCGGGGATCGCCGGTCAGTTGGAGGAGTTGATCGCCATGGGCATCGAGAAATTCATCGTGGTCGGCGGCGCCGGGGTGTTGCGTAAAGACATCGCCGTCGGGCACTTGATCCTGCCCCGAAGCGCGATACGTGACGAAGGGGTTTCCTATCACTATCTCCCGCCTTCACGGGAAGTGGACTGTCCGGTCGGATCGTTTGCGATCCTAGAGCGCGAAATGAAGAAGACAGGCATTCCTTACTTGTCGGGTAAAACCTGGACGACGGATGCCTTCTACCGCGAAACCCGCGATAAAGTCGATTTACGCATCGAGGAGGGATGTTTGACGGTGGAGATGGAAAGCGCGGCGCTGTTCGCGGTCGCTACCTTCCGCAAGGTCTCCCTGGCGCAGATCCTCTACGGCGGCGACGATGTCAGCGGTGAACGATGGGACCATCGTTCCTGGCAGGGGAGGTCGGAAATCCGGCGTAACCTCTGCGAGTTGGCGCTTCGAATCTGTCTTGAACTGTAAGGATCGACCTTACGAAGGAGAAACCATGATCTCAAGAAAAAGTGTACGGCGATACAATGTCCTGAGTTTGCTTTCGTTTCTGGTGATGGTCGGCGTCAACGCGCTGGCGAACATCCTGCCGATCAACGGGATATCCACCGGGGCGATCTCCGACTCTTATCCCAACCTATTCGCACCCGCCGGGTTTACGTTCGCGATCTGGGGTGTGATCTATCTGCTTTTAGGCGTGTTCATCTACCATGCGTTCAGAAACGCGGAACGCGGGATCCTGCGGATCCACTTCCGACGCATCAGCCTCCTGTTCATCGTCAGTAACCTCGCCAATTCGGTTTGGATCTTCACCTGGCATTATCGCGTGCTCTGGCTCTCGATGATCCTGATGCTTGTGATCCTTGGGTGTCTGATCTTCATCAACCGAGCTTTCCTCACCCAACGTCTCACCCGCGACGACGCCGTGTTCGTGAAGATCCCGTTTGGCGTCTACTTCGGGTGGATCACGATCGCGACGATCGCCAATGCGACGACGCTTCTGGTTAGTCTGGGATGGAACGGCGGCTCGATCGCGGAAGAATTATGGATGATCCTGATTCTGCTGGTCGCGTTGGCGATCGGCGGTCTGAGCGCCCTTAAGCTTCAGGATTTGTCCTACCTGGCCGTATTGGTCTGGGCGGAATTCGGGATCCTGATGAAACATCTTTCCGACGACGGCTTCGATCAAGCCTATTCCGGCGTCATCCTTATGGTATCGATCTCCCTTGTCATGTTTACCCTCATGGGGATCTTCATCCTTTATCTCAACCGACGCAAAGCGTTGCGCAGAACCTAACCCGAACCGTCCAACGACGGTTTTTGTTTGACATCGCAAGATCAAACGGGTAATATGATTAGGTAACCTAACTAAAAGGAGCCGCCATGTACAACGACGAACAAGCAGCCGATTTTATCGCACAGTTTTGCCGGAACCAAGTGAATGTGAAACGTAGCCTGCCGATCCGATCCAGCGACATGGGGGTCATGATTTATCTATCCCATCATCAGAAAGCGAAAGTGAAGGATGTGTCCGATTTCTTTGATGTCGCAGGGGCGACCGTCACTGAAATGATCCAACGACTCGAAAAATCGGGCATGATCGTGATCCATCAGGATGGACAAGATCGACGTGTCAAACGGATTCAACTGAGCGACCAAGGGATAAGGTTTGTGGACGAAACACGCGTGTATTACCTGGATTCGATCCGGTCCATCCGTCAAACCTTGGGGGAGGCGGATTTCGAGCGGTTCATCTCGCTCATCCAGCGGATCAATGAAAGCCGTGTCAAGCCATGAAAACTTTCGTGACGGGAGCGAGCGGGAATGTCGGTTTCCCTTTGATTCGTTATCTGCATCAAGCGCATGTCGAAATCAAGGCAGGATCCACGGATCCCGTCGCGCTAGGCACTAGACTTCCGGTGGAGGTCGAATGCGTCGACTTCGATTTTCTGAATCAGGAAAGCTATGATGCTGCTTTACATGATGTCGACCGCGTTTTCCTGATGCGTCCGCCCCATTTGGGGAATCCGAACCAACTTTATCCGTTCATCGACGCCATGGTGGAACGCGGCATAGGTTTCGTGGTCTTCCTCTCGTTGATGGGGATCGAGAAGAACCCCGTCCCGCCGCATGCGAAAATCGAAAAATACATTCGTGCGTCCGGGTTGAACCACGCGTTTGTACGGCCTGGATTCTTCATGCAGAATGTGAGCGGGGTCCATGCCTGGGAGATCTGTCGAAACGACGAGATCCTGATTCCGGCCGGCAGGGCGAAAACCAGTTTCGTCGATGCGGAGGATGTTGCCCTGGCGGCATCGATGATCCTGCAAGACCCGCTTTGCCATGCGAAAAAAGCCTATACGATCACCGGACCGCGATCGCTCGACTATGACGATATCGCAACCCTCCTCAGCGAGGTGACCGGACGGACCGTCACCTACCGAAAACCCGGTTTTTCAACCTATCGCAACCATATGCTGAAGGTAAGGAAGCTTGACCGGACCTATGTCGACGTGACGATCGCCTTGTACTTCATGACCCGTCTCAACACCGCAAGCAAGGTCACCGGCGATTTTGAGCGATTGTGTGGTAAAACGGCGACCGATTTCGAAGATTTCGTCATCCGCAACAAGGGAAAATTCGAGAAATCGCCAGAATAACGAAGATATTCTTTTGTTTGTTTGATAATCAATCAAAAGAATCATTTGAAAAATGGTAAAATAGATAAAGCAAAAAAGGAGAAATCGCTTGGATCTACGTACAATGCTGATCGCGATCATCATCACGACCTTGACGTATGCCGGGATGTTGGGTTTGATCGCCTATCTTAGAAAAGAACCGGTGCTACGGTTTTATGCACTCGCGTTTTTCGTGGGCTCTTTCGCCTATTTCATCGCCTTCATCTCGGACGTCGATTCATGGATTTCAATCCTTCTCTTCAACCAACTTCTCCTCACTTTCATCGCCTTGGTCACTTCGGGTTTGCGCCGGTTCTTCGGCGTCCATCCTTGGCCGCGCAGAATCTGGCTCTATCTTTTCGTGAATTTCGCGCTTTTCATCTATGGCATCTACATCCAGCCTTCCTACGTGTTGCGCGTTTTGTCCGTTACGTTCTGCACCTATCTTTTACTCGGGGACCTGTTTGTTTCCGTTTGGCCGAAGATCGCGAAACTGGGGGAAGGGTGGCGTCTTGCGTTCGAGATCCTCTTCGGCATCCATCTCATCCTGGTCACCTTACGCCTAACCGCCGTGTTCGACCCAAGCCCGATGAATTTCTGGATGGAACGTGAAGCAAGCGCGTCCATCAGCCTGCTACTCTCCCTGGTCATTTTTTCCCTTTGGGCGATCGGAATCGTCGTTCTGGATACGTTTCAGGTCATTTTGAAACTGAATGCCAAGAACAGCGTCTTGAGCGACTTGGCGATGAAGGATGCATTGACCGGCATCCCCAACCGACTGATGATGGACATCGAACTGAATCAATTCATGGCGTTGGCGAAACGCTTCAATACATCGATTTCCTTCATCATCGCGGACATCGATTTCTTTAAGAAAGTCAACGACGACTACGGTCATGACGTCGGGGATGCCGTGTTGATCCAAACGGCGACGATCATCAAGGATGTCATTCGATTGACCGACCGGGTCTACCGGTGGGGCGGGGAAGAGTTCTTGATCGTGGCGCCGCATACCGATCTGGAAGGGGCGAGGATCCTTGCCGAAAAAATCCGTTTGAAGTATCAAGAAGCGACGTTCAAGAGCGTCGGCAAGCTGACCATCAGTTTCGGCGTGGCGGAGTATTATCCCGACGAGTCCCGCGAGTTATGGTTCAAGCGTGCGGATATCGCGCTTTACCATGCGAAGTCCGGCGGGAGAAACCGGGTCGAAACCTGGAAACCGACCGGGGCGTTGGATGAAGAATTCACCAAGATCCGGTGGCAGGAGCGATGGAACAGCGGGAATCCGACCATCGACCACCGTCATCAAGAACTCATCGGAATGACCAATACGTTCTTTGAAATGGTGTCCCAAGCCACGCATCCACACGAGATACGGGAACATTTCACGAAAATCATAACGCATCTCAAAATCCATTTTCTCGAGGAAGAAGAAGTGTTGTCCTCGATGGATTACGATTGCTTCCAACAACACCAGACGATCCATCGCCGGTTATTGAGCGAACTCAGTACGATGCAGGAAAACATCGACAACGAGAAACTGGATTATCGTACCTATTTCGTTTTTTTGGTCGGGAAGGTCGTCATCGGCCATCTCTTGACGGAAGATACGAAGTTCTTCCCTCTGTTTCAGGAAGGATCCGCGATATGAATCCCTTCAGTGTGTTGAGTTTCAATATCCGTTGTGAATACGGTGCGGACGGTCCAAACGGTTGGGAGTATCGCAAAGAACAAGTGTTCGACCTTTTGCGTATGTCCGATGCGGATTTGATCGGATTTCAGGAAGTGACGCCGATCCAGTCAAACGACCTCGGTCATCTCTTGTCCGGTTATTTCGGTTTGACGATCGGAAGGGATGACGGGATATCGGGTGAAGCCACGGCGATCTTCGTCAAGGAAGAGAGATTCGATATTCTGGATAAGGGATATTTCTGGTGTTCGGCAACCCCTGAAAAAGCAGGGTCGATCGGATGGGATGCGGTATTTCCCCGCATCGTCGCCTATGTCGTACTTAAAGACAAACAAAGTCATGCGGAATTCTGTTTCTTCAATACCCATTTCGACCATGTCGGGAAGATCGCGCGACGTATGAGCAGTCGCTTGTTGATCCAAAAAGCTCAAGAGATATCCCAGGGGAAAGCGATCCTTGTGGTCGGGGACTTCAATGCGAAGCCCAGGACGGAAACGATTCGTTTGTTTTTAAAGAACGGATACAGTGAATCCAAAAGAACGATCAAGCCGAAAAGAGGCCAACCTAAGGTTAGCTTCCATGCGTTCCAGTATGATCCGCAACGATCCGATCCAAGCATGGAATGGATCGATTACATCTTCACCAAAGGGTTCCATACCCTCGACTTCGACGTCATCGCTTCATCGGTGAATGGAAGGTATCCTTCCGACCATTTCCCGATATCCGCCACCGTCCAGATCGATTAAGCGATCATCGCCGTGAATTCCCGAAAGGGAAAAGGGGAAGAGTATGATTCTAGCCATCTTTCAAAACTTTTGTATCCTGATTACCGGCGTCGTTTTCGTGATGCACTACCTACGTGAAAAGAACCTGCATGAAATCCGCAGTACCTGGTTTCGCTATTTCATGGGCGTGATCGCCGGGGGCATCGCGATGGTTTTGCTGGGGAGTTCGTTTCTGGTCGATCCGATCCGACAGATCGTATTGGACTTCCGTTATGTGCCGGTCTTCGTGATTTCGATTTACGGCGGGTGGATTTCTACCCTCGTGGCGACCCTCATCATCGCGACCTATCGATGGGTCATCAACGACATCTCCGCGGTATCCACCGCGATGGCCCTTGCGACCGTTTGGATCGGGCTTTCCTATAGCGTCATCTTCTCCGTACGTAAACCCCTGCTTCTGCGGGTATCGTTGGCGATGCTGGTCCATACGATCATCATGTATTTCGCGTCGTACGCGATTTTCGATACATCGGCCTTGCGCCTTCAAACCTTGATGATCCATCTCTTCATCACTTTCGCCGCCTCGTACATCGTCTGGAAATACGTCGAATTCGCCTTGGGGGAAATCCGGGTCTATCAGCGTTTCCGCAGCGAAGCGACCACCGACTACCTGACCAGCCTAAGCAACCGACGCAAGTTCAGCCACGAACTCAACGCAGCCATCCAGCGATGCCAGCGTAAAGACGAGACAATTTCCCTCCTCTACCTGGATATCGACCGGTTCAAAGCCATCAACGATGAATTCGGCCACGCGATCGGCGACGACGTATTACGCAAGTTCGCCGGCGTCTTGATGATGACGTGTCGGATTTATGATGGCCTTTACCGCATCGGCGGGGAGGAGTTCGCGGTGATCCTGCAGGATTGCACCCTTGAGAATGCCCGGATCGTCGCGGAACGGATCCGTCAGAACATCCTGGATTTCGAATACTCGCTCACCGGAGAGGCCAACGTCACCACATCCGTCGGCGTGGCCGGATTTGTCATGGGGATCAGCGCGGAAGAAATGATGGGGAAGGCGGACGATGCCTTGTATCAGGCGAAAAACGCGGGACGCAACTGTGTCTATGTCGCGTCGATGGAAAAGAAATCAACTACGGTTCAATCGAGAAACGATGATTTCGCGATCCATGCCTTGTGAATGATGGAAAGCGATTCAGTGGTTATAAAATAGGAAAGAAGGAAAGAGATGGAAAACTGGGTAAAGCAAGTTCGTCGTGATCTTCATCGTATCCCGGAAATCGGGTTTGACCTGGATCATACCTCGAAGTATGTGGAAGACCGGTTGATCGAGATGGGATATACGCCGATATCGACGGCGAAGAGCGGTTGGATCGTCGTGATCCGAGGGGAAGAGTCAAAGGCGATCGCTTTTCGGGNNGAGCCGACATGGATGCCTTGAATGTGGAAGAGAAGACCGGGGCGGTGTTCCGATCGACCCATGCCGGCCGTATGCATGCCTGCGGACACGACGGTCACATGACCATGCTTTTGGGTTTGGCGAAATCGTTGGTGGGACGGAAGTTGAAGAAAAGCGTCGTGTTGATTTTCCAACCGGCGGAAGAAGGACCGGGAGGTGCCAAACTCATCGTAGAAGAAGGGGTTTTCGCCACGCACCACATCACAAAGATCTTCGGGATCCATTTGTATCCCGGCATGGAAGAAGGGAAGTTCGGTCTGTTGGATGGAGCGATGATGGCAAGCAACGGTGAATTCGACCTTGAAATCCAAGGGAAGAGCGCGCATGGCGCCCAACCCCATCTGGGTAAAGATGCCATTCTCGCGGCTTCCGCTCTGATCCAAGGCTACAATACGATCGTATCGCGCGACATCGACCCTTTGATCCCGGGAGTCGTCACCATCGGGACGATCACGGGCGGTGAAGCCCGCAACATCATCCCCCAAACCGTGAAACTGAGCGGGACGATCCGTAGTTTCGATGAAGATTCCTACCGCCTCACCAAAGACCGGATGCTTCAGATCGACCACGGGGTTTCACTCATGTACGACGTGGCGATCGTCAACGATCTTCGGGACTATTATCCGCCGGTCGTCAACGACACGGAGCTTTACCGATTGGCGAAAACCGTGTTGAAGGAAGAGGAAACCCGGCCATTGAAACCGATGATGTTCGCGGAAGATTTCGCGTTCTACCAACGCGTCTGTCAAGGGTTGTTCGTGATGTTGGGGACGCGCAACGAAGCGGCAGGGTATATCCATCCCCTGCATTCCTGCTATTTCAATTTCGACGAAGACGTGCTTTTAAAGGGCATCGACTATTATCTGCGCATCGCGCAAGCCCTGGATGTCTTCGCATAAGGAGGGTTTCCCCATGGCCATCGACGCCGTCAAAGCTTATTTCGCAAAATACGATCTTCTTGATCGTATCCAAGAGTTCGACGTCTCGTCCGCGACGGTCGAACTGGCCGCGCAGGCATTGGGGGTCGCACCCCAACGCATCGCCAAGACGCTTTCATTCCGCAACGACCGGTCGTGTCTTTTGGTGGTCGCCGCCGGCGATGCGAAGATCGACAATCAGAAATTCAAGGCGCACTTCAACATGAAAGCGCGCATGCTGACGCCGGAGGAAGCACTTTTATTTACCGGGCATGCGGTGGGCGGGATTTGTCCGTTCGCGATCCCTGAAAACGTGGATGTCTATCTCGATGCGTCGCTCAAACGGTTCGCGACGGTTTTTCCTGCCTGCGGTTCCGCCAATTCTGCGATCGAACTGAGTCTTCATGAACTCGAAAAGGTCGCGAGAAGCAAGGCGTGGGTCGACGTGTGTAAGGTCGCGTAAGGAGTACCATGCGTACGCCGGAAGAAATGTTGAAACTGATCCTGGACGTAGCGGATCGCGACCCGCATGTTTTCGCCGTCGGTCTGCAGGGCAGCCGGAGTCGCGATCGTGACGTCGACCGGTTCAGCGATTTCGATGTCGTCTATGTCGTGGATCGCTTGTCGCCTTATCTTGATGATCCGCAGTGGATCGACCGCTTCGGAAAACGTCGGATCCTCCAGACGCCGGATGATTTCTACAATTCTAACGTTAACCGGAATACCGCGTCGAAGTTCACCTGGCTGATGCAGTTCGACGATCGAAACCGCATCGACTTGACACTCATCGAAAAAGAAGATAGAGCATTGGAATCGCTTCAAATGAAAGTGATCCTTGATAAAACCGGTGCCATCGCATCGCGCGTTCCCACCCTTGAAACCCACCCGAATCCCGTGTTCGACGAAGCCGAATTCCGGGATACCGTCAACGAATTCTGGTGGTTGACCTATTATGTCGCCAAAGGAATCGTACGCAGGGAAGAACTCTATGCGAAAGCGTGTTTCGACATCCTGCTTGACATGACGGCCAAGGTTCTACGCTGGACGGTCTTCGAAACAAACGAAGACGCACGGATCGGGAAATTCGACCGGCATCTTCAACGGTATCTCGACCCGTTGCTTTATCAAGGCTATCTGGAGTGTTTTCCGACCTGCCGGCTTGACGATCTGGCACGAAGACTGATCCGCTGTATGACCTACTTCGAAGAAGCCGCACAACGTCTTGCGGATCGTCGATCCTTGAAGATGATGGAAGATACCCAAACGATTCAAAACGAGATCACATCGATCTTGAAAGAAACGGAAGGTTTGGGATTGTAACGATTTACACCTGCCTGGAATATCGCTACAATAAAGATGGAAAAGAAAGCGAGGAACTCGTTTTAATGGATATCGTAACATGGTTTAGAGGATTGGATCCGGTCATTCAAGCCCTGTTCGCAACACTGTTCACCTGGTTTGTGACGGCGTTGGGCGCAGGCATGGTTTTCTTCTTCAAAGAAATCAAACGTACGGTCTTGGACGGGATGTTGGGGTTTGCGGCAGGGGTCATGATCGCCGCGAGTTTCTGGAGTCTGTTGGCCCCGGCCATCGATATGACGGAAGCGGCGGGCGGGATCCCCTGGTTGCCCGCGGTCGTCGGATTCCTGGTCGGAGGCGGATTCTTGTGGCTGGTCGACCAAATCATGCCCCACCTTCACATGGGCAACGAAGACAATCAGAAAGAAGGCGTCAAGACGTCCTTGCGTCGTTCGACCCTCTTGATCCTTGCGATCACCTTGCATAACATTCCGGAAGGCTTGGCGGTCGGCGTGGCGTTTGGCGCCATCGCGTCCGGCATCCCCGAAGCTTCCCTGGCCGGAGCGCTTGCCCTGGCCATCGGGATCGGCCTGCAGAACTTCCCCGAAGGTGCGGCGGTATCGATTCCATTACGTCGCGAAGGACTCAGCCGGTTCAAGAGTTTCCTTTACGGCCAGGCATCCGGATTGGTCGAACCGATCGCCGGCGTCCTTGGCGCCTACGCGGTCATCGCGATGAAACCGATTCTCCCCTATGCGTTATCGTTCGCGGCCGGGGCGATGATCTACGTCGTCGTGGAAGAACTGATCCCCGAGGCGCAGTTGGACAAGAAGACCGACATCGCCACGATCGGCGCCATGCTCGGCTTCGCATTGATGATGTTTTTGGATGTATCCTTAGGTTAACCAAGACAAGGCGACTTGTCTTTTTTTATGAACATCCGGATTCAAACGATGTTTTCCACCCCGCAATCGGTCGATGCATTGTCATCGAATCGTTCCGTGCGTTTTGTGCTAAAATAAACCTAGAGGAACGATTATGAAACACGAATGGCGTAAAGATGAGAAATCGTTGTATCTTCCCAAAGACACACCGCAAGCCGTCACGGTACCGGTGTATCCCTACATCGCGATCCATGGGGAAGGGGATCCCAACCAAGCGGATTTCCAACGTCGGGTCGAGTTGCTTTTCAGCGTCGCCTATGGCGTGAAGATGGCACCGCGCAAAGGCATCCAGATCGACGGATACTTCGAATACACCGTCTATCCGCTTGAAGGTATCTGGGATTACAGCGACCGTGCGAAGAAGAAAGGATTGACGGGCAAGGAACACCTCGTGTACACCTTGATGATCCGTCAACCCGCTTTCGTCACGCAAAAATTGTTCGAACGTGTCGTAACGTTGAAGAAATACGACGACACCGACCCTTTATGGAACCAACTTGAATTCATCACCCATGAAGACGGCGAATGCGTCCAGATCCTTCATGTCGGACCGTTCGACGACGAACCGGAAAGTTTCGCGAAAATCGAAACCTATCTTGAAGAACACGGGTTACGGCGGATCGACCGGCGTCATCGCGAAATCTATCTGTCCGATTTTAGAAACGTAGCGCCGGATCAACTTCAAACCGTGTTAAGGGTCTTCGTCAAGAAACCCTAAGTTCGTGGAGGCCCCACATGAAAAAGCGCATGCGGTCTTGGTTGACACCGATACCCCGCAATCTTCGTGAAGCATTCCAACAAGAAATCACACGGATCAACCTGCGACGTTTGATCGGGATTTCCATCACGCTCTTCTTCATCGCGTTGGTTTTACTGGTCTTCGAAGATTCATTCTTCCACATCGGCCCCGTCATCTTCGCGTTCCTGATCGCCAGTCTTTTACAGATCCCGCTGTTCTTCGTCGCGTTTCGCTATCGGTTGAAAATCAAACGATCGCTGATCCAAGCGCAAACCTTGGTTTATCTGCTGAGCGTCATCCTCTTCGGGATCCAACTCTCGCTTCGCCTTACCACGCAACCCGGCTTGATTCCCCTGTTTCTGATCATGAACCTCGCGATGGCGGCGATCCTTTACCTCGATATTCAAACCAGTATGCTGGTGTTCACCTTCGCCGCCGTGCTTTTCACCTTTTTGCTTCCTTCATTTCAAAGCGACGCGACGCTTGTATTTATCACCCTCATCAATGTCTTGATCTTCATTTTCATGGTCTGGCTCTTGAACCGGATGATCTATCGGATGAAGGTCGACGGGTTCGCCCTGGAAAGAGAGTTGAAGGAGAAAGACAGGGTTTTAGCGGAGATGAACCAACGCGATCCCTTGACCGGATTGGATAACCATACCTCTTCCTTCCGTAAACTCTACGAAGAAGCCGCCAAAGCAAAGAGGATCGGATATCCGATCAGCCTGATCCTTTGCGACATCGACGACTTCAAGCACATCAACGACACTTTCGGACATCCGGCGGGCGACCACGTCCTGCTTCGCATCTCCCAAACGATCCGGGCGACGCTTCGGACCACGGACATCGTCGGGCGATACGGCGGTGAAGAATTCATCTTGATTCTCCCCGATACCGATCTGGATGCGGCATGCATCCTCAGCGATCGATTGAGCCAAGCGATGACAAAAACGAATTACGATGTCGATGTGAATGTCACGATGAGCAAAGGAATATGCCAATACGATGCCGGACAATCGATCGACGAGTGGATCCGTACGACCGACCGTCGTCTCTATGAAGCCAAACACAATGGGAAAAACCGCTTCGAGAGCGGAACACGCCTACATCAACGTACGTAACTGGGAAAGAGGAAACGCCATGCCGTTGAATTTGATTCGATTACCGCTTGAAAACGTGAAGAACTGCCGGGATCTGGGAGGGTATCCGACCCCGCAAGGCATCACGAAATGGCGAAGTTTCCTGCGTAGCGGGGATCTTGGACGAATGAACGATCAAGAGGGGAAGGTGCTTCACGACTTCGGAGTACGCAGCGTGATCGACCTTCGATCGCCGGAAGAATGCGAACTCTCGCCCAACCCTTTGGCCGCCGATCCGCGCTTTCGCTATACCATCGTCGATCTGATCCCGCGCCCCCTCGACGGGGAGACCTTCATGACCCGCGACTTAAGCAAGATCACCCTGGGCGACCTCTATGTCTCCATACTTGAACATAAAAGGCAGATACAGCGCGTGTTTACGCAGATCGCGGACGCCCCCGCGGGAGCCGTCTTGTTTCATTGTACGGCCGGCAAGGACCGTACCGGGGTCGTCGCCATGCTTCTTTTGGGCTTGGCGGGCGTCGATGAAAAGGACATCCTCTGTAACTATCAGGTATCTTCGACCTACCTCGACATCACCCACGAAGTCTTGCGCCGCGTCCCCGTCAACATGCTGGAATCGCGACCCGAATATCTCAAACAAGCCATGGACCACATCCAAAACCGCTACGGAAACATCGAGAAGTACTTCGAAGCCTGCGGCTTGGACGCTTCGATCCAGTCGAAGATCTTATCGCGTATGATTGAATGACGATCGATGATCAATCGGATTGAAAGGAGAAACACGATGAAAAGAAGACGTTCTGTTTCGATGGTGTCCCGTTAATCCCATGGAGAAATCTCAACGAATCAAAGGATGCGTCTTTGGCGGCGCGATCGGGGATGCCTTGGGTTGGCCGGTCGAGTTTTTGTCTCTTTCGGCGATCAAACGGAAATACGGGGAAGACGGGATCCGGACCTTGGATAAAGACAAGCAGGACGTCGCNNGGACGTCGCCCAATTCACCGACGATACGCAGATGGCCTTGTTTACGATCGACGGGATCCTGCGCTATCAAACCGAAATCCTGTATGCCCCCCGTCCCCGTGAATACCAAGTCGTCCAGCACGAAGCCTATCTTCGCTGGCTCTACACCCAACAAGCCCCGCCCGCATCCCTTACAGAGGAGATTCTGGACGGCTGGCTTTATCATGAACCGACTCTGCACCAACGCCGTGCCCCCGGCATAAGTTGCCTTAGTGCGCTGCAGGAGGTCTGGGCACCGGGCGAAGGCGAACCGATCAACGATTCCAAAGGATGCGGCGCCGTCATGCGGGCCGCCCCCGTCGGGTTGGGGTTCGAAGGGGAAGAAGCGTTCCTCAATGGAAAGACCGGCGGGGCGCTGACGCACGGACATCCCAGCGGATACCTGAGCGCGGCGGCCTTGGCACGGATCATCGCCGAGCTGGTCAAGGGTGAAAGCCTTGCCTATGCCTTGGGGGTGACGATGGATCGCTTGAAGAAAGAAACCGGGCATGAGGAAGTCCTGCTTTATCTTAAGAAAGCCTATGAACTTTCGACGGAAGAAATCGAACCCAAACGGGCGATCGAAGCCTTGGGGTTAGGATGGGTCGGCGAAGAAGCGTTGGCGATCGCCGTCTACTGTGCCTTGAAATATGAAAACGACCCCAGGGAAGCGCTCTTGGCCGCCGTCAACCACGACGGGGACAGCGACAGTACCGGGGCGATCTGCGGAAACCTGATCGGGACGTGGAAAGGGTTCGACNNGACGCCCTGCCGGTCGAATGGGTTGAAAACGTGGAAGGAAAGACCATACTGGATCAAGTCGTCCTCGATCTGATCCAAGGTCCGCGCAAGAGTGATGAATGGATGTTGAAGTACCCGCTACAGGGTGGAAGCGTCCGATCAGGACAAAGGTAAAACAATGACATCGGTAATGGGAAAAATCTGTTTCGTCGATTTGAGTTCGATGAAGATCGAACTACGCGACATCGATCCGGCGATCACGAAGGATGTCGGATCCGGCATCGGTCTGGCCGCCTATCTTCTCAATCAGGAAATCCCGGTCGACGCGGATCCGCTTGGACCCGACAACGTGCTGGCGTTCATGAGCGGATTATTGACGGGGACCGGGGCACCGGTCAGCGGGCGCTGGATGGTCGCCTGTAAATCCCCGATCACCGGCGGATGGGGCGATGCGAACTGCGGGGGGACCTTGTCCCCGGCCATCAAACAATGCGGCGTCGACGGGATCTTCTTTAAAGGCATCGCATCGTATCCGATGCTTTTCGTCTTTGATGAAAACGGACCCCGATTGGAAGACGCCCGTGATCTTTGGGGGAAAGACGCCGTGGAAAGCGAAGCGATCCTTTGGGAAAGATATCAAACCAAGCGAAAACCGGCGGTCGCGACCATCGGGATGGCCGGTGAGAAACGATCCAAAATCGCCGGCATCGTCAACGACCGCGGACGTTTGGCGGCACGCAGCGGTGTCGGGGCGGTCATGGGAAGCAAGAACCTGAAAGCGGTCGTCCTCAACGGGAAACAGATCGTCCCGGTGTTCGACCGCATGAAGATGGCCGAACTTTCCAAGGAATTCACCAAGAAAGTCACGGATGCGAGTCTGCCTCCGATCTTGAACGGGAAGATCGTCCCGATTTTGGGGAAAGTGATGGCGATGGGGAAAACCTACGGGGCGTCCGACGGGATGCTTGCGATTTCCGTCATGAAGAAGTGGGGGACGATCGTCAACAATACGATGGGACTGCATAACGGTGACGACCCGATCCAGAACTGGAAAGGATCCGATGGCGACCTTCCCCGCAAGTATGCGCGAAACATGAACCCGGACGGCATCGTATCCCACCAGACCAAGAAATACCATTGTTCGTCCTGCGTCATCGGATGCGGCGGGATCTGCGACGTCGACGAACTGACGAAAGGCGAATACAAGGAAACCCACAAGCCCGAATACGAAACGGTCAACGCCTTCGGGGCGTTGTTGCTGAACGAAGACATGGATGTCATCTATCGCATCAACGAACGGCTCAACCGGGCAGGGATGGATTCCATTTCCGCCGGATCGACCGTCGCGTTCGCAATGGAATGTTTCGAGAACGGCTTGCTGACGAAGAACGAAACCGACGGGTTGGACCTGCGCTGGGGCAATAGCGACGCTTTGGTCCAACTGATCGATAAAATGATAACAAGGGAAGGCATCGGTGATTTATTGGCGGACGGGGTCAAGGAAGCGTCGCGCAAGATTCTAAACAGCGCTTCGATGGCGATCACGGCCGGTGGACAAGAACCCGGCATGCATGATCCGCGCATGGATCCGATGCTCGGTATCCATTTCAGCGCGGATCCCACCCCCGGAAGACATACGGTCGGAGGGGGCTCCTACTATAATTCCCTCCATCTTTGGGAAGTCGTCCCCTGGGCGCCCAAAGTCAAACCGAAATCCAAGAAGTCCGACGACTATCTGGCGAGCGAAGAAAACGGAATGAAAGCCGTCGCCGGCGCCGCATACAAACAATTGACCGACATCGCCGGCGGATGCTTGTTCGCGATGGCCACGGGATACAGGCATTGGCGTCTCTTCGATTATCTCAACGCCGCCACCGGATGGGACAGAAGCCCGGTCGAATACATGGAAATGGGGCTTCGTAGCCAAACCTTAAGACAACTCTTCAACATACGCCACGGCATCGATCCGATCGACTTCAAGATCCATGACCGGATCGCGGGGATCCCGCCCATGACGAAAGGTCCCAACAAAGGGAAGACGCTTCAGATCGACGGGATGCTGAGGGAACATTGGTTGGGCTTCGGCTGGGATGAGAAGGGGATTCCGACCCGGGAAACCTTAACGAAATTGAATCTTGAAGAATTCATTCCGGAGGACAAATGATCATCAGAGTCTATCCCGGCGCGATGGTGAAGGGGGATGGGTTGAATGAAGATGGCGAGATCGAATTGAAACAAGACGCGACGGTCTCCAAACTGATCGCCGTCGTGAACGTCCCGCTCTTTCTGCGACCGCTTCTTGTGGTTTCGGTCAACGGGAAAACCGTGAAAAAGAATCATGTCCTGCACGACGGGGATACGGTGAGTTTCCTCACCCCGTTGGCGGGGGGATAGACGCAAAGCGTCTATCTTTTTTTATCGGGAAACTAAACGAACGAATGATGAAAAAACGAACCGAAATGCAAGAAGACGTTGCGTTGAACCCTCCATCACGTTACACTTACATCGATGCGAGGTGAATCCCATGATCAAAGCCATTATCAGCGATATCGACGAAACCCTGTTGGACGACAAGCACAAGCTTCCCCAAGCCAACATCGAAGCCATACGCAAAGCCAGTGCGGCCGGCGTGAAATTCGTCCCGGCGACCGGTCGCGGTTATTGGGCGATCGCGGGGATCTTGAAGGAACTGGACCTTTTCGATCAGGAGAACGAATACGTCATCTCCTATAACGGATGTTGCCTCAGTGAAAACAAGAACGACAAGATCCTTGAGTTCAGGGGATTGCCCTATGAAAAAGTCAAGAAACTCTTCGATTTCGGAAAAGACAAGGACGTCTGCATCCAAATCTATACGCAAGATAAGCTCTACATGTACAACATGGGCGAGGACGAACGGGAACATTACCGCCACTTCGCCAACAGTTTCACCGAATTAAGCGAAGACATCTCGTTTCTAAAGGACATCCCGGTCGCGAAGATGCTTTATCAGAAAGTGGATATGCCGTATCTGCGCCGACTCGCCCATGAAATGAGCGATCTTTTGGAAGGGGTGACGCATACCTTCTCCTCCAACCGTTACTTCGAGATGAACAACCAAGGGGTCGACAAAGGGGCGATGGTGAAGGTGTTGGCCGAGAAACTCGGATTCACGCTGGATGAAGTCATCGCGGTCGGGGACAACTACAACGATGTCAGCATGCTGAAGGTGGCGGGGATCAGCGTCGCCGCCAACAACGCGGTCCTTGACGTAAAGAAGCTATGCACCTATACGACGACCAACGACAACAACGAAGGGGTCTTGGCGGAAGTCATCGAGAAGTTCGTATTCAATTCGATCTAACAGGCGCAAGCCTGTTTTTTTTTGTTAATCCGAATTAACAAACCTTTTACGTGAATGAAATCAATCTTGGGTCGGACTTTGGTACACTTACCTTGCATTAAGAAAGAAACATGCGAGGAAATGAAATGAAACGCAACATGAAAAAGACGACGTTAGTCCTTGCCTTGGCCGCACTGCTCGGCTTGGGTGCCTGTAGCACAACGAAGAAACTCGAAGGCAATATCGCCATCGACGGATCTTCCACCGTTTATCCCGTCACCGAAGCGGTCGCGGAAGAATTCAACGTTACGTATCCCGATGTGAAAGTCTCGGTCGGATTCTCCGGAACCGGCGGCGGGATGTCCAAGTTCATCGCCAAAGAAATCGATATCGCCGATGCTTCCCGTAAAATCAAATCGTCTGAAGCCGAAGCCGCAACCGCGGCAGGCATCGAATTCCTGGAAATCAAAGTCGGGTTCGACGGACTGTCCGTCTTGGTCAATCCGGAAAACACATGGGTCACCTCGTTGACCGTCGAACAATTACAAGAAATGTGGAAGCCGGGCAGTACGATCATGAACTGGTCCGACATCGACCCCACATGGCCCAATGAAAAAATCGTATTCTACGCCCCGGGCGTCGACTCGGGAACCTTCGATTACTTCACTGAAGAAATCGTCGGCGAACTCGATGCGATGCGTTCCGACTATACCGGATCGGAAGACGACAACGTCTTGGTCCAAGGCATCGCCGGCGACAAGTATGCGATCGGATTCTTCGGATTCGCCTATTATGAAGAAAACAAAGACAAACTCAAGGTCATCGGAGTCGATGAAGGCGAAGGCGCTGTCGTTCCTTCCTTCGAAACCATCGCCGACGGATCGTATTCCCCGCTTTCCAGACCCTTGTACATCTATGTCAACAAGGCTTCCCTGGAACGTGAAGAAGTTCTCGAATTCGTAACCTTCTACCTTGAAAACGCCAAGGAACTGGTTGCGGACGTCGGATATGTCCCCCTACCGGATGCGGATTACGAAGCTTCGCTTGAATTACTGAAGTAAAAAAAACTGACGAATCCCGAAGGCGTCCAAGCGACGTCTTTGGGCGTCTTAGGAGAAGCACATGATCACTATGAAACAGCGCAGAAAACGCAACGAAACCTGGATTAAATACCTATTAAGCGCCTTGGCGACGATTTCGATCCTCACCACCCTGGGCATCATCTATTCCTTGTTCTCGGAAACGTTCGTCTTCTTCCAACACGTCTCGATCGTCGAGTTCTTCACCACGCTCCAATGGTCGCCTTCCCTCAAGCCGCAGCACTTCGGCGTGTGGCCTTTGGTCGTCGGAACCGCCATGATCGCCATCGGTTCGGCCGCGGTCGCGATACCGTTAGGGCTTGGCAGTGCGATCTATCTGAGCGAATATGCGAAAAAGAAGACCCGCAAGGTCATCAAACCGATCCTGGAAGTCCTGGCCGGAATCCCTTCGGTCGTCTACGGCTTCTTCGCATTGACCTTCATCACGCCCATTTTACGAGACATCATCCCAAGTACGAAAATCTTCAACGCCGCCAGCGCCAGCATCGCGGTGGGGATCATGATCATCCCGTTGGTCGCTTCCTTAAGCGAAGACGCGATGAACGCCGTCCCCGATTCGATGCGTCAAGGAGCGTATGCGTTAGGTTCGACGCGGTTTGAAGTCGCGACCAAAGTCGTCGTCCCGGCGGCTTTATCCGGCATCGGGTCGGCGTTCGTCTTGGCCATCAGCCGTGCGATCGGGGAAACAATGATCGTCGCGATCGCCGCCGGTCAAAGCCCGATCCTGACGTTCAACCCCCTAAACAGCATCCAAACGATGACCGGTTTCATGGTCAACGTCGCCTTGGGGGACATCGAATACGGATCGATCGAATATCAAACCGTCTTCGCCGTCGGCGCACTCTTGTTTCTCTTGACCTTCAGCCTTAACCTTATCGCCCGATACATCGTGAAAAAGAACAGGGAGACCTACGCATGAACCTTGATTCAGTTGAAGCGCGTCGTTATATCGCACGCAAACTTAAACAACGTAAAGCTTTGGATAAGATCTTCCACGGGATCGTGTTTCTGGCCACGATGGTGGGCGTCGTCTTTCTTATCGTCTTATTGACAAAGATCTTCAGGGATGGATTCGGTAGTCTGAATTGGAATTTCCTGACTTCCTTCCCATCCCGCTTCCCTTCGAAAGCCGGGATTCTGACCGCGCTTGTCGGAAGCATATGGATCATCTCGCTGACGATCCTCATCGCCTTGCCGATCGGGGTCGGTACCGCGATCTATCTGGAAGAATACGCCAACAAACGTTCGAAGTTCTATAACCTCCTCGTCGTCAACATCGCCAATTTGGCGGGGGTCCCGGCGATCGTCTACGGGATGTTGGGGCTGATGGTGTTTGTCCGTCTGCTTCAATTCGGCAACAGTATCCTCTCGGGGGCCTTCACCTTGTCGCTTCTGATCCTGCCCGTCATCATCGTCGCCTCCCAGGAGGCCATCAAAGCCGTCCCCAACTCGTTGCGTGAAGCTTCCTTCGCCCTAGGGGCTTCGAAGTGGCAGACCGTCAGCCGCGTCGTCCTCCCGTACGCCATCCCCGGTATTTTGACCGGTGCGATCTTGGCGGTTTCACGGGCCATGGGCGAAGCCGCCCCCCTCATCATGGTCGGCGGCGCAGGGTATGTCGGTTTCCTCCCCGATTCCCCGATGGATGTCTTCAGCGCCCTTCCGCTTCAAATCTACAACTGGACCTCGCGTCCTCAAACCGAGTTCCAAAACGTCGCCGCCGCCGGTATCATCGTTTTGTTGGTGCTGTTACTGACCCTCAATGCGATCGCGGTCTTCATACGAAACAAATACTCCTATCGGATGGACTAAAAAGAGCGACGCACGTCGCTCTTTTTCTAGATTCGGTCGACCATGGATATCCATTCGTCCACGGTGATTTTTCGAAACAATTCAGCCAACAGGTCATACGGAATGACTTGTGTCGGTCGAAACCGCAAACACGATTTCCCCAGATCCGGCTTCTTGCCGACCCGTTTGGCATATTCTTCCTCGAACCATTCATGCAAACCCGGTTTGGCATACATCCCCATATGATAGACGGCGATGTGGTTCTTCTGGCTTGCAAGGCCGGCGAACGGCAGGGGGACACTCGGATCGCATCGGTAGCCTTGAGGATAGCGTGAGAAAGGGACCACGTACCCCGGCATCCCGTAGCCCATCGCTTCCTCGAAACCATCGGGTAGATTCTCTTTGATCAGCGTACGCAGACGATTCATGACTTCTTTACGGTCTTCGGGCAATTCATCGAAATATCGATCGACGGTTTTCGCTTCGCTTTGCATGCTAACACCTCGCTTATGGACTCAGTTTATCACAGGCCGGTTACCGAGAGAATCATTATGCCATGAAAAAACCGTGGTTTCACTCACGGTTTCGCTTTCCATTTATCCGCCCAGGCTTGGATCGGATCCAAGGCTTTCTCAAGTTCATGCCCCTTGACGGTCAACACATATTCGATGCGGACCGGGACTTCGGGGTAGACATTGCGTAGAATCAATCCTTCTTCCTCAAGTTCTTTTAAGCGCGCCGCAAGCATGCGCGCGCTTAAATCCGGAATCGCATGTTCCAGTTCCCCGAAACGCAAGGGTTGGTCGGCCAAGATCCGGATGATCAAGCCGTTCCAACGTTTCCCGAGGATTTCAAACGCACTCTCGAACTTAGGACAAAGGTGAAGGTTTTCCCGCATGAGTAGACTCCTTTAGTGACTTTATTATACCATGTTTCCTAAAATTCACAGGAATTTGACTTCGGTGAGAATGTCACGAAAACCGCAAGGAAATCAAGAAAGAATAAGGAGGGTTTGATACAATAAGGTCGAGGTACACTTATGGACGAAGAACGTTGTTTGAACTGCGGGAGTACGCATGTGATGAAGGTGGAATACGGGATGCCCGACGACGCCATGGTCGCGCGCATCGAGGCCGGGGAGATCCTGCACGGTGGATGTAAAGTAAACGGGTTGACCCAATCGCTTTTCTGCATGGATTGCGTAACACGCTTCGACCCGGTCAGTACGCCCGAGTTCATGTCGGCGCTCCAGCGGATCAAATTCACACGAAACGGCGAGTCGTTCGACATCGTCCTTGAACATGGGGATTCCGGGATCGAGAGACTGGTCGTGACCCAGGAATGTAAAACGACGATCATCGCGAATCATCGGCACATCGACCAACTGATTCAATGCGGACTCGAGTTCTGGAACCAGACGGGATTCTTGGAGAAGGACGAGGCCGGGGAATGGCGACTTGAATGGGTCGCGGAAGGATATTTCCGAAACGACGAGCTGGTTTCAGGGAACCGGCGCGCCCCTTACGCCTTTGACCGATGGCTGGACTTCCTTGCGGGACTTCCGGTTTTTGAACGCTGAAAACGAAACAAACCATGATTTGATAAGGGTCGTACGACTCTTTTTCTTTTTCCAAAAAAATGTGGCATAATAAGATTACAACGTGGGGAAGAAAGGAGCATCGATGGACAAAACCGTCATTTTCATACGTCATACCGAAGCTCAGACCATTGCGGAGGAGAGCGACGACAAACTCCGCAAACTAACGGAAAAAGGGAAGATCGACGCCAAGAAGATCGCCCGCAGCATCCGTCCGATCCTAAAGAAGGATTCGATCACGATTCTAAGTAGCTCGCTGATCCGCGCCATGGAAACCGCGAACCTCATCGCCAAGAAGTTGGACAGCGTCGCGATCGAAACCGATTGGATCGCCGGTGGAAGCATGGGCAAACTACAAGACGCGATCTTGGCCTGTACGACCGAAGTCTTGATCATCGTCGGTCATGAACCGACCTTAAGCCAGTGGATCGAAAGTTTCACCCATGCGAAACTCCCGATGAAAAAAGGAACGGCGTGCGCCTTGAAATTCGGGGAGGATGTCGCCGAAGGGGCGGATCTGCTTTGGTACATCGACAAGAACGCCCTACCTTGGAATGAATGACCAACCGAGTTCGATCACAATCCTTTTTCATGATTCCGAAAACTATCGCAGATTGATTTCGATCGCCAACCGGAATCAGAAGAACCATGGCGAAGAGTTCGAATTCACCTTCGGAACATCGTCGGTTTTTTTGCGTCGTACGGCGAACCCGAAAGAAATCATGCTTTATACCCAAACTTCCTGGACGAGCCTGCTCTTCGGTACGATGCTTCTGATCGATCCCAAGCAGGTCCTTCTGACGGATTTTTACATCGCTTCGGTACAGGATCCCTTCACGCTGGAGTTTATACGTTGCATCCATGAATGCGCGATCGCTTGCGCCGACTGTTTCACGACGACGGACGATCCCGAGAAATTCCACCGGTTCCGTTTGTCACTGCGGGCATATCGTTCGTTTCTGGGCATCGCACGCAAGTTCGGTGTGAAAGAGGTCAAGCCGCTACGTTCCCGCTGCCGCTTACTCTCCAAGTCCGGGAATGCACTTCGCGACAACGATGTGCGCCTGGCATATTTCACGAAATTCGAAGCGACACCGGTCCCTGGTTTATTGGATGAGAACGCGCTGTTGCGCGATGGGGCTCTCGATGGATTGGTCGAATCGGCAAGCGCGCTGTGGTTTGAGTCCTTACGTATCGCGACCCAAGTCCAAGTCGCTTTTGGTTTCATCAAGAAACTCAGGCAGACTTGCCGTAAGGAAAACAAACGGATCATTACGCGCTGGACCGATTTGGATCTTCATGACGACGACGAAGTCCATGCGTTTCGAATCCGTTTAAAGAAGCATTCGTATGCGTTGAACGTATTGAAAACCCATGGTTCTTCGACGGAATCGCTCATCAAATCCGTGAAGGCCGTCCAGTCCAGACTCGGCGACATCCGCGATCTGCGTCGCTTCTATGTATTGCCCGGATTGGATTGCGAGACGCGCTATCGCGCCGTCTCTCGCCTATCTTCACTTGAGAGAGAAGTACGGACGCTACGCATTGAAGAGTGGAAAAAATCGAAACCATAAACACCGAGGGAAACCGCGGTGTTTTCATGTCGGAACAGGGAATCAATCGTTCAAAATCAATAAATTATGCATAAAAATCGAAAAGGATGTGATAAAATATCCATATGAAAAAGCGAGGTGGCACGATGGAGATAAAGATGATCGTCATGGATATGGACGGTACGCTGCTGAAACAGGATCAGACCATCTCGGAATTGACGCGACTTGAGTTGCTGAAGCAACAAGGGAAGGGCGTCGTTTTCGTGTTGGCTTCCGGACGGCATCACAAAGTGTTGCAACGCCACGGGAGTCTGTTGGGGATGGATGACCATAAAGGCTATTATATCGGCGTCAACGGGGTCGAAATCGTCCGTTCGGATACGCTGGACGTCCTGCGCAAGATCACCTTACGCATGGAAGAAGTCCGTGAAATCATCGGGTTCGTGATGCCCTACAAGATGGAAGTCATGGCCGTCAAAGACCAGAGCATCTACGACTTCATCCCCGAACCTCTCCTCAAACGCAAAGAAGCCTATCGCGATGAAAAAGGGATGGCGAAGGATGTCCCTTTGTGTGCCGGCACCTTCGGCTTGGTCGTCGACCAACGTAAAAACTATACATCCATCCGCTTCGGGAAAGATCCGGAAGAAATCGATACGTTCTACTATAAAATCTGTGTCGCCGAAGAACCGGAAACCCTCAAGGCGTTTTATCCGATCCTGATGGAAAAGTTCAGTGAACGTTATTCGATCGCCCGCACCAGCGAGCGTTGGATCGAACTGACCCCCAAGGAAGCGGACAAAGGATTGGCGCTCCGCCATGTCATGGAAATGGAAAACATTCCAAAGGAAAACGTCCTGGTTTTCGGTGACGGCGAGAACGACCTCCCCCTCTATCGCGAATGCATCCATACCGTCGCGATGGGGAATGCGATGGAAAGCGTGAAAAACATCGCCGAATACGTGACGGAAAGCAATGAAAACGACGGAATCGGCGTCTTCCTAAAAAAAATAGGCGTTTAGCCTATTTGCGTGTGAGTCCGAATACCTTTGCGTGAATCTCTTTCTCCTTGGCGTATTTGTGGAAAAGTTTCGCGATCTTCGAACTCTTGAAACTCTCGATCGCAAAGTGTTCGCCATTCAGCATATTCACTTCGATGGCTTCCCCCATCGCGATGCCCGGGTTGAATTTCCAGTCGTTCATCTCGACCCACGGAAGATGATGGACGATGCTTTGGTCCTGGGGAGCGAAGACGCTCACCCCGTCTTCATAGATTTCGGTGACCAGGCGGTCCTTGATGCGGTATAGCGAAAAGGCGATCGTCGCCAGGATGATCAGTCCGAAGACGACCATGACCGGTTTGGTCGTGACCACCAGGATCAAGCCCAATACACCCATGAAGATCAGATTCGGATAGGGTCTCAGATTGACCCTCAACAACGGTTTGACGCCGCGCTTATGGTCGGCGTTGACAAGATATTTCGACGTTTCCATCTTCATCCCTCGATTTCTTACTGACATCAGTATAGTTTAAGAAGGCGAAGTTGGCAACGAGGACTTACGGAAAAAAAGACGTTGAGAAGTTCGCTATGATACAATAGTGACGAAAGACAAGGAAGGTAGCACCTTATGTGGATCATTCTCTTCTCGATCGCGTTGGCGATCAGCTTTGTTTACTTGAATGCCGTTCCGTATCTGCGTTTGAAGGATTTCTTGAAGGCGCAGGCGGAAAGCGGACGGACGTTCACACGTCTCAACGATGCGAAAGTCTGGGTGTCGATCCAAGTGGCGATGATTCTTTTCTCGATCATCCTGGGCATCATCGACCGGCAGAACGAATCCACCGTCGCGATCGCGATCGCCTTGACCGGCTCCTTCGGCGGCAATATTTTCGCGGCGCAGGTCAACCGCTGCCTCTATTACAACGAGTCGGGATTCATCATGGGAAATAAATACATCCCCTACAAGAGCGTCAAGGATTTCGAACGCAAACGCGGTGTCCTGCGTATCGTCGATGTCACCACCTATAGCGGTGAAAGAGGCAAGATGACCCCGGGATGCGCGAACATGGTCCGCACTCAGAAAGAAGCGCGCGAGAAAAGGAAGGAAAAATAATGCTGAAAGAACGGTTCTTTTTGGAAGCCGAAAAACTCTTCGAGACGATCCGAAACACGCAAACGACGGCGATCGAACAAGCCGGCGAGATCATCGCCGACAAGATTTCCAACGGGGGCAACGTTTACCTTTTCGATACCGGACACATCGTCGATTCGGAAATCTATAACCGCGTCGGCGGCTTGGTCCTCATGCGCCGATTCACCTACGACATCCTGGTCAACGACCACTCGCGTGAGAAAACCTGCCGGGATTACCGCCATGAAGAAAACATGGCCGGCGTCACGCGATACATCCTTCAACTTTCCAACTTGAAGAGCGGCGATGTGTTGATCATCGGTTCGGTCTCGGGGAAAACCATCAACGTGGTCGACCTGGCGATCGAAGCGCGCAAAATGGGGATCTTCGTCGTGAGTCTCACCTCCGTCGTCTTTTCCTCCCAGCTGACCTCGCTGCATGCAAGCAAACAACTTCTTTACGAAGTCAGTGATTTCGTCCTTGACAATTGCGCCCCTTACGGGGATGCGATGATGGATGTGGAAGGTTTACCCAGCAAGATCATCCCCGCTTCCGGATTGGCCGCCGCCTACATCATGTGGGCGCTTAACGCACAGATCATCGAATGCCTGATGAAACTCGGCATCGAACCGGGAGTTCTCCGCAGTGTCAACATCGAGGGGAACCGGGAATACAATCAAACCCTCGAACAAAGATATATCGAAAAAGGGTATTAACCCAAGGAGGTTATCGTGGTTATTCAAAGCGAAAACGTTTGGATCAACGAGCGGTTTTCACCGGCCGCCTTATGGATCGAAGATGGGAAAATCAAGGAAATCATGCCCTACGGCAGTACGAAAGCGGATGTGGATTACGGGAAGTCGCGCATTTTCCCCGGCTTCATCGACATCCATTCCCACGGCTATCAAGGCGCCAACGCCAACCGCATGAGCGTCGACGGATTACTGCGGTGGGTCCACGACCTTCCCGACGAAGGCGTCACTTCGTTTTTGTTTACGACCTCGACCGCGCCGGTCCAGGAACTTTACGATTCGATGGATGTCTATCGTCAGGTCAAAGCGACAAACCCTCAAGGTGCGCATATGCTGGGCATCCACATGGAAGGTCCGTTCCTGTCGAAAGAATTCAAAGGCGCGCACAATCCGGAATGGTTGCTTGAACCCAAACTCGAGAACTTCATGCCATTCTATGACCGTTTCAAGGACGAACTCAAGATGATCGCGATCGCGATCGAACGCGACGAAGACTTGGCCATGAGTAAATTCTGTATCGAAAAAGGCATCAAAGTCGCGATCGGACATAGCGCCGCGACGTTTGAAGACTGCAAGAAAGCCCGTGAAATCGGCGTGGACGATTTCACCCATACCTTCAATGCGATGAAAGGGCTGCACCATCGTGAGCCCGGGGCAGCCGGGGCCGCGATGCGCTTCGACGATATGTACGCCGAGTTGATCGCGGATGGCGTGCATGTGCATTTCGATGTCGCCAATTTGTTGGGGATGCGCAAAGGGAAAGACAAGCTGATCACCGTCACCGATGCGGTCGCCATCAAAGGCTTACCGCAAGGGGTCTATCATTTCCCCGACCGTACCGTCACCATCGACGACAAAGGGTGCGGGCATCTTGAAGACGGACGATTGGCCGGAAGTTCCAACAAAATGAACGATCTGATGCGCAATTTGGTCGGACCGATCGAACTGCCCTGGGACATCGCCGTCAACAGCCTGACGATCAACCCGGCGACCTACCTTGGACTTGAGAAACACAAAGGGAAACTGGCGGCCGGCTATGACGCCGACATCACCGTCCTCGATGAGAATTTCAACGTCGTCAATACCTATGTGAGCGGCGTCAGCGCCGCGGGAGTGTAAGATGAGTCAGAATGAATTCCGCGACCAGATCGCGAAATACGGGGTGTTTTTAGGGCGTAGGGATACCTACAAACGCAAAGCGTTGCTTGTGGCGACGCTGAAACAAGAAATCGAACCCTATGGCTATCCGGTCAAAGGCATCGCGGACAAAGTCCGCTTTTCCAAAGCCATCAACATCCATATCGGCAACGTCGACCATGCGCAAACCTTGGTTATCGCCCATTACGACCAACCCAACCGGATGTTTTTCGCGCATGGGGAATTCGATCCCTTCTATGAAACGCGTCATCTTCTCCCTCAACTCTTCAGCGAAAACGTCGTCCAGATCGCCGTCTTGTTGGCCGCCATGGTTTCCTTGACGCTGATCAACCAAGTCAGCGAACTGTGGGTGACTTTGGTTTCATTGGTGCTTTTCACCATCGTCTTGCTTTATACCTTCGTCAAGTATCCCAAAGGGCTCAAGAACCGCTACAACTTCAATAAAAACAATTCGTCCTTGTTCGCGATCCTCGAGTTTATCAAAAACAACCCCAAGAAAACCAACATCGCCTTCATCCTGACGGATAACCAATGCCTCAACCATCACGGAGATGTCATGGTCAAGAAGATGCTGGAGGAGAATTTGAAGAAAGCACGCGTGATCCATCTCGATAGCGTCGGGAAGGGGAGTACCCTTCAAGTCGCATGCAAGATCCAAAACGAGGACTTGGCGGACAAGGTGATCGCGTCGTATGAGGGGTCGCTGAAGACCTACAAGCGCACGGTGGAGAGCGAAGTCGCCAACCGCACTTCCTTGTACTTCTATGAAAAAGCCGTCAGTCTGAGCGTCGGGGAATTGCGCCAGGATGATTTCGTGGTGCTGGGTCCGCAGACGCCAAACGATACCGACATCGATGAAAACCTCATCCATCAAATGGCGCGTTTACTGGAAAAAATCCGTAATCAATAAAATATGCGAAAAATTAAAGAGACTATTGCATAATTAAACCACGCTCTATATAATAGAAACATAAGGGAAAAAATCCCTCCGAGGTCCGCATGATTAAGTCCAAGATCAAATCGATGATGCAATATTTATCGAAATCGGAAATGATGATCGCGGATTTTATTATGGACCTTCATGCCGATCCGCGCACCTTGACGTCGTCGCTGTTGGCGGAACAACTCAACGTGGCGCAAAGCACGGTCATCCGTTTCACCCAAAAACTGGGCTATCCTAGTTTCCGAGAATTCCTGGTCGACCTCAATGCCGAATACTCCCGCGAGATCCCCTTTGAAGAAGAAGTGGTCGCGGACGAGAACACGGAAGATACAAACCTCAGGATGTTGGCGCAATATTACGACGTCCTCAACATCACCAACCGTTACAATCCGGCGGAATACTATGACAAAGCCGTCGCGCTGATCCGCAAGGCACGCAAAATCGTCCTCTTCGGGGTCGGGAATTCGTCGATCTTCTGCGAATACCTCGGCAACCAACTCACCAAGCTTGGGTTCCTGGCATCCAGTTACCGCGATACGCATACCTTCCTGGTCGGATGTTCGATGATGGAGAAAGAAGACTTGTTGATCTTGGTATCGGAATCCGGCGAAACCAAGGAAATCCTTGATGCGGTGGCGGTTGCGAAACACAACGGCGTGCCGATCCTGGCCATCACGGGAAAGGCGAAATCCCACCTTCAAATGGCGGCCGACGCCTGTCTGACGACGATCGTCTTCGAGACCGATACGCGGTTGAACCTCTTGACCGTACGGGTGTCGCAGATGCTGGTCATCGACTTGCTTTACATCAATCTCTTCAAATCAGACTTCAAAGTGCATTTCGATAAAGTCCAGAGTTCCGACGAACTGTTGCGTAAACAGTTGAAATCGGAGTAGAAAGGGCTTACAGTATAACCAAACGGAGGAAATATCCATGCAAGAAATCGTAAACATCCGAATCGACGAGCGTTTGATCCACGGTCAAGTCGCGGCGTTCTGGACCAACACCCTGAAAGCGACGCGCATCATGGTCATCGACGACAGCGCATCCCGGGACGATGTCCAGAAGATGGCCTTGAAGATGGCCTGCCCGGCGGGCGTCAAACTTTCGATCCTGTCCATCGAGAAAGCGGTCGAGAATCTACAAGCCAACAAGTATGACGGGGACCGTATCTTCGTCGTATTGAAGGGTCCGGAGACCTGCACGAAGATGTGGGATCTGGGATGGCGTTTCGAAGAAGTGAATGTCGGCAACATGTCCAGCGGCCTTGGCACCAAACAAGTCAAGCGTTCGGTCAATGTGAACGACGAAGATGTCGCGAACTTCAAGAAGTTGAACGCGCTTGGCGTTCGGTTCACGGCGCAGATGGTTCCCAATGAAGACAAGATCGATTTCATGCCGTTGATCTCCAAATAGCCAGCAGAGATCAAGGCAAGAAACCGACTTATCGATAAAATCCTAAGAAAGGGGAAAATTATGGAACTACAGTTTTGGCAAGTCTTATTGTTAACGGTCTGGTCCGGCGTAGCCATGTTGGATGCTCTATCCTTCAACATCGGTATGAACGGAATTATCCAGACGGGTATTTTCACCGGTTTAGTCGTCGGTGATGTCAACCTCGGCCTCGTCGTCGGCGGTACCCTCCAATCCTACGCTTTAGGTATCGGTACGTATGGCGGAGCTTCGATTCCCAACTGGACGACCGCGGCGATGTTAGTCACCGCGTTGGCCGGAGGAATGGAAAACGCGGATACGTATATCACGTTGGTCGGAGTTCCGATCGCGGCCTTGACGATCCAGTTCGACGTTATGGCGCGTTTCGCGAACACCGCGTTCCAACACCGTGCAGATGCCTATGCTTTGAAGGGTGATTTCAAGAAAATCGAATTGATGAACTGGCTAGGTACCATTCCTTGGTCGATGTCCAGAGCTCTCCCGGTCTTCTTCGCCCTCTTGATCGGTCCGGAACTGGTCGAAGGTTTATCGAAGGCGATTCCCGCACAGTTGGTCGATGGATTCAGGATTGCTGGCAGAATCCTCCCCGCCGTCGGTTTCACCATCCTGCTTCGCTACTTGCCGACCACCCGTAATGTTCAATACTTATTGATCGGGTTCGTCTTGGCAGCTTACTTGTCCATTCCTATCCTGGGGATCTCCCTGGTCGGTTTGGCAGCCGCGGTTATGATTTTCAAGAAACGCACCGAAGAAGTCGCCGTTGTTTCGGGAGGAGATGAGTACGATGAGTAACACATTCACCAAAAGAGAATTACGTGCATTGAACTTCCGTTGGATGTGGCATAGCCAAATCGGATGGAACTACGAACGTATGCAAGGTTTGGGCTACTTGACCACCATGCTTCCGGTCATGAAGAAATTATACGCCGACAAACCTGAAGCCATGAAACATGCTTTGTATTCGCACAGCCAATTCTTCAATACGCAACCTGCGATGGGTGATATCATCGTCGGGATGAACATCGCGATCGAAGAAGCGGGTGGCGAAAACGCCATCGACACCGCGACCGCCGTCAAGACATCCTTGATGGGACCGTTCGCCGGTATCGGTGATACGATCTTCGGAATGATCGGCGGAACCGTCTTCGGTTCGATCGCCGTTTCCACCGCCGCTGAAGGAAACTTCTTCGGTATCGGATTATGGACCTTGTGGAACCTGTTCGTCTTGTTCCTGCTTCGTCCGAAAATGTTCGATCTGGGCTATAGCCAAGGGATCAAGCTGGTCACCACGATGGCGCACCAACTCAAAGCCTTGACCGAAGCCGCGTCCGCTTTGGGCGTCATGGTTGTCGGCGGCATGGTTGCCACGATGGTCAACGTACAGTTCGGTTCGGCGAAAGTCGCCGCGAACGTCTTCGATTTCCAAGTTTTGGCCGATAAGATCATGCCGAAACTCGGAGCCGCCGCTTTGGTCGGTCTCTGCTACTGGCTATTGGGCAAAAAGTCCATGAATTCCAACAAGCTGATCATCGTCGTCATTCTGATCGCGATCGTCGGTGCCTACACGAAGTTCTTAATCTTCAAATAATCGTGTTCACAGCGGACTCCGATGGGCAGGCAATCTGCTTTCGGAGTCCGTTTCTTTTCCTTAAGGAGGAAAAAACGATGCGCAACGGATATTTCACAGTCATCGAAGAGTTGTTGAAGGAAGTCGAAGCGACCCAATCCGAAAACATCCGTCTTGCCGGGGAGTTGATCGCTGAAAGCATCATGAAGGGCGGGATCCTGCAGGCGTTCGGTAGCGGGCATTCGTTTGCCGGGGCGATCGAAATCACAGGCAGGGCAGGGGGATTGATCCCTTCCAAAGCGATCAAAGAACCCGCAGGCGGCTTATATGAAACCATCGAAGGGGTCGGCGCCCTGTTTCTTAAACGCTGCGATATCCGCAATGAAGATGTCGTGGTATTGATCTCGAATTCCGGTCGCAATCCTTTGCCGATCGAAATCGCGCTCAAATGCAAGGAAGTCGGCGCCAAGATCATCGTCGTCACCTCGTTGGAACCTTCCAAAGAACTGACGTCGAAACATAGTTCCGGCAAGAATCTCTGGGAATTCGGCGATGTCGTCCTGGACAACCGCGTCGTCAAAGGCGATTCTTCGATCGACGTCCCGGGTCTACCGGTCAAAGTCTGCGGAACGTCCTCCGTCTCCGCGGCCGTCATGCTGAACGCGGCGGTGTTGGAAAGCATCCAGATCATGGTTTCCAAAGGCTTTATCCCGCCCGTCTACATGAGCCAGAACATCGACGGTGGCGCGGAATTCAACGAAAAGTACCTTGCGCAATACGCCGACCGACTGAATCGAATCTAAAAAGGGGGCGTTCTTATGGAATTCGGAAGTCTGAAAGTCAACATCAATCCTATCGCACCCGTCAAACAATGTGGCTTCATCCAACAAGTCCAACCGATCCTTGATGTCCACGATGACCTTTATCTTCGCTTGGCGCTGATTAAAAACCAGGACAAACACCTCATCTATGCCTCCCTTGACAACATCGGCATTTCAGAGGCGCAATCCGACACGTTCCAGCGGATCGCCAAAGAAAAGTTCGGCGAGGACACGGCGACCCTGGTTTCCTGCACCCACACCCATTTCGGCGGCGACCCCAAGGATGAAGTGTATGGCGCCCAACTCATCGACGCGTTCCGTTTGGCCTTGGATACCGTCCATCCCCACGATGTCGGTGAAATCACCTATGCCTATCGTCGTCGTCCGTTCAACGGGATCGGAACGAGCCGGATCTCCGGCCACGACGCCTTCGTCCTGCTTGAAACCTTCTCGCTCTATGCGGAGAACCATCGGATCGCGACCTTCGTCATCCACAACGTCCATCCCACGATCATGAACGGCTTCACCCCGTTCTTCAGCGCCGAATATCCGGGCATGTTTCTGAAACTCTGTTCGGTCAGTTGCCCCGGCGAGTTCTTCACCTTCATGCAAGGCGCGGATGGCGACATCAGCACACGTTTCGTCCGTAAAGAACAATCCCACGACGAAGTCCGACGCCTCGCGTCCATCCTCCACGATGAAGTCGAGGAGATGATGAAAGAAGAAATCGAGCCCAAACATTTCGAATTCGAGTTCGACGAAACCGAAATCCCCTTGGAACACGAATTCATCGATCCCGAAGCGCGTAGCCAGGGACAAGAACTGGCAGCCCGCGAGCTTGAAACCATCGAATACGGACGAAAAGTATTGGAACGGTTGAAAGCGAACGCAAACCTTCTTCCCAAGACGATGAAGATCCAACGCCTGCGTTTCCCGGGCTATACCCAGGTGTTCGCCCAAAACGAACTGTTCTCCGAATACATCGAAGCCCTGCCCGAAGGGAAAGCGTCCTTGATCTGCTATACCCAAGGATCGCGTCCCTATGTCACCGGCCTCCGTCCGGTCCGCTTGACGTACGAACTATTCTCGGATACCCTATCCACAGCGAGTAAACGATTGTTGTTTGACACGCTCTTCCAATTAACCCACTAAAGGAGACTATCCCATGCGCGCATTCCTCTTAATCAGCCACGGTCCGTTGGCCCCGTCCATGAAAGAATCGGTTCAGATGATCGCCGGCGAACACGACAACCTGTTCGCGGCCTCCCTCAACTTCGATGATTCCCCTGAATCCTTCGGCGAAAAGCTCGCGGCGCTTGAACCTTCCTTCGCCGCCTACGACGACGTCGTCATCTTTACGGATCTCTACGGCGGATCTCCGGGCAACACCGCGATCACCCGCTATATGAACGACCCCAAGAAAACGTTGATCTCCGGGATGAACTTCCCGATGATCCTGACCGCGCTGTTGGAAGAAGGGGCGGAAATCCCCCACCTCATGGAAACCGGAAGACAGGGCATACTGGATATCCGCACCATGTTGGCATCGATGTCGGATGATGAAGACTAACCCGTTAATTCACGGGTTTTTTTCGATGAACCCTGCGATACAAATCTTAAAACAAGCCGTCGATGAAGGTAAAATCCCCGGAGCCCAACTTTCGGTTTCTCATGACGGGATCATCGAGGAATTCAATGTCGGAAAAGCGAACATCTTCGATGAAACCTCCTTGGTAAACTCGCAAACCTTGTATGATCTGGCGAGTCTAACCAAAGTCGTATCGACCACGACCCTTGCCTTGATCGCAATCCAAGAAGGTCGATTGCATCTTGAAGATCCCGTCGATCTCCATCTTTCGGGATTTAAACACCATGAGGTCACGATCAAGCATCTTTTGACCCATACTTCCGGTTTGTGCGCCGATGACAAGAAATACCGTAGCGTTCAAAATCCAAAGGAAATGTTGGAGTTCATCCTTCTGAAAGACTTGGACTTTAACCCGGGGACATTTGTGGAGTACACCGACTTCGGATACATCCTGCTCGGGTTCATCTTGGAGAAAATCTACGGAAACCTGGAAGACGCTGTCACAACCAAGATTTTGCTTCCGCTGAACATGCATGATACTTGCTTCAATCCTTTGGAAAAAGGATTGACATCACATTGTGCGCCAACCGAGGTAACCTTCGATAGGGGACTGATCCAAGGAGAAGTCCATGATGGGAAAGCGTATCGCATGAATGGGGTGAGTGGGAACGCCGGACTGTTTTCTAACACCACCGACCTCATGAAATTCGCACAGTGTCTGCTTTTAGGCGGAGCCCCCATCTTAACCCCTCAAACCCATGGACTCTTGCTTTCATGTTGCACCGACGGTCTCAATCTGCGCCGCACCTTGGGCTGGCAGTTCAGCGACCACGGGATCAGCCATTTCGGAGACCACGCCAGCGATTTAACGCTCTTTCATACAGGGTTCTCCGGAACCTCGCTTTGTCTGGATTTCAGACGTCAAATCGCGATCGTTCTCTTAACCAACCGCGTCCATCCCAAACGGGACAACGATACCATCAAAGGAATACGCAATGCGGTCCACGATGCGGTATTTGAAGAGTTCGACCACTTATAAACCAAGAAACCGGGTTCAGTGATCTGAATCCGGTTTTTTCGACCAACATCCCTTTGAATTTCGTAACTTCACGAAAGTAGGATATAATATCCTCATAGAGGAGACACACTATGACCATCCTAAACCTAAAATGCGGGCAAACCGAATTTCCAATCCGGATCGATGCGAACCATGTAACGTTGATCACATCCAAACCGGTCGAATCAAAACTCAGTGAAATCGAAATCGTACGGAATGCGTTACACAATCCGATCGATTCGCTTCGACTCGATGAAATCCTGAAAGCGGGCGATACGGTCGCGATCGTCATCCCCGATGTCACCCGGGCATGGCAGAAACCGAGCCTCTATCTTGGCGTCTTGGTCGAGGAACTCAACAAGTGCGGAATCGACGATGACCGTCTGCTTTTCATCAGCGGCGTGGGGACGCATCGCAAACAAAGCGAAGCGGAACACAGGGAATTGATCGGGGAGGAATTGTATCGTCGCATCAAGATCGTCGACCATGACAGCCGCGACGATTCCAACCTGACCTATGTGGGAACGACTTCGCGCAAGACCGAGGTCTTCATCAATAAACTCGCTCTCTCCTATGACCACATCATCGTGAGCGGGGGGATCGTGTTTCATGACCTTGCGGGATTCGGCGGCGGGCGTAAAGGCATCGTGCCGGGGATCGCGGGATACAAGACGGTCATGCAGAACCATGCCCATTCCCTCAATCCGATGGGGAGCGGAGCCAATCCCGATGTGAGAAGCAACCTGACCGACGGGAATCCGTTCCATGAAGATCTGATGGAAGCCGTCGCTTTTGTGAACCCTTCGTTTTTACTGAACGTCTTGGTCGACGAGAACGGAAGCATCATGCATGCGGTCGCGGGGAATTATATCACCGCGCATCAGGCCGGGTGCGAATTCCTGCGTTCGGTCGATTTAAGCCAGATCCCTTTCAAAGCCGAAGTGGTCGTCGCTTCGTGCGGCGGCTATCCCAAAGACATCAACTTCTACCAAGCCACCAAATCCTTGGTCAATGCGATCCATGCCTGTAAACTGGGCGGGGACATCCTGCTGCTTGCGGAATGCAACGAAGGTTTGGGGAATCCGGAGATGGAAGCCATCTATCATGATTTTGAAACCAACGCACAGCGCGAAGCGCATGTGAAGGAACACTATACGATCGCGAAGTTCTTCGCCTACATGACCTGTGTCTGGGCGGAAGAGTATAAGATCCACCTGGTATCGTCGTTGGATAAGGACATGATGAAACGCGTCGGGATCGATGTCTATGATTCCTTGGACGAAGCTTTGCATGTGGTTCATCAACGCTATGACGGGGCGTACCATGTCTATGTCATGCCTAGTGCGGGAAGCACCCTGCCTGAATTGACGGGGGAGGAAGCATGAGAAATCGTTTTTTAGCCGAAACCTATCGTCGCCAAACGACCAATGCCTTGGGGAGCGCGGCCAAGAAGATCGGGGATCCGGAATTGATCAACCTGAGCATCGGGGATCCGGATTTCGTCACCCCTCAGGAAATCATCGACGAGGCGTTCATCCAGGCCGGTCAAGGGCATACCAAATACACCAAGCCTTCGGGGGATCCGCAGTTGGTTACGGCGATCCGGGGGTTTTTGAAAGAGGAATACCAGGCGCACATCGAACAGGATGAAATCATGGTGACCGTCGGGGCGTGCCATGCCATGTATGTGGCGATGAGTGCGATCCTGGATGAAGGGGACGAAGTGATCGTCCCGGATCCGTACTTCGTCCCGTACTATGATCAGGTCACGATGGCGGGAGGGAAGTTCGTCCCGCTTGAAACAAACTTCGAAGAGGGGTTCCAACTGGATTTGGAGGCTCTGGAAAAGAAGATCTCATCTCGGACGAAAGCGATCTTGATCAACAGCCCAAACAATCCGACCGGGGCGGTGTATGACCGAACCACGCTTGAAAAACTCGGAAAGATTGCACAGAAACATTCGATCATCGTCTTGTCGGACGAAGTCTATGAGGCCATTTCGTTTGGGCAGAAACATGTTTCCGTCCTTGAAATCGCCGATCTGAAAGACCGCAGTATCGTCTTCGGGAGTTTCTCTAAATCCTATGCGATGACGGGATGGCGGATCGGATATGCGATCGCGCCGGAATATGTCATCTCGACCATGGTCCATATCAACGAGTCGATCTGCTTCTCGGCTCCGTCGATTTCCCAACGTGCCGCGCTATCCGCATTGCGTCAGCGCCATGCACTCCAACCGTCGCTTGTGGCGGCGTTTGAAGAGCGGATGGTCTATGGATATCGGCGGATCGTAGCGACGGGCATACTGGACGTATTACGTCCGAAAGGCGGAATCTATCTCTTCGTCGACATCCGTAAAACCAAACTGGGCAGCGAAGTCTTCGCTGCACGACTTCTTGAGGAAAAGAAAGTGCTGGTTCTTCCGGGCAACGTGTTCGGGGAAGCGGGGGAAGGGTTTGTGCGGATCGCCGTGACCGTCGATCTGGAGAAACTGAAGATCGCGTTTGACCGCATCGAAGAGTTCATTAAAACGACCGGGGATTGACCCGGTCGTTTTCATCTTTCGTGTAAAGGGATATACGGTGTTTCATCACCCAAGGTGACATAGGCGGGACGCATGATCTTCTCATCCAGGATCTGTTCGAGTCGATGGGCGGACCATCCTGCGATGCGAGAAATCGCGAAAAGCGGGGTGTAGAGTTCTTCCGGGATGCCCAAGGTATCCAACACGAAGCCCGCATAGAGGTCCACGTTGGCCGCCATCTTGTTATCGTTCTTGACCTTGGCGTTGAGAAGTTCGCAACCCACACGCTCGATGGCGGCGATGAGTCGGAATTCTTTCATATTCCCGGCTGTTTCCGCGAGTTCCTTCGCCTTGTCTTTCAAGATGATCGCACGCGGGTCGGATAAGGTGTAGACCGCATGTCCCAACCCATAGATCAGACCTTTCTTATCGAAGGTCTTCTTTTCCATAATCAGCTTCAGGTAGTTTCTTAGCTGTTCTTCATCGCCGTAGTCCGTCACGTTCTTCTTGATGTCGTCGACCATCTCGGCGACGACCCGGTTGGCTCCGCCGTGCTTGGGACCTTTCAAGGATCCGATCGCCGTGGCGATGGCGGAATAGGTATCCGTACCGGTCGATGAAACCACGTGCGTGGCGAAGGAAGAGTTGTTCCCCCCGCCGTGCTCGGCCATCAATACCATCAGGAGGTCCAGCAATTCCACTTCTTTCTGCGTATATTTCCCGTCGGGGCGGATCAGGTAGAGGAAGTTCTCCGCTGTGCCCACACCGGGTTTGGGCGTATGGATGATCAATGATTCATGGTCGAAGTAATGACGCTTGGAAGCGTAGCTGTAGGCGGCCATGAGGGGGAGTTTGGCGATCAAGTCGATCGACTGGCGAAGAACGTTGTCGACGGAAATGTCGTCGGGGTTCTTATCGTAGGAATACAGGGTCAACACCGTGCGTTGAAGTTTGTTCATGATGTTGGGGGCGGGGATTTTGAGGATGACGTCTTCTTTGTATCCCCGTGGCAAGGTCCGGCATTCTTCCAGCATCTGCCGAAAGTCTTCCAACTCTTCTTCATTGGGCAACACTCCGAATAAAAGAAGATAGACGGTTTCTTCGAAACCCGTCCGTTTCTCGGATTGGAAGCCTTTCACGATATCGAACAGGTTGATCCCGCGATAATACAAGCGACCTTCGCAGGGTACTTTCACCCCGTCGATTTTTTCATAACCGATGACGGCGCCGACTTTCGTAATGCCGACCAACACCCCGGTCCCGTTGGCGTTGCGTAGACCGCGCTTTACGTTATGGAATTCATAGAGCTCGGGGTCGATCCGACCGTTCTCCTTGATGCGTTGTGCCAACGCATGGATCTTATCATCCAACCGTTTTTTGACCATATGCGTTTCCTTTCAATTCATCCATCGCCTGGATGATTTTCAAGCCGATTGCCGTGCTGCCCAGACTTCCTCCCAGATCGACGGTGAAGTTCGCCGGATCACGATAGACCGTGTCGACGGCCTCTTCGATCCAAGCGGCTTCCTTCGTATGTCCGAGATGTCGCAGCATCATGGCGGAGGTGAGGATTAAGGCGGTCGGATTGGCGATGCCTTTCCCCGCGATGTCGGGGGCGGACCCGTGGACCGCCTCGAAGATCGCCATGTCCTTGCCCAGATTGGCACCCGGGACAAACCCCAAGCCGCCCACCAAGCCGGCGCAAAGGTCGGACAAGATGTCGCCGTAGAGGTTCTCGGTGACGATGACGTCGAAGGTCTCCGGTTTCACCACCAGCTGCATGCACATGTTGTCGACCAGGATTTCCTGCAGTTTGATTGTCGGATAATCCTTGGCGACATCGCGTGCCACGTCCAAAAACAAACCGTCGCTCAGTTTCATGATGTTCGCCTTGGTGACGACCGTCACCTTGGGTCGTTGGTGCAAAAGCGCATACTCGAACGCCGCGACGCAGATGCGCCGGCTGTTGGCGCGCGTGATCACCTTGATGCTGCGCATTTCATCGGGCGAGACTTCCTCTTCCAAACCCATGTATAAATCTTCCGTGTTTTCACGGAAAATCGTCAGGTCGACGTTTGAGAACTTCGAAGATACGACACCGATCGATTTGACCGGGCGGACGCAGGCGAACAGATCGTATTTCTTACGCAGGGCGACGTTGATGCTGCGAAACCCCTTGCCGATGGGCGTGGTGATCGGCCCCTTCAGAGCGATGCGGTTGCGCTCGATGCTTTCATAGACGGAAGCGGGGACCAATTCACCGACTCTTTCGAAAACATGCATGCCGGCTTCCTGCACTTCCCACTCGATCTTCACGCCGGTCGCGGCGACCACGTCTTTCATGACAGCGGTGACTTCGGGACCGATTCCGTCCCCAGGGATCAAGGTGACCCTAGTCATGTTTGTCTCCTAGATCCAGCGCCATGACATAGTTGAGGTAACCGCCGCCCAACAGGACTTCCTTTTCTCGGTCGGATCCGTTGAACGACACTTCGAAGACCGTGTTTTTCGTCGTGTTCTTGATCTGGATCGCCCGGTCTTCCTGGATCGAGCGCGCCACGTCGTCCAGCACCAATACGTCGTCTTGGTCGATGGCGTCATAGTCGAGCGGGTTTTTGAACGATAAGGGGAGGATCCCCGTGTTGATCAAGTTGGCGCGATGGATGCGTGCGAAATTCTTCGCGATGACGGCGCGTACCCCCAGATACAAGGGGACCAGGGCGGCGTGTTCGCGCGACGACCCTTGGCCGTAGTTCTCGCCGGCGACGATGAACCCGCCGTCCATCCGTTTCGCATCGTCATGGAAGGATTCTGTCACGGTGGTGAAACAATGTTTCGCCAGGTAGGGGATATTGGAACGATACGGAAGCAGACGTGCATGCGAGGGCACGATGTCGTCGGTCGTGATGTTGTTGGGTACTTTGAGGAGGACGGTCTTGGTGAGGGGTCCTTCGACCTTCTTCGCCAAGGGGAAAGGATGGATGTTGGGACCCATGATCGCGTCGCAGTGAAGCTTGAGCGGATCCGGATACACGAAATAACTTTCGATGGTCCCATAGGTGATCGGTTCGATGACGCTAAGGTCTTCGGTCAGCTTCGACGGATCGCTGATGACCCCGGTGATGGCGCTGTAGGCGCAGGTTTCGGGGGAAGCGAGGTAGACTTGCGCGTCGGCGGTGCCGGATCGCCCTTTGAAGTTCCGGTTGAAACTACGCAAAGAAACGGCACCGGATTTCGGTGCTTGCCCCATGCCGATGCAAGGCCCGCAACCCGATTCCAAAATACGGGCGCCTGCGTTGATCATCGTCGTCAACGCCCCGTTTTCGCTTAAGAGCCTCAGGATGTTCGCGGATCCCGGTGAAATGACCAGGCTGACATCCGGATGGACCTGTTTGCCTTTTAGAATCGACGCCACCTTCATCATGTCCGAGTAGGAAGAGTTCGTACAGCTCCCGATCGCCACTTGGTCGACCTTGATCCCGACGACCTCGCTCACTTCCACCACGTTGTCGGGGGAGTGCGGCTTGGCGACCATCGGATACACCCGACTCAGATCAATCGTTAAGGTTTCATCATACATCGCATCTTCATCCGCACTCATCGGGGTATAATCCTGGGCACGGTTTTGTTTGGTTAAATAGACCAGGGTATTCTCATCGCTGGGGAAGATCGACGTCGTCGCGCCGAGTTCGGCACCCATGTTGCAGATGGTCGCACGATCGGTGACACTCAGGTATTTCAGCGCTTCGCCGCCGTATTCCAGGATGAAGCCGATGCCGCCCTTGACGGAGCGTGCTTGTAGAACCTTGAGAATGATGTCTTTGCCATTCAGGAAAGGAGCGGGCTTTCCGATGAGATTCACTTTGCAGACTTTCGGTACGGTTAGGAAATACAAGCCTTTCGCCATTCCGACCGCCACGTCCAAACCGCCGGCTCCGATCGCAAGCGATCCTAACCCGCCGCAGGTCGGGGTATGGCTGTCCGATCCGATCAGAATCGCACCGGGTTTGGCGAATCGTTCGAGTTGGACCTGATGGCAGATGCCGCCTCCCGGTTTACTATAGACGATGCCATAACGGGCGGCGACGCTCTTGATGAACTCATGGTCGTCGGCGTTCTCGAAGCCCGCCTGAAGCATGTTATGATCGATGTAGGCGACGGAAAGATCCGTTTTGATTTCCTTGGGATCCATCGCCAACAATTGCAGGTAAACCATGGTGCCGGTGGAATCCTGGGTCAAGGTCTGGTTCACGCGCACCGCAACTTCCTGTCCCGGGACCACCTCGCCCCGCAACAGATTGTTTTCAATGATTTTATACGCTAAGGATTTGCCCATGTCGCACTCGCTTTCTTCCGAAAAAGAACGGATTAAAATATCTCTTATTGTACTTGAAACAAGCATGTAAATCAATGTAAACGTGTAAGCGAAAAGAAAGAGAGTTTTTTCTTTTGCATTCTCCTTTTATTAACCAATGGATTGTTCGGAAAATTCGGGTGTGACAATGAAATCAGCGATGGAAATCGTCGAGAAACTTGCGTAACATCCGGTTGAAAATCTTCGGTTGGTCCAAATTCGCGACGTGTCCGGCCTGGGGGATGTCGCCATAGGTGCTTCGATCCGAAATGTCGCATAGGCGCATCGATGACTCGCGTATGGCCGGGAAGTCCTCTTCACCGCAGAGAATCAGCAAAGGAAGCCGGCTTATCTTTTTCTGGCCATTGAATAAAGGACGCAAGTCCTGCATCCAACTGAACGTCGATCGTTTGAAAGATTTCGTGCCTTCCTTGAATACCTTCCTTCCCAAGGGGGAAATGGCCGCTTCGTCGCTGATCCTCTCCCTGAACCGGGCAAAGTCAAAAAGGAGGGTCCAACCACGAAATGCATCAAGTCGCCAGAGTCTCGCATCCCCGGGGTAACCATGATGGATCGAGTAGGTGCCGATACAAGTGAGTGAGTCGATGTACTTCGGGTATCGTTGCGCCAACGATTGCGCCATGATCGCCCCCAAAGAAACCCCGATCAGATGGACCCGTCGGATCCCTTCGCTTTCAAGCAGACGGATCAGTTGGTTCGGATAGTCGGCCAAACCGATGTCGTTGTGTTTCACATGACTCTTCCCATGACCCGGCATATCGACCGCCACGATCCGATAATCATCGGCGAACGCTTCGAACTGAGAAATGAAAATGGAGGAATCCGTGAATTCCGCATGCAGAAACAACAAGGTTTCTTCCTTGTATCCGGATGAAATCAAATAGTGAAGGGAACTCTCTTTGGTTTCGAAGGTTTTCGCGATCATACAAAACTCCTTACGCTTATCGTAACCAAAAGATGGCAGGGTTACATCGTGTTTCGGATAAGATTGCGTTAAGGAAGGATGAATCGCACTTTTTTCGCAATAGGCAAAGTCCAAGTCTCCATCGGGTTTCTTGTTCATCGTAATAGAATCTACGAATGTCCTAAAACGTGCGTCGAAGGAAGCGATTTTGAAAGATTCTGTTCGTAAATGCCGGATTTCGCGATACAATGAAGATAGATTCAAGGAGGTAGTTATGTCCATCCTGAAGCAGCCGATCAACCGCTATTTCGACCATACCATCCTCAAGCCGTTCGCGACGAAGGAAGAAATCCTGAAGATCGCGGAAGAATGCAAAACCCATCATTTCGCGATGATCGCGATCAACTCCTATCCGGTGAAAATCTGCCATGAATACCTCAAGGATACCGACGTGCATGTCGGGGCGGCCATCGGTTTTCCGCTAGGTCAAACCACCGTCGAATGCAAGGTGTTCGAGACCTTGGATGCGATCAAGAACGGGGCCGACGAGATCGACTATGTCCTCAACATCGGCGAGGTGAAGGCGGGTAATTTCGCCTACATCGAAGAAGAGATGATACGGATCGTCCACGCGTGCCGCAAACACAACACGCTGGTCAAGGTGATCTTCGAGAACGCCTATCTGACCAAGGAAGAAATCGTGCGTTGCGCGGAGATCGCGAAGAAAGTCAAACCCGACTTCATCAAGACATCGACCGGATTCGCCCCCAGCGGAGCGACCGTCGAGGATGTGAAGCTGATGAAGCAAACGGTCGGCGATGAGGTGAGTGTCAAAGCGGCTGGCGGGATCCGCGATTTGGATACGTTCTTGGCGATGGTCGACGCGGGGGCAGAGCGCATCGGTTCATCCTCGAGCGTCAAGATTCTGGAAGAATACAGGCAGCGATTCGGCAGTGTGTAAATTCTGAACTTTGTCGGGGAAAGACAAATAAAGAAAACGAAAGGGGACTTACCTTAAAAAGGTAAGGGAAAAAAACAATGAAATATCTTAAGGCGGCGTTCGATTTTTTAGTCAAGCATTGGATCGTTTTGGTTCCGATCTTCGTAGCGACGTTCATCCCGGCGTTGTTGGTACGCCCAAGCGCGGGGAACCTGCGCGAAGTCTGGCAGGAATTCAATCTGAATCGAGAATTCTATGTAGCCAATACGGAAGCGTTTCAGGCATTGATCACAAGCGCCAGAACCGGTACGAATTCCGGAGGTCNNAGGAGGGATGTTCGCGACCATTTTGAACCTCGCGGCGTTCCCGATGACGGCCGGATTGATCAAGTTGGGTTTGACGGGGGAAAACGTCACGTTCAACGACTTCACGACGGCTCTGAGCGAAAACATCGTAAAGTATCTTAAGTTGATCTTCGGCGGGATTTTGCTTGGTTTGGCGGTCGGCTTGGTTTCGGTCATCTACGTCATCGTCACCTTCATGGTCACCTTTAGCGGCGACACCCTCAATCTTTTCGCACTGATCGGATTGCTTCTCCTATTGATTCTTGTCCTTGCGGTCGGGGCGGTTTTCTTCACTTTCTGGTTCGCCGCGATGGTCTTGGACGATCTGACCGTGATGAATGCGATCAAGAAATCCTTCGATTCGGTCAAACGTTGTTTCTGGACGGTGGTCGGCGTTACGTTGTTGATCCAGATCCTCACCAACATCCTTTCCGGCATCGCCGGCGGGTTCGGTGGAATCCCGCTTGTCGGCGCCTTGCTGAGCAGCGTGGTCACCACGGGTTCGACGGTGTTGACGATGGCGTTCACCTTCATCCTTTACCGTTCGATCAATAACCAAGAATCCTTTGAAACGACGGATGAGTCCGTCATTTACTAACCAAAGTCGATTCACATTTCATCGATGCAAACCGGTCGATCGACGTGCCTTGATTGACTCTACCCCCCGTTTGTGCTATATTATGGGTGTAGTTGTAGTGCTTCGATCGGTTAAGATTTCTTAGCTTGGCATCGAAGAGAATAGAAAAGAATAGACGGGAATGGAAGAGAATAGAAGAGAATACCGAGTGAAGATCTTCGTCGGGATTGGATTCGAATGGAATGGATATCTGTTCGTATCGAGTTACTGATTTGAGTCGAATAGTCTGGAATCGAAAGAATCGAATTGTATCGGACCGTCGAATCTTGGCGGTCCTTTTATTTGCGTTATAATGAGGTGGTAAAAGATTTTTGGCGAGAATCTTATTTCCTAACCGATTAGGAAAACGCTTATTTGTGGCGAATGTCGATACTCATTATGATATAGACAGAATCAAGTTCATAAGGGGACTCTATTCTAGGAGGAAAATCATGAAGAACTTTGAAGAGTTGTTGAAGAAATTATTGCTTCCGTTCGCAGCGAAATTGGAAGCCAACCCCCAAATGGCCGCGGTACGTCGTGGAATGATGACACTTATTCCGGTGACGCTTGTCGGATCCATCCCGATTCTATTCTGGCAATTGCCTTCGATCCCGAACATGCCGAAATGGTTTGTCGATGTCTGTAATGCCATCGCCAAAGTCACCAATCCGATCTATTTCGCATCGTTTGGATTAATGGCCTTATTCGTCGCCGCGTTCATCGGCTATTACTATGCGAAAGAACGTAAAGTATGGGATATCGGCGGTATCGTCGCTTCGGTCATGGCGTTCGCTCTTGTCGCAACGTTGACGACTGAAACCGGCGGTCAAGACTTGTCTTACTTCGGCGGTACAGGCATCTTCACCGCTTTGGTCGTCGCCTTGTTGACGGTTGAAATCATGCATATCTTCGTGAATAAACTTCACTTCACGATCGACTTGGGTGCCGGGGTTCCGACACCGATCAAACGTTCCTTTGAAAATCTGTGGCCGATCCTGTTCTCCATCCTGATTGTGGCTCTGCTGAAATACGGTATCGAAACCGTCTCCGGCACTCCGATCGTCAAGTTGGTTGAAGTCTTGTTCTCCCCTCTGACGGCTTCCGTCAACACCTTGCCTGGAATTCTATTGATCCTCCTCTTCGTTCAGCTTCTCTGGTGGTTTGGTATCCACGGTTACGCCGTCATGGCTCCGATTTGGATCGGTGTCGCCTTCCAGAACGCCGATGCCAACGCTGCCATGTTGCAAGCCGGAAAAGCGATGAAAGACATGTTCATCTTCACTCCCGACTTCATGTGGAATCTTGCGGGTTTGACCGGATCGGGTCTCTGTGGATCCATCATGATCCTCACGCTGCTTTCCAAATCCAAGCGGTTTAAAGCGATTGGACGCCTCAATTTCATTCCGTCCTTCTTCGGTATCGGAGAACCGATCGTATTCGGACTCCCGATCGTCTACAATCCCGTCATGTTGATTCCTTGGGTGGTATCGGCGCAAGTCGCTGCCATCATCGGCTGGTACTCGATCAAACTCGGTTTCATGAATCCGTTCGTTCTCGTTTCGCCCTATACCCCGATTCCCATCGGCGGTGTCGTCGCGACGACCGACTTCCGATTCATCCTTGTCGCAGCCGCGATTCTCTTGGCTGGCGTACTCGTCTATCTTCCGTTCTTTAGAATCGTCGAAAAACGTGCGATCGAGCAAGAAAAGGCAGCCGCTGAAAACAAACAGGGCTCCTTGGACGATCTCGATCTCGATATCTAGTCATTGAAAGAAGGGTCGCCACACTCTCTGGCGACCCCTTCGTCAAGAAAGGAATCATTATGAAAATCATGCTCGTCTGTTATGGAGGATTGTCGACAAGTATCCTCGTCAACAATATGCGTAAGGTCATTCAGGAATCGGAGAAATTCAGAGACAAAGGCATTCAAATCGATGCGTGGGGCAAGGAAGAATATGCCCAACGGCTCGACGGATGCGATTGTGTCCTTCTTGGTCCGCAAGTGTCGATGATTAAGCAGGATGTCGAGAAAGTCGTCGCTGAAAAAGGGTTGAGAATACCGGTTCTGGTGATCAATAAAGAAGACTACGGTATGATGGCGGCTGTTCCGATTTTGGCGGAAACCTTCAAGGCGATCAAAGCGTCCCGATTAAGTCAATAATCATGAGGAGTAGCCAAGCGATCGAATCGATGGCTACTCTTCTTTATGAAAGGAGAATCACTATGCTGAATACGATTCTAGAGAATGTCAATTATCCTATCGAACACCTTGTGTTTCAACTCGACGACTCTTCAAAGGTAAATGAGTTCATCCGCTTGGATGAAGCCATCTGGACCTATGAACTCTCGCAATATGACGGCTTCTTGTCAAAAGAAGTCTGGGTGAACGCCAACGTACCGGGTGAAGTCCACACCTTGTTGATTTGGAAGACCATGGAGGAGTGGAAGTCGATCCCTTTGGAGAAACTGAAGGAAATCGACCAACGGTTCATGGCGACCTTCGGAAGTCCGTTTCGTATCGTACGAAGGATCCACAAGGAAAACAACCACGGGTTGTATAAAGTCAGAATGACAGTGAAGGTGGATTGAAATGAAGGTGATCGTTTTTGTAGGTTCACCCAATCGCAAGGGGCATACCATGGCTTTGGTGGATGAGTTTGTTAAACACGTCGCCGGGGAAGTGGAAATCATCAATGTGTTTGACGAACTTCGTGTTAAACCTTGCATCGATTGCGGTTATTGTCGAAAAAAACCGGGATGTTCGATCAAAGATGGATTCTCGGGCATCCTCGATCGCATTCAAGCCGCCGATGCTTATGTCATTGCTTCTCCGATGTGGTTTGGAACGATCACAGGACCTCTATTGTCGTTCTTCTCTCGCCTTCAAACGATTTCCTGCGGACTGATTTTTCGCAAAGATACGGTTTCAAACTGGGATAAAGCCGGCGTATTCATCATGACGACGGGTTCGAAGTGGCATTCGATGGCCAAGTCGGTCGAAACCACAGTCGAGTTCGTCTTCTCCCATCTCGATGCCGGGATCGTAGACTTCATCTATGCCAGTAAAACGGATGTCCTACCGGCTAAACAAAATCGTCAGGCGTTGACGCGTTGCGAGATGGCCGCCAAGAGACTCAATCAATGGTATGCGGACAAACAGGAAGGGAAGTTCTATAAATATCTCTATCATTCCGCGAATTATCTAAACGTGGAAGAAAACACGATGAAGGAGAATCAACATGCATAGTCTCAACGATCGCGTATTTCTTGTCTCCGGTGCTGCCTCGGGCATGGGTAAAGCCATTTCCAAACGTTTTTTGTCCGAAGGGGCGAAGGTCGTCGGGTTTTCATTGGAAAAGACATGCGACATAATCCATCCTTCATTTGAGTATATGAGCGGTGATGTGACGAATCTTCAAGACTGCATGAGAGCTGTCGAAACGACTGTCGAGAAGTTTGGAAAACTGGACGGGTTGGTGAACTCCGCCGGGATCACGCGTGAAGGGACGCTTGAAACCATGAGTATGGATACCTTCCGCCAAACCTTTGAAATCAATGTCTACGGGACGTTCGCCATGTGCAAGGCGAGTATCGGGGAACTTAAGAAACAACCCTCGACGATCGTCAACATCTCGTCGAACATGGCGGTCAAGGCCATCCCCGAGAGGGTTTCGTACAATGCATCGAAGGCGGCCGTCAACATGATGACCGAATGCATCGCATTGGATTATGCGCCGCGGGTGCGGGCCAATACCGTCATGCCCGGCATCGTGGATACGCCGATGATCCAAAAGAGGATCCGGGAGTCGGAAGACCCTCAGAAGATGCTTGATCTTTACGCAGGGTTCTATCCCTTGAAACGGATCGGCACCGTGGAAGATATCGTCGAAGCGGTCCTCTACCTGAGTTGCGATGCTTCCGCATGGATCACCGGGATCCATCTTCCGGTTTGCGGGGGGGACAAATGATGTCTTCGAACCTACCCAAGATGGGTTTCCCTTACGATGAGATGAAGCTTACGACGCTCTTCTCCCATCCGGCCTATCGTGACGGAGACATCGTCGTCGATTGTGAATCGGTCAGGAAAGTCCTCGGGGAACCGTTTCGGTTTCAAGGACACGAACTCCTACGCCCCTTCATCTACAACTCGGTCGTCACATCGATCGATGGCAAAATCGCGTTTCTCGACGCGCCTGAAGGACCGCTGATCGCTTCCAAGAACCACTATGACCCGACGGGGGCGCTGACGGACTGGTGGCTTTTGAACCTGTTGCGGAGCAGTGCGGACGCCATTCTCTTCGGGGCCAACACGCTTCGAAGCGAACCGACGGCGACGGGGCACATCTATGACCAAACCCTGGAAGACGCACGGATCGCCAAAGGCTTATCACCGGTTCCGATCAACGTCATCCCGACCTTGGATGGCACCGACATCCCGTTCGATCATAAAGAATTTGCATGTGGCGAAATCCCGGTCGTCTTTTATACCGTTCTCAATGCCTTGGACAGACTCAAGGAACATTTCCCGGACATGGTGGTTCTTGGCCCGTATGGTAGTCCCGACGAGGTTACGTTTGATGATTTCGTTGTCGACCCTGCGCAGAAGTACGCCATGATTTGCGGTCACGGACATCTGCCGGATCCTCACATCGCGATGCGGATGCTGCATAAAATGGGCATCAAGCGCTTGTTGGTCGAGTCCCCGATGATGACGCACTTGTTTCTGGAAGAGCGGTTGATGGACGAACTGTTCATCAACATCTCCTGTCTCTATGTCGGTGGCGATGCCCTTTCGATCGGTAAGCGGGGGAATTCGTTCACTTCGAAAGTTCATCCCCATACCGAATTGATCCATCTCTCCATGCATTCACCGCATTTCATGTATACCCGCCATCGGTTGATGGAGTAAGGAGTGGTTATGACTAACCTGAAGAAAATCGCATTTGATTATCCACGGCTTAAGTTGAATGAACTTTATTTTAATCAACAGGTCGATTTGCCCAATGAAGGGGTGGCTTTACCTCAACTTAGGGAAGTGTTCGGGAGGGATTTGATGTTCGGTGCGTTTCCGGAAGACCGTCCGTATGCCTACAATTCGCTTGTCATGTCGGTGGATGGGAAAATCGCCTTTGCGGACGCTCCGCAAGGTCCGTTGGTCGCCCGCAACAATAAATTCGCGGGGGATGGGAGTATGGTCGATTATTGGATTTTGAACGTCTTGCGCGGTTCGGCGGATGCGATCCTTTGCGGAACACAGTCCATCGCGAAAGAAGTCAACTCAGGCGGAACGGGGCATTGCTACGACGCCAACATTTCCGCCCATCGCGTCGATCGCCATAAGAATGAAATCCCTTGGCGAATCGTCGTGACGCTTGACGGTACGGATATCGCATTCGAAGCCGCACAGTTTACCCATCCCGAAATGCCCAGTTTCTTCTACACGACATCGGCAGGGGTCGAACACATCCGTACCCATTCATCCAAAGAAGCAATCGTGATCGGTCCGTTTGATGATGTCGAGTCTGTCAATGTCGGCGAATTCGTCTATGATCCGCAAAAATCGTACATCATCGTTACGAACCGGGAGCGGAAATTCGATAACCGGATGGGAATGAAGATTCTCAAAAAGATCGGCGTCGATACCTTGCTGGTGGAATCACCGACCGTCACCCATATTTTCATGAAGGAAGGCTTGATGGACGAGCTCTTCCTGAATCAGTCCGGTCTCTATATCGGCGGCGATGCGACGTCGATCGGCCAACGCTGCGTACCATTCTCTTCGATCGTCCACCCGCACACGGAGTTGGTCTCCATCTACATGCATTCCCCCCATTTCATTTATTGTCGATATCGTTTACACTACGAATAGGTAGAACATGGAGGTAGAGCGGATGAAACCGATGCTTTCCAAGCGACAGGAAAAAATCCTGGTTACCTTGTACATCAAGGAAGACTGGGTCAAAGGAAGCGAATTGTCTGAACTTTTAGCCGTAAGCGATCGTACGATCCGGATGGATATCGAGAGCATCAAGGCGGTTTTCAACGAACCCGTCATCCAGACCTCGAAGCAGTACGGATATCGTTATAACCGTGAGGTCGATTTCAAATCGCTGAACGTCGAGAACGTCCTGGACGCACGGGAACGGTTGGCGGTGGTCATCAAAGAGATGATCCTGTCCCCGACCGGCATCGACTACTTCGACCTCGCCAACGCGTTGTATGTTTCCGAATCGACCTTGTTGACGGATCTGCATTTGATTCGAAAAGAAATCCAATCCCATGGTTTCCCGCTTTCCCTGGAGCGACACAACGATACGTTCATGTTTCAAGGAAGACGTCTTGACCAAGTCAAGTTATTGATCCATTGGATTAAAAACAATTTGGGTTATTCGACGCCCGAACAATTCGCACGCATTTTCCCCAAGATCGATGTCCCGGCCATATCGGACATGCTTCTTGAACTGTTGGTGGAAGAGAAATACTTCTCTCGCTATCTTTCGTTTCGATCCTTATTGATCACGGTGCTGATGATTTCCGAACAAGCCGTGACCTCAAACACAAGCGGAGACAATGAAGAGGATACGGAGTCCCGTCAAAACCCCGAGAGCGGATTGGTCGTGTGGATCACATGCCGTCTTTTTGAAATTTTCGAACTTTCGATTTCACCCCAAGATGTGGAGCTGCTCAACGAAAGCTTGTCCATGGTGAAAACGATGGAAGAAGTCGAAGGCTTTGGGCGAAGCGGGGATGTGCTGAGCGAGCCGATTTTCATGGCGATCCGCCAAGTATTGAACGAAGTGAAGACGCATTATGCCCTGGATTTCACCCATGAGACGGAATTGGCGATCGATCTCACGATCCACATCAAGATCGCCATCCTAAGGATGGAGAAGGGGATTTTCATCAAGAATCCCATCATCGAACAGATGAAACGGGAATATCCATTCCTGTTCGACGTCGCACTCTATATCGGGAACCGGCTCTCCGAAATCATGGGGATCCGTTTCCATCAGGATGAAATCAGTTTCATCGTTTGCCATCTCGCCGACACCTACGAAAGCCTGCAGCGCGGTAACATCGTCCGTGATCGTTTAAAAGTACTCGTCGTCGCTCTTGAGGGACGTTCGGTCGTCAAATACATCATCAAAAACAACGAGGTCCTGCGTCAAGAAAGCATGATCGAACGTATCGAAATCGTATCCGCGGCGGAGTTGGAACAGTTCATCCAGACACAGACGATGCCGGATGTCATCTTGTCGACGTCGATGATCAAAGTCGGGGGGAAGACACCCGATCTCATCATCCGTCCGGAAGTGTCGATGGGGGATCGTTTCTCCATCCAAGCCATCTTGACGAAGGAAATCGAGAAACTCAAGAAACGTAATTTCAACACCTTGACCCGCGTGTTCTTCGCCCATGACCAATTCTATCCATCCATACGTGTCAAGAAAAGCGAGGAATGCATTCGATATCTCTGTGGTCGTCTAAAGGAAGGATCCTTCGTCGACGACGCGTTCGAAGCTTCCGTTCTGGAGCGTGAATCCCTGATTCCGACGTCGATCCAGACCGGGGTCGCGCTACCCCATGCGACCATCGTGCATGCCTTGAAGACCAGCGTCGCGATTGCGACCCTTCAAGAGGCGATCGAATGGGGCAATCAAAAAGTCTCTGTCGTGCTGCTTTTCGCAATCGCGAAAGAGGATATCCACTACCTCAATTATTTCTATGCCATCATCTCTCGTTTCGCCATGGATGAGGCCAATATCCAACGGTTGGCCAAGTGTGCGACGTTCGATGCGGTGATTGCTTTACTGTATGAATTCTATCTACAAAATGTCCAATAGGAGAAAAATCATGGAAAACCTCAATGAAAACATACCGTTTCAATTAATCTGTAACGGAGGGGATGCTTCCTCGCTCTTCCTTCGCGCCATCAACGAAGCCAAGTCGGGAAGAATCGACGAAGCGAAGCGACTGGTGGAGCAAGGAGAAGAATCGCTGCTTACCGCCCATAAAATCCAAACCCAACTCATCGTACAGGAAGCTTCGGGGGATCCGGTTCAGTTGAACGTGTTGATGGTCCATGCCCAGGACCATTTGATGAACGCCATCCTGCTCAAGGAACTCGTCGGGTTCTTCATCCATCTCTATCAGCGCACGGCGGGTCTGGAGGATGTGAAGTGAGTCTGAATTCACAGTACGAAAAATACCCGACGGTGGTCGTGACGGGATACGACGACCAGGCGGATCATGGATACGACGATATCATTCAAAGATTGAATCAAGCGATGAGCGGGAAAAGAAGTCTTGTCATCGACTGTTATCCCGGGGTGAGGGTCGAGGAAATCATCGACCGGTTGATCCGGCCGATGGGGATCACGGAGATCTTTCTCTTCGATGATGCATTCATTTCGGGAGAAAAAATAACGGAAAAGATCCAACGTCATTTAACCGATGATCGTGTTTTTGGCATCCTTTCAAACCATCGCCTGGAAGAGTTCATCGACCAAGAGGCGTTTAATCAACTGAAGGCAAGAATCGATCGGTGTAACGGACAATATTGTGTCATCGGTGTCGGGGCGTCGTTGGTTACTCAAGCCGATTTGCTTGTGTATGCGGATTTGGCCAGGTGGGAAATCCAGCAACGCTACCGTAGCCAAGAGATTGGAAATTGGAAGTGCGATAACCACCAGGAAGACATCTTGCGTAAATACAAGCGCGGTTTTTTTGTGGAGTGGCGCATGGCGGATCGACACAAACGGGATGTCTTCACCCGCTTTGATTTTTTATTGGATACGAATACGCAAAACGACCCTAAGCTGGTCACATCGACCGCATTCCTCGATGGACTGAAACAAACATCCCGCCAACCCTTCAGGGTCGTCCCTTTCTTCGATCCCGGGGTTTGGGGCGGGCAATGGATGAAAGATGTATGTCGACTTGATCCTAAAAAGGAAAACTATGCCTGGTGTTTCGATGGCGTCCCGGAAGAAAACAGTCTGTTTCTTCAATACAAAGATACGATCGTGCAAGTCCCTTCGATTGACCTTGTGTTCATGCAAGCCAGAAGTTTGCTTGGGGAATCCGTCCATGCCCGCTTCGGCTTGGAATTCCCGATCCGCTTCGATTTTCTGGATACGATGGAAGGGCAGCATCTGAGCCTTCAAGTGCATCCGTTGACGGAATACATCCAAGAGAATTTCGGGATGCATTATACACAGGATGAAAGCTACTACATCCTGGATGCGAAAGACGATGGAACCGTCTATCTCGGTGTCAAAGAGGGAATCGATCCAAAGGAAATGATCGCGGATTTGAAATCGGCACAACAGGGCTCGATTTGTTTCCCGGATGAAAAATACATCAACCGTTTCCCGGCGAAAAAACATGACCACTTCTTGATTCCGGCCGGGACGGTCCACTGTTCAGGCAAGAACGCGATGATCCTGGAGATCAGTGCGACCCCCTACATCTTCACGTTCAAACTGTGGGATTGGGATCGGGTCGGAATGGATGGCCTGCCTCGACCCGTGCATATCGAACATGGGGAGAACGTGATCCAGTTCGATCGGGATACGAAATGGGTAAAAGAGAACCTGATCAACCGATTCGAAACGAAGTCCGAATCGAACCATCATCTTGAGGAAAAAACCGGCTTGCATGAACGTGAGTTCATCGAAACAAGACGGCATACGTTTGATGAACCGATCGA
>DOUE01000027.1 GCA_003520745.1 Erysipelotrichaceae bacterium
TAAAAGAGAACCTGATCAACCGATTCGAAACGAAGTCCGAATCGAACCATCATCTTGAGGAAAAAACCGGCTTGCATGAACGTGAGTTCATCGAAACAAGACGGCATACGTTTGATGAACCGATCGAGTTGAGCACCGAGGGCACCGTGCAGATGCTGAATCTGATCGAAGGAAAGGAAATCGTCGTGGAAAGTAAGGACCAATCCTTTCAACCCTATCTTATCCATTATGCGGAAACCTTCATCATCCCTGCATCCGTCGGGGAGTTCAGATTGCGTCCGTTACACAATGAAAGCGTGAAGGTGATCCGTGCGTATGTGCGCTGAGATGAAAGAAACATTATCCTTCGATCCGGGATTTGCGATCGAAGTCGATTTCGAGAAGATGGTTTACCATTATGGACAGGATACCTTTGGACCGATCGTCGAACGAAGGATGTTGGATTCGATCCGTCCATCGTTGATGGATCCGACATGTACCGGTCCGGACGTCGTCTATGCGATCGCGATGGATGTCGGTCAGACGAAGGATCGTGAAGAATTGATCCGACGCAACCTGCTTTACGGGACGGTGCTGTATGCGAAAGGCCGACTTGGGGATGAACCGATCCGAAGCCAAGGACACATCCATGCGGTTTCCGCGAGTTGTAACGAATCGACCCCCGAAGTCTATGAAATATGGAGCGGCAAAGCCGTCATCTATATGCAGGAATCCGCCAAAGACCGTTGCGGGCGATGCTTCGCCGTCGAAGGCTTGCCCGGGGACATCATCCTGGTCCCACCGGGATGGGCGCATGCGACCATCAGCGCCGATCCCGACCAACCGTTGGCGTTTGGTGCCTGGTGCGTCCGCGATTATGGATTTGACTACAAGGATGTACGCGCGCATCGCGGATTGGCATACTTCCCGATTCTAGCCGACGGGAAACTCCAGTGGCGGCATAACCCTGCATACGACGCCGAACCGCTGATCGTGAAGCGACCCAGGGTATACAGCGAATTCGGAATCGAACCTTCGGTTGCGATTTATAGGCAGTATGAAAAAGACCACGATCGATTCATGTTCGTGGTTAAAGCCTCAAACGTTAAAGAACAATGGGAAAACTTCATCCCTTAAGGAGAAATATGATCAATCCATCCAGAGCGACCTACGATATTCTACAGGGGACGCTAAACGGAAAAGACAATGAAGTGACGAAAGTTCAACGTACGATTTCGAACACCTTGCGTATGTATGCGAATACGGAAGGCATCGATCAAGACGTGTTGGACCAAATCAACTATCGCGTCGAAGTCTTTAAGGTAGATGAGAACGAAGGCGGGCTCCAGTTCGGGACCAGCTATCTTTATCCCGGGACGATCAACGGCGAATATTTCATGACCAAGGGCCACTACCACGCCATCGCCAACCGAACCGAGTTCTATCTCTGCCTGAAAGGGGAAGGGCTCCTGCTTTTGATGGATCGCGATCGCCATTGGTGGACGGAAGAGGTCGAGCCGAATTCGTTGCACTATATCCAAGGGAATGTCGCCCATCGCCTGATCAACACCTCAAGCGAAATCCTCACGGTTTTGGCGTGCTGGAACAGCGATGCCGGGCATGACTATGCAAGCATCGAAGAAGAAGGTTTCTCGGTCAGATACTTCAAGATCGACGGGGAACCGACCCCCGTCGAACAAGGATAAAAATTCTTCGGGCATATGCGTTGTCGTCTGCGAAGTCACATGCAATAATATACTTACTTACAAGAAATAAGTAAGTAAACATCCGTTTGTGATGGAGGAGAAAACATGAAAAAAGAATTCACCGATGTCTTGAAGGCAAGACGTACCCACTATGCGTTAAACAAGGAAATCCAAGTTTCCGATGAAGCGATCCAATCGTTGCTTGAAGATGCCGTTCTGCATACGCCGTCCGCGTTCAACTCCCAGAGTGCGCGTGTCGTACTGTTGCTGAATGGAAAACATGACACTTTATGGTCGATCACCCGCGAAGCGCTACGTAAAATCGTTCCGGCGGAGAGTTTCAAACCGACCGATGATAAAATCAACGGGTTCGCCGCGGCCTACGGAACCGTCTTGTTCTTCGAGGATACGGCGGTCGTCAAGGGCCTGCAGGAAGCCTTTCCGCTTTACCAACATAATTTCCCGATCTGGTCCACGGAGTCCAGCGGCATGCTTCAGTATGTCGTATGGAGCGGTTTGACGACCTTAGGGGTCGGTGCCTCACTTCAGCACTACAACGAGTTGATTGAAGAGAATGTGAAAGAAACGTTCGAACTTCCTGAAAACTGGAAACTGGTCGCCCAGATGCCCTTCGGGAATCCAAGCGCCCCGCTTCGCGAGAAGGAATTCCTCCCGCTCGACGGACGTTTACTCGTACAAGCCTAATCGTAAAAGGATGTCCGTCGTGGACATCCTTTTTCATACATTCCCCAGATAGACGTGTTTCAGGTGTTTCTTGGCGATCGCTTCCAGTTTATGCAGGGTTTCGATCGGTGTGATCGGACGGTCGCGCCAGTGATAGTGCGGGAAGAAACGGGAGAGGTGCAGGGGGATGTCGGGATCCAAGGAGGCGATCCATTTCGCCTCATTCTCCATGTCCTCTTCGCTATCGTTTTCCCCCGGGATGACCAAGGTCGTGATCTCCACATGCGCGCTTTCGTTGGCGATCGCGATCGTGCGTTTGACCGAAGCGAGATCCCCGTGCAGTTTATCGTAGAAATCCTGGGTGAAGCCTTTGAGGTCGATGTTCAGGGCGTCGATGTAGGGCATGAGTTTTCGTAGTGGTTCTTCTTCGATCGACCCGTTGGTCACCAACACGTTCTTCAATCCCGCCTCATGGACCAATTTCGCCGTATCATAGACATATTCATAGGAAATCAGAGGTTCGTTGTAGGTGTAGGCGATTCCGATGTTGCCTTGGTTCAACAGGTCAAGCGCGAGCTTCAGGGCTTGTTCAGGCGGGAAGGGCGTCGTTTTCGCATGGATTTCATCCGCCATCGAAATCTCGTGGTTTTGACAGAAGGGACATCTCAGATTGCATCCGAACCCGCCGATCGACAGAATCCTTCGACCGGGATAAAAGCGATGCAAGGGTTTCTTTTCGATCGGATCCAGGGCGACCGAGGTGACGTGTCCATAGGACACCGGCACGATCTTCCCGTTCTCGTTCTTGCGTGCCCGGCAAAACCCGGTTTGGTTTTCCGAGAGGATGCAATGGTGGAAACACAGGGTGCATTCATTCATGATGACGCACCACCTCGAAGCGTTGAAGGACATAGTCTTCATCGGCCTCGATCCCGCCTTTCGACAGGGCGATTTCGATCTGTTTGGCAATCGAATCGACCCCCTCCAAATCCGGCAATAATAATCCCTTACGGTGTCCTTTCGACACGATGACGCCGTATTTCTTCACATCCAGTTGGGAAGCGTACTGAATCGTTTCGGGTGGCTGCAGGACATCGACGTTATAGACAAGCTCGGAGAGTTCCTCCGGTCGTACGGGATAGAAGCGCGGGTCTTCGCTACAGGCGGAAACCGCGTTGCGCAGCACTTCCTTGCCGACGCAGAACTGGGTCGGGGAGATCGTTCCGATGCATCCGCGCAACTGACCCCGGCGGTGCAGGGAAACAAACACTCCCGCTCGTTTCTTCAAAAGTTCATCCGGGGTATCCAGGGGGAGTTCGGTTTCGCGTTTATTACGGACGAAGTTTTCGACCGAAAGCTTCGCCAAACGGAGATACGGATCTTGCGCTTTCATGGATTTGGGCAGGAAACTCGCGGTGGCATAGCCGACCCCGAAGGTCCCTTCATAGGAATGCAGTTTCGCCGTGAAACCCATGCCTTCCACCACGCCCGATAAGATGACCAGTGAACGGTAACCGCATTCCCCGGCTTGTTCGCACATCCCGGCGGAAATCGACCGCAGTTTCTCGAAGTCCCCGTTTTCCAACACGGACTGGATGATCTTGTCGAAGCGCGGGCCTTCTTTCGCATAGCCATAGGGTCCGTCGTGGGCTAAACGATGGGATAGATCACCGCTGGCGATGAAAACGATCCTGCGATCCAAAGTTTGTGCGACATCGCGGATCGTTTTCCCGATGTCGACATGCGTATCGAAAGGCCGCATCGAGAGACCGATCCGAACCAATTTGAAATTAGGATAGGCTTGTTGGATGAAATGCAAAGGGACCATGACCCCATGGTCCAAGTCCGGGATTTCCGACGAACCGACAAGGAAACCGCGGTTACTCCGTTTCAAGGCTTGGACGAATTCGATATCCGTTTGGACGTCGATCTTGACTTCCTTTGCGCGGAACCGACCGAAATCCCCCTGTTCCCTCAGATTGTCGGACACGAAAAACGCATCGCCGTACAAGGGGGAATGGGGGGAACTGATGACGATCGTCTCCGGTTGAAGCACTGCGATTTCGCGTGCGACCTGGCGAAACCCTTCGATCGTCGATTGTATTTTCGCTTCTTCCCCTTTGCCGACGGCACTCAGGGCGATAGGGGGGTGAGGAAGGACAAATGCAGCGAGTACGCTCATATGAAACCCTCCGTTTCATCTGATTTCATTATAATCCTAATTCTTGCGAGTTGCGAATTTTCATCGATTCACTTTTTTTTAACTGCCATTTCGTTGTATTTACGATTTACAGACGCTTGTCATGAGGGTACACTGAATGAAGAAAGACAGGTGGACATATGATCAAAGTGGGTATCGTAGGAACGGGGATGATCAGCGAATTGTTTGCGGAAGGCGCGAAGTTCGTCGAGGGGATGGAAGTGGTCGCCATTCAGAGCCGGGATGAAATGAAAGCGAAGGAATTCGCAAAGAAACATAAAGTCGAACTGACGTTCACGGACTATGAGGGGATGCTGAAGGATGTGCGGATCGACGCCGTCTACATCGGTTTGCCCAACAGTCTGCATTTCGAGTACGCATGTAAAGCGCTGTCGGCGAAAAAGATCACCATCCTTGAGAAACCTTTCTTGTCCAATCTGAAGGAACTGGACGCGTTGATCGACATCTCGGAAGAAACCCGGACCATGGTGTTCGAGATGAACCGCGTTCTCTGTCTTCCTAATACGCACGTGATTCGCGACCACCTGGAAGACATCGCGCCGGTTCGCATGATCACGATGAACTTCAGCCAATACTCGCGCAAATACAACGACCTCCTGGCCGGCAAAACGCCCAACGTGTTCTCCGATGAATTCTCGGGCGGGGCGCTGGTCGACCTTGGCGTCTACGGCGTACATCTGATGGTGGATCTGTTCGGGATGCCCAACAATATAACTTATATCGCATCGCAATTACCCAACAGTATCGATATCTCGGGAAATCTGACCTTGACCTATGACGGCTTCTTGGCGAGCCTTGTCCAAAGCAAGAATAGCCGTTGCGACAACCGCATCACGATCCAAGGTGAGAAAGGGACGATCTACGCCTCTCCGACCGCTTCGCGGATCGATACTGTGATCTTGGATGTCGGGGAAAAGAAAGACATCACCGTAACCCATGAGTATGAAAGCATGACCTACACCTTGAAAGAGATCGTTCGTGTTATCAACGAGAAGGATGAAGAAACGTATCGCAAGCAACTCAAACAGATCCGCAATGTGCTGGAAGTCCTCTGTGCGGCACGTCAAAGCGCGGGGATCAAGTTCACAGCCGATCAAAAGTGAAAAAAAGCGATTCCGTTCTTGGGAATCGCTTCGTTGTTTTTAGGTTCGACTCAGTCTGTCTTTGTAGGGAAGTTCCAGGTTCTCGTTGAACGCTCGTCCGCCATCGATGTTCTGCGACTTGTAGATGGGGGCGATCTTGCCGGATTCTTCGATGAGTTCGGCGGTCCGATAAGTCAGCGCCTGGATGATGAGCGAGGTTANNTTTAGCGCGGTGATCACGATGATCTTCGCGCCTTTCGCTTTGCATCCCATCGCCATTTCGATCGGTAAAGGGTTGCGTCCCGAATTCGAGATGACGACCACGACATCGCCTGGACGGACGTCGACGCGGTTGATAAAGGAGGTCCCGACACCTTCGACGGATTCGTAGATGCCGCCAGACGG
>DOUE01000031.1 GCA_003520745.1 Erysipelotrichaceae bacterium
GTTCGAGTAGGGAAAAACAGCAAGATCGGCAGGAATGTTGCTGTTTTTCCCTACTCGAACAAACCCGTCGATCCGTGCGGTCGGGTCGATCGACGCCCCTTCTGCCAGTTCGTTTGATTTCAATTCCGAACAACGTTTTTGATTCATGTAGACGTTGGCTTCCATCGCATGCCAAGGTTTGTCGATGTCGAAGACCGGCTGGGATGCGATGCGGGCGTTCAATGACAAACCGTCCGCCATCGCATCCATCAGTGAGACTTCTATGTAGTTTTCCTGCGGGGATCCGACCCCGACTTTCAAGTTGGTGAACTTCCCGGGGTTGACTTCGCAATAACCGGCGAAACTTCCGTCGGCGATGAACCCGGCGAGTTGATGCGTCATGAGATTCCCGCGGTGATGTCCACCGAAGTCGACGACTTTCCCTTGGTCCAGACGACAGGCGATCCAGTTGGTGGAGGGCTCGCGAAGCGGGAAAATCAAAGCGTCGTGAAGCTTCGCTTGATCTAAGAATGAAACGAGATCTTCGGTTTGAACCAGGCAATCCCCATGCAACACGAAGAAAGGTCGGGTCGGGTTGTTGAGTTTCCCCAACCCCTGCAGGTACGTATCCGCACTCCCCTTGGACTCGGCGATCTCCACCACGTCGACTTCCGCTTGCTTACGAAATGCATTCCGTATCGCGGCGCTGTGGGTCGCGGAAACGATGACGATGTGTTCCATCCCGCTCTCGATCAGCGCATCGACCGTATGGACAAGCAGCGGCGTGTTGGAAATCGGAATCATGGATTTGTTGCGGGTGCTCTGAAACGGCCAGAACTTCTCGCCTTTTCCGCCAGCCAGAATGAGTGTTTCTTGTATCATGGGTGCCCTCCAGTAAAAAGGTTGCCGAAGCAACCTTACTTCACTTTGTTTACTCTACCGAACTCTGTTCCAAAGCGTATTGTTTACGATCCCACATCGCGATGAACGGATAGTAGAATGCGATGACGATCACGATATTGATGATTTGTAGGATGACTGCGCGGAAATCTCCGCCCGTAGCGATGAAGCCTGACAAGAAGACAGGTGTCGTCCACGGAGGTGCCGCTACGATTCGATTGACCAATCCAGCGCTCATGGCCAAGTAGGTGATGGTTGCAACAACCAACGGGGACAAGAGGTAAGGGATGATCAGGATCGGGTTCATAACGATCGGGAGACCGAATACGATGGGTTCATTGATGTTGAAGATGCCAGGGGCCAAGGAAAGACGGCCGACCAGTTTCAACTGTTTCGATTTCGAGAAGAAGGCACAGACAACGGCTAACCCTAATGTACCACCGGTACCGCCGACATTCAAGAACAAAGATTGGAATCCTTCGACGGCGACATTCGGGATGGCCAAGCCAAGACGGAACGCTTCGACGTTTTCAAGATAACCGGCTTGAAGCAGAGGGACGGTGACGGCTCCGACGATCAAGTCGCCATGCAGGCCGAAACACCAGAAGATCGAGATAAAGAAGCTTGTCAACATCGCACCGATGTAACTGGCGGAAATGGCGACCAACGGTGCTTGGAGGACGGCGACGATGAAGGCTCCTGCGGTTCCATACGGAGTCATTCTAAACAAGACATGGGTAATTGCGAAGAGAAGGATGATGACCGCACCCGGAACCAACGCGACGAAGGAACGGCTGATGGCGACAGGTACGCTTTCCGGTAGACGGATGACGAAATTCCCCTTGACGATACGGACATAGATTTCGGAAACGATCATGGCGACGATGATGCCCAAGAACAAGCCTTCCGCGCCGAGCGCGCTGGAATTCCACGCCCAAGCCGAGCCGTCTTGGAGGAGGAAGAAGGCGGAAACGGCCAACACGGCGGCGACGATTCCTTCTTCTTTATAACTGTTGACTAAAGAATACGTAATCCCCATGACGGCGATGAGACCCGCCAGACTCATGGTGGATTGGAAGACGACACCCCAAATGAAATCGTCCCACGTCGGGAAAATTCCGGTGATGAAGTCGGCCCATCCCGGGATCGGGAAGTCTGTCGAGAAGATGATGACGATCGAACCGACGATCATCAACGGCATGGTCAGGATCAACCCGTCGCGGATGGCGATCAGGTGACGTTGACCGGAAATCTTCGAAGCAATAGGCGAGAGTTTTCTATCAAACAAATCGATGATTTTATCCATAGCTTTCCTCTTTCTCCTATCAAGCGTGATAACGCTTTCATGAATTTATATTATCATTATGTTAGTACAAAGTCAAGAATGGCTTGGACACAAAAAGACCCGGAGTTTCCTAAGAAACATCCGGGTCTGTTTTCGTTATTCGTCGATGTTCTCACGCCAGATTTCTGCGCCCAACGATTTTAGCTTACCGTCCAGGTTTTCATACCCGCGGTCGATATGATAGACATCGTGGATCTCGGTCACTCCGTCGGCGATCAATCCCGCGATGACCAGACTCGCCCCGCAACGCAAATCCGTCGCGGTCACCCGGTCCCCGTAGAGTTTCACCGGTCCGTTGATGATGGCGGATGCCGGAATCATCTCGATATCCGCCCCCATGCGCTGTAATTCGACGCAATGTTTGAAGCGTTCGACGTAGATCGTTTCCTTGATGACGGATTCACCCTGCGCCTGGGTTAGAAGCGGCGTCATCGGTTGCTGAAGATCGGTGGCGAATCCGGGATACGGAAGAGTCTGCACGTCCGTCCCAACCAGGTTCCCGTTATGGTTACGTACGACGACATTGTCAACGTTGACCGTCATGTCGACACCCATTTCCTGTAACTTACTTAAGAGCGATTCCAAATGCTGGGGAATGATGTTTTCGACCGTCATCTCTTCGGCGGCCGCGGCCGCCATGATGATGAAGGTTCCGGCTTCGACCCGGTCGGGAATGATTTCATGGAAACATCCGTTTAAAACTTCAACACCGTCGATCGTGATGACGTTGGTCCCGGCTCCACGGATGTGTGCCCCCATCTTATTCAGCATGGTCGCGACGTCGATGATTTCCGGTTCTTTCGCTGCGTTCTCGATCAAGGTGCGACCCTTTGCGAACACCGCGGCCATCATGATGTTGATGGTGGCTCCGACGGATGAAATATCAAGGAAGATTTTCGCACCGACAAGCTCTTCGGCGAAAATGTGGTAGCTGCCGCGATCATATTCGACGGTCGCCCCCAGGGCTTCGAACCCTTTGAGATGAAGGTCGATGGGACGAGGACCCAGATAACAACCTCCCGGCATTTTCATCCGTACATTCTTATATTTCCCAAGCAACGCCCCCATGAAATAGTAGGAAGCACGCAGTTTCTGTACCGCAGGATGATCCAACGCGATATTTTCCATATGGGTCGGATCGATGACGATGTTTTCTTTGGAACTCTGGATGACATCGACCTTTAAAAAACGCAACAGTTCCGCGAGGGAATCGACATCGGAGATGTCGGGGGCGCCTACGATGGCTACCGGACCTGTGGAGGCTAGGATGGCGGCGGGGATTAAAGCGACGGTTGCGTTTTTCGAACCACTGATCCGAACGCTACCCTTCAACTTATTGCCACCTCTGATTTTTAGTACTTCTTCCATGGATAACCTCCCTTAGCACACCTATTTTATCAGAGAAACGGGGTTTTGACTATGACAGCAGGGTGAAAACGTAGGTCACCAGCGGAAGCGTCACTAAACAGAGGAGGGTCGTGATGAAGACGATGCCGGCGGCGTAGGTCGCATCGGAGTCGTGCATGGCCACCAGGATCGAAACGGTGACCATTCCCGGCAGGGCGAACATGGTCGCGACGGTCTGTGCGGATTGAATCGGGAAGAAGAATTTGAAAACAACGAAGAAAAGGATCGGAAGAAGCATCATCTTTACGACGACCAAGGCATAGATGCTCTTTTCTTTAATGATCGGTGCGATATCCAAACCGGCAAGCAGGGACCCGAGGTAGATCATCGAAAGATATTTCGTACTGTCCGCCAAACCAAGGACCGCGTTTTGGAGTTGTCCGGTAAGATGGATGCCCGTGGTTAAGGAAAGGATACCGAGAACCAAGGCGATGGTCGTAGGGTTGGCCATGGATCGGATTTGACTGCGTAGGTCGGAGATTCCGAGATGGCGTTTGCATAGGTTAAGACCGATCGACCAAAGGAAAAGGTTGTCGACGATCATCTGTTGGGAGAGGTTGAGGGATGCCGTGGGATTATTGAAGAGGGAAAGGATGAGGGGGACGCCGAAGAAGTTGGTGTTGCCGAACATCATGAAGAGGATGAAGACATCCAGACGTTTTCCGCTAAGTCCCAAGAGTTTTCCAAGAAACGTTCCAAGGAAATACATGAAGGTATAGATCAGGGCGACAGCGACCGCATACATCATCATGTCCAGATACGCCGAGGGTTGTACACCGCTTTCCGCGACCAGTTCGAAGATCAGCATCGGCAACAATAAATTCACCACGAGTTTGGCGATGCCGTGGGTGTTTTTTTCATCGAAGAGTTTGATTTTGCGGAAACCGAATCCGATTCCGAGCAAGATCCCCAAGAGAACCAGTTGGTTGAGTATGATGTTGACGCTTTCCATTCGTATCCCTCCGTATCCATTGTGTATTATATACCTGTTTTTCGTGATGTGAAGAGCTTGGGGGAATGTAACCGATTACCACATTAAAATAAAGAAAGACGACTTGGTGAAAGTCGTCTTCGCTTGGTTTTAGGCTTTGTTGTTGGATCCGAAGAGGATGATTTTTTCTCTCACGCCGGCTTGGATGGCGTCGAATCCAGGCTTCAATAACTTTCTGGGATCGAATCCTTTCCCTTCGAGGTCTTTGCCGGCTTCGATGTATTTACGGGTCGCGGCGGCGAAGAAGACTTGAAGTTCGGTGTTGACGTTGATTTTGGAGACACCCAGCGAAATCGCGGTTTTGATCATGTCGTCGGGGATGCCCGATCCGCCATGAAGAACGAGAGGAAGTTTTCCGGTTGCGGTTTGGATGGCGCCCAGGACGTCGAAATTCAAACCTTTCCAGTTTTCGGGGTATTTCCCGTGGATGTTACCGATCCCGGCGGCGAGGAAATCCACGCCCAGGTCGGCGATTTTCTTGCATTCGTTGACATCGGCGACTTCACCCATGCCGATGATTCCATCTTCTTCCCCACCGATCGAACCGACTTCGGCTTCGATGGAGATGTTTTTGGCGTGGCAGAGTTCGACCAATTCCTTGGTCTTGGCGATGTTTTCTTCGATCGGTAAATGCGAACCGTCGAACATGACGGATAAGAACCCGGCATCGATGCATTTCACTGCGCCGTCGAATGAACCGTGGTCCAAATGTAAAGCGATGGGGACGCTGATCTTAAGATCTTCGATCATCCCCTTCACCATGCCGACGACGGTACGGTAGCCACCCATGTATTTCCCGGCACCTTCGGAGACCCCCAAGATGACCGGCGATTTCAATTCTTCGGCCGTAAGCAGGATCGCTTTCGTCCATTCCAGATTATTGATGTTGAATTGTCCGACGGCGTATTGACCTTCTCTTGCCTTGACTAACATTTCTTTTGCGGATACTAATGCCATTGTGTTACCTCCTTGGCTTTGCGTGCTTATTTTACCTTATTTTGGCTGTAGTTGAAAGAAGCTTGCACAAACCCGAAGAACAACGGGTGAGGGCGGTTGGGGCGGGATTTGAATTCCGGATGGAACTGACATCCCACGAACCACGGGTGGTCTTTCAATTCGGTGATTTCGACCAAGTATTCATCCGGGCTCAGTCCGCTGAAGACGACGCCCTTCTCGGCCATGATCGCACGATATTCGTTGTTGAATTCATAACGGTGGCGATGACGTTCCTGGACCAAGTCGTTTCCATACACTTCCCTGGATTTCGTCCCTTCCACCAAAGAACACGGCCAATTCCCTAAACGAAGGGTTCCGCCCATGTTTTTGACGTTGTTTTGGTCGGGCATCAAGTGGATGACCGGGTTGGTGGTCGTTTCGTCCCATTCGCTGGAGTTCGCGTCTTCCAAACCGCAGACATTGCGCGCGAATTCGATCATCGCGATCTGCATGCCCAGGCAAATCCCGAAGTAAGGGATGTTGTTTTCACGGGCGTATTTCGCCGCCAGGATCTTTCCTTCGATCCCGCGTCCGCCGAAGCCTCCCGGAACCAGAATCCCGTCGATGTCGCTGAGTTCGTCTTTCAAGGTGTCTTTCGTCAACCACTCGGAATTCACCCAACGGATGTCGACTTTCGCATTGATCGGATAACCGGCGTGTTTCAATGATTCGCTGACGGAAAGATAGGCGTCGTGCAATTGGACGTACTTGCCGACCAATGCGATCTTGACGATTTCTTTCAACGAACTGGCGCGGTCGATCATCGCCTTCCATTCGGTCATGTCGGCCGGGGGAAGGGTGATGTTGAATTTATGGAGGACGTATTCGTCGAAGCCTTGTTCCTGGAACTTCAGGGGGACTTCATAGACATTGTCCACGTTGACGGATTCGATGATCGCGTTGGGACGTACGTCGCAGAACATCGCGATCTTACGGCGCATGTCGTCGTCGATCCGCTCTTCACAACGGGTGACGATGATGTTGGGTTTGATCCCCAAGGACATCAGTTCCTTATAGCTATGTTGGGTCGGCTTGGTTTTGAGTTCGCCGCTTCCCGGGACTTTGGGAATTAAAACGGTGTGGATGAACACCACGTCGTCTTTCTCCAGTTCCGCGTGCACTTGGCGTGCCGCTTCCAAAAACGGAAGGGATTCGATGTCCCCGACGGTCCCACCGATTTCAGTGATGACGATATCCGCACCGGAATCACGTCCTGCGGCGTAGATCTTCCCTTTGATTTCATCGGTGATGTGCGGGATGACCTGGACGGTCGCCCCCAGGAAATCACCCCTGCGCTCTTTGGTGAGCACATTCATATAGACACGCCCAGACGTGATGTTGGCGTTCTGCGTCAACTCTTCGTCGATGAAGCGTTCGTAATGGCCAAGGTCGAGGTCGGTTTCCGCACCGTCTTTGGTGACGAAAACTTCGCCGTGTTGATAAGGGCTCATGGTTCCCGGATCAACGTTGATATATGGATCGAATTTCTGCATGAAGATCTTCAATCCGCGGTTCTTGAGCAGCCGCCCAAGCGATGTGGCACAGATGCCCTTGCCGATGCCGCTGACGACACCGCCCGTCACGAAAATATACTTGGTCATAACTGTCCCTCCTTGATGTTATTAAAAAAAAGAAAAGCGTCCCCATAACGGGGGCGCTCTTGCCCTTTCATATTTTAGCAGAACATGGGCACTCATTCAACTGAAATGTCATGAAATCTACGTGACAATTCTTGCCAATCCCGCATCGATTCACTGAACACGCTTTCGCGGCCTATCGGGCGACGACGAATCGTTTGTATTTGGATCGATCTTCGGGTAAAGGAAGATCGGCGGGGATGACACGAACTTCTGTCCGTATCCGGAATTGAAGTAATTCTTCTTCGATCCGACATTTGACTTTGGTTGCGATGATTTTGGGGTCTTCATGGACATCGGGTAATGTTTCGATCTTAACTTCCATGTCTCCGTCTTTGGTTTGATGTACCTGGTACTCACGGATGTCATCGGTCGCGGTGATGATCCACCGACTGATCAAATCGGGGAACACGGGGATTCTACGATTATCTAAGGTTATGAAATAGAGGATGTCGTCGTTTCTGCCTAAGATATGGTCGATCGTCCTGAACCGGCTTCCACATGGACATTTCTCCCCAAGCACGACCAGGTCGTTCATTTCATAACGGATCAGGGGTTGGGCGAAGTTGACCAGATTGGTGACGTACATGTGTTTCGCGAGCTCACCGGGTTTTTCGATCTTGTTTCCCTGTTCGTCCGTCAATTCCACGATCACGAGGTCTTCGTTGATGTGTAGATTTCCATGGCGACAGGCACTGGCGATCTGTCCTTCCGATGCTTGGTAGATCTCCACGATGTTCGTCGCAAACGCCTTCTTGAAGCGTTCTTTCTCTTCTTTTTCCAGCACTTCCGCATAACAGACGATCTGTTTGAACTTCACTTTGATTCTGTCTTTGTGTGGAAGGAGGATCCGGACAAGACTCGGAGGCGCCATGAGGATGTTGATTCTCTTCGAATTCAGTTGGTCGATGATTTCATCGACCGGCGTCATGGTTGCGCAATAATGGAGATGGACCAAGGGGGAGTTGATGTCGTCGAACCCTTGTCCGAAGACACGCAGGCAAAAGAGGATGCGAAACGGAAGATGGCGTAGCGGGATACCCCCTCGTGCCAGGAACACGAAGGGAAGTTTCTTCGTCAGTTCTTTGGGTGTCAGATAGACCCCTTTGTTTCCGCTGGTGCCGGAGGAAAGGCCGACGACCACCCGGTCTTGGTAATAGCCGAGGTAATCCTTTGCGAGTTCTTTTTGAACCGCGAACGCTTTGACGTCTTCAAGCTTCACGCCGATCGTGTTGAGTCGATCGAAATTCGCCATCATGATTTCCTTATTGATCGGCGAAACGAACGACAACTCTTCGAGCGTGCGAGGAATGTGGGTTGAAAACCGTTCACGATAAAACGATGACTCGTTCATACTGAGATCGATCAAGCGACGCAGTTGTTTCTCTTGATACCTACGGATTTGTTCGACCGTATGGAATTTCCGATGATAGAACAGACGGAATGCGTCGACCATGCCCGAACTCATTGAAGTTTCCCTTCAAGTTTTTCTTGTTTCTCGCTCTTACCGTACTTACGCAGGGTTTTCGCGATGAAGTATTCGATGCCGTACTTGTAGTTCTTCTTTTCCCAAAGAATCAGCACGAAGCCCCAGAACACCGCAAGGCTCAAACCGAATAGCAACGATCCGGCGATATCCAATGAAAATGTCGGGATGAAGGTTCGGATGATTCGTGCAACCATCGCGCTAAAGGTGCTTTCGATGAAGAAGATGCTTAACCCGGCGACCCCGAAGCGAGCGATGAACTTCGACAGGGGGGATAATTTCAACTTGGGGTTCTTGATGTCATAGTGCCACAAGGCAAACACGATCATGAGTTGGAACAATCCGAGTTGGGCGGTCATGATCGCAAACCAGATCGGATCGATCCCGCGCTGCAACATCGTATCGGGTAAGACCAGATAGGCGACGACCCCGACCACAAACAACGTAATCCCGACCGGAAGCACATTCTTGACGACCCGTTTCCAGTCTTTTTGAGCCAGTAACATCGCGATCCACATCCCGATCAATGCGAAGGAGAAATACGGGAAGATCGGGTTGTTTTTACTGACGAGCGGATTCAAAACGGAGAGGACGAGCCAGTTCTTGCTTTCATACGCCTCGAGATAGAGCGGATAGAGCGGAATGCGGATCATGGAAAGCACGAAGAAGGCGAGTCCCAGGATGAGATAGTGGGTCGGCGTGACTTTTTTCTTGAAGAGTTTCTCCAAAGCGACAAACACCAAGCCCATCAATAAGACATTGGTCCCAAGCATGACGAGACTGTCGATATACCACAGACGCTCCATGTTGGTGCCGATCAGTTTACCGGTCGCGAACCATTCCACAAAGATGGAGTTGTTCATACTGCGGGCGGCCATGTTGACGATGCCCGGACCGGTGAAAATGAAGTAGAGGTAGGCGACAACCAGAATAAGCAGAGCGTTGATCGTGTTGTATTTCAAAAGTTTGGCATGGTCGTACCCCAATTGACGACGTTTACGCAGATACTGGGTGGTATGCGCGATGGCACTGACCATGGCGAAGATCCCCGCGAACATCAGCATCAGTCCGATCACGGTTACGACGGGAGGCGGATTGTTTAAGTCCAGATCATACAGGCCTTCGAAATGATAGAACGCGGTGTGCATGGTCAAGAGTACGAAAATCCCCAAGCCGCGCAGTACATCCAAACCAAGATAGTTTTTCTTCATTGGAACTTCTCCTTGTTTTGAGTTAAGGATACTAAGTTTTACAGATCTAGAAGCAGGTTTAGACTGTTAAATTTCACTCGATTGTAAACAGTTAGTCTTTCAAACATGCGACTGGAATAACATGAATTCCATCAGGCCTAGTATATCCGTGTTCTCCACCTGTTAGTATCATTTTAAGAATCGGTTTTGTTTTATTCTCAAATCGCTTTTCAAGTTGAATTAAGTTTTTAGCAGCATCTTCTTCTTGTTTGCCACCAAGTTTTATTTCCACAAGTCCATATTCACCGTTTGGCAATTTCAGGACCGCATCACATTCGAGCCCAAAATCATCACGATAATGCAGAACTTGACCATCCATTTTTTCTACATACACTCGAAGATCACGGATACATAATGATTCAAACATGAATCCAAATAGTTCAAAGTCCTTCAGAAGCAGTGAAGGTGTAAGACCAAGAATTGCGGTTGCGATCGACGGGTCCACAAATCCTTTTTTATTTGAAGAACGTATCGCCGTCTTTGAGCGTATGTTTGGTGCCCATGCGCTCGTTTCTTCGATGATAAACATTTTCTGTAGCTTGCTTAGATATGAATACAATGTTACTTCAGAGATGCCGATGTCATTTTCTCTCATATCCGCTAGTATTGTTGTGTTTTTTGTGAGAGTTTGAATATGCCGTGAGTAGGCTTTTAGAAAGGATTCTACCCGCTTTGGATCAGTTTTAATATGATCGACTTCCGCGATATCATTGTTATAGATTGATTTCACGTACTCCTTCATAACGAGTAATGCGGATTCCTCAGGTAAGTTTATCGATTGCGGCCAGCCTCCCCGACAAATCAGATATGCAATATCTTGAATGCTTTTACTTGATTTGCATGGCATAATCGACCGATTCTCAAGTAAATCCTTAAGTGAAATCGCGCCGGAAGAGTCATTTGACTCATACAAACTCATGGGTCGCATTAGCAGGCGAGCAATTCTTCCCGTTCCTGTATGCATTGTTGAAGATGTTAAGGGCGATGCCGAACCGGTAAGAATATATTGTCCAATTTCTCCTGTGTTGTCGACATCTACTCTGACAGCATCCCACAGCACTGGTGCAGTCTGCCATTCATCAATTAACCTTGGTTTTCCTCCCTCAAGAAGCAACGACGGAACTGTATTTGCAATAAGCATATTGTTTTGTATTGTTGAGGTATCTTGCATTCTTAAAATACTCTTTGCATGTTGACTTGCGGAAGTTGTTTTCCCACACCATTTTGGTCCTTCGATTAAAATCGCGCCGAACGTGTTCAGATATTGATTGATTTTATAGTCTATTAATCGCGGATAGTATTTCTTCATATCTTTTCCCTCAACTCAATTATAATCCAGTTCCCATTCCTTTACAAATGCATTTAAGTTATTTCGTGTTTATCACTGAAGTTATTTCGCGTTTATCACTGAAGTATTTTCGACCTCCACTTGTGATTCATATCGTTCATCATGGAAATTAATGCACAGATCGAATGTTGATTCATTTGATCCATGGAAGATATCGAGTGGATCAACGCCATCGAAATTCACATTGCGTCGTTGTGAGTCATGCCCTTTGCCCATTCGCGCGTTCATCAATCTCATCCATGGCTTTCTTCTCAACTTCGATTTCCACGCGATAGGGGAAGGTCTTCAGCGTTCTCTCGAGCTTCTTTTTCGCCTTACTCGCCTTTTCATCATCTCGATAATAGATTTTCTCAAGGGCATAAGTCAACCGATGCCGGGCGGGCATGTAGGAAGTTCTCTGAATATACTTTTGTAGCGGTTTTGTATAGAGGGAATGGATGACTTCCGGTCGGCACTCCGAGAGCACCTCGTTAAACAAGAGGACGCACCGCAACTCGTTTTTTTGAAATTCGACGAGTCCGGATCGTTGGATCAACTCGTAGGCGAAGCGCGTCGCCTCTTCAGTTTCCCCTTTGCCAAACTCGCGGGAACAGCGGAATTCATCGAGCGTCGCGATTAAGGGTTCGGATGAGTCCGCGGATTCGGAGTGATGAAACCATTCCTCCGGCATGTCTTCAAGCCGTACGCCGGATACGAAGACGCCATGGATGTGCATCTGCATATAGAACGCCTTCCGACAATCCGCACTCTTTTTCATACTGCGGATATCGTATCCATCGTTGGGGTAGCCGTGGGTTTTCATCGGAATTCCGCTGGTTAACGCAAAACTTAGGGCGGTCAAGGCGAAGAAGTAGAGAAGTGCCGTCAATTCCAGACCCATGGGTACGAAAAGAAGAAACACGGATAGAATTGCGACGGTGATCAGATTGAATATCCATCCCCCGTGGTTATAAAGTTTATACGGGAAGTCTTCGCGAAACGGTTGAGGCGGCATCATCAAACATTGACCGCTGATCCCCGGGACATTGAATCTCTTCAACACGATCTTGCCGTCTTCTTTGATGAAGATCCATTTCTTGACGCGAAATGAAACCAAGGTGTACCCGGAAATCCTGCCAAAAAAATAGTGGCCGGCTTCGTGAATGAAGATGTTGAGCAAAATCAAAAGATACATCACTCCCAATAACGCAAACAAAACCAGAAGAAAGGGCGTATCGCCGAACATTGTCCAAACATCAAAGTTGTCCAAGGATCCGATAATCCCTCCCAAGACAAGGGAAACCACATACAAACCGTACTTCGATATCAATTTCTTCATTTTAACCATAACCATATCCCCCGTTTCCCCTATTATACCATTCCTGATGATGTCGCTTCCCGGCTTCTTCAATCAAATGAGACGTCGATCGAAGTCATGAAAGACGCGGCTACGATTTCTTATCCGTCGAAGCCGTCGATTCGCTCTTCGAAAACATCCCGATGATCGGAAGGAGCACCGCGGCGACCAAGCCCGCCGAAAACCCGTTATTGTAGAGGTTGAATCCGCCATGGAGATAACCGACATTCAACACTACGGAAGAATGAATGAAACCGGCGACCACGCCCCATGGCCATCCGAATTTCCCGGAGATCGGAGCCAAGGCCGTACCGAACAAGGCGGCTAACTGAATGGAAGGGTCGTTGATCGAGAAGACTTTGAGAAGAGAACCGAGGAGGACGCCGAGAAAAATCGGAAGGATGTTTTTGGGATGTTTCCCGAACGCCCCGAAACCGGCGACCGTGAAGATCCCGCCGATGGTCGGTCCGTTCAAATCCCCTTGGATAAGAAGAATGTAGACCACCGAAATCAATCCGACCAAGCCCATGTTGATGAGGGTAACGCCATAGCCTTCAAGCTGGATGAAGTCGCTCATCAGTTTCCCGGAATGACCCAGGATCTTCCGAACGTTTCTAAACGAGTTGTTGTTCATGATGAATCCATAGAGCAGGATCAAGATAAACAAGGTGATAAGATAAATCCCGAGGACAAGGTTGTTGCCGGTCGTCCAGATGAGTTTGGGTGTGGGGACGTAGCCGAACGAGCGAAGGATCGAAACAAACACCAGACCGGTCATCCCGACGACGAATCCGATGTTATAGAGGTTGTACCCTTGATGGACGTTGATGAGCGAAACAGCGAGAGGATAGATCAAAAAACCAAGGAGGATGCCGGAAAACAGGGCCAGCGGAAGACTGACCATCAAGGATAGGCTGCTCCCGAACGCAATCTCGGAGATGGCCGGCGCCATGGCCGTCCCGAACAAGGCGGCGACGAGGAATTTATTGAACTTCTCTTTTTTGAAGATCGAATAGCCATAGACCCCCAAGAGGATCGGCCAGACATTGAACAGGTTTTTCCCGAAGAACGCAAATCCCGCGATCGTGAAGAGGGCGGCGATCAAGGGTCCGTTCAATTCCTGTTTTAGAAAAGACAGCAATAAGAGGAGCACAAGGAGAACCAGACCTGAATTCACAAACGCCGCCCCCATGTTTCCAAGTCCGATGTAGTCGCTGATCAAACTCGAGGGTTGGGTGAGGATGGATTTCAATCCGCTCAGAATCTCCGTCCCGCTGTTTTGGGAGAAACCGAAAACGATCTGTGCGAACGCCACACCGATCATCAGCCCGTATTTAGGGTCAATCTTGAATTTCTTATTCATGGTTCCTCCGTGAAGACGATTCCGTCATGTGAATGGGGGGGTTTAGGTGATGAAAAAGATATCGTTGAAAACGAC
>DOUE01000020.1 GCA_003520745.1 Erysipelotrichaceae bacterium
GATGGAAAGATCGTCTGGAAGCGAGGGTAAATGGAAAAAATACTGTTATTGGAAGACGGAACGATGTTTCATGGCGAAGGATTCGGCTATGAAGGGGAATGCGTCGGCGAAGTGGTATTCACGACGGGGATGAGCGGGTATCAGGAAGCCATCACCGACCAATCGTTCAACGGGCAGATTCTGACCTTCACCTATCCCTTGATCGGCAATTGCGGAATCAACCGGGATGACAGCGAATCCATCCATCCGACCTGTCGGGGGATCATCGTGAAAGAAGCCGCGCGACGTCCGTCCAATTGGCGTTGCGCGATGGATTTGGATACGTTCCTTAAGAATAAGAAAATCCCGGGTATTCAAGGGATCGATACACGTAAACTTACGAAAATGCTTCGGGATCAAGGGACGATCAAAGGCTGCATCGTCGATGCGAATCTCGACCTTGATCACGCATTGTTGGAACTACGGGCGAAGAAACTGCCGACCAACCAGGTCTCACAGGTCTCGACACCCACCGCTTATCCCAATCCGGGAACCAAACGCCGGGTCGTCGTCGTGGATTTCGGACTGAAGCACAGTATTCTGCGCGAACTGGCGAAACGCGGATGCGATGTCGTCGTGCTACCTTACGATTCAAGCGCACAGGATGTGCTTAGCCAACTTCCCGACGGTGTGATGTTGACCAATGGTCCGGGAGATCCCAAGGATGTACCGGAAGCGGTCGCGATGATTAGAGAAATCTTAGGGAAAGTTCCGATCTTCGGGATCTGTCTAGGTCATCAATTGTTCGCCCTTTCCTGCAATGCGGATACCTATAAACTGAAATTCGGACACCGCGGGTTCAACCACCCCGTCCGGGAAGTCGCAACGGGAAGAATCGATTTCACTTCACAAAACCATGGTTACGCGGTCGATCCCGAAAGTCTTGCGGGAACGAATTTGATGGTGACGCATTTGGAGATCAACGACAATACGATCGAAGGGATTCGGCACCGCGACGTGCCTGCCTTCAGTGTGCAATTCCATCCGGATGCGACACCGGGGCCGCACGACGCCGTCCATCTCTTCGATGATTTCATGGAAAGCATGGATACATGGAAGGAGGGGAAACATGCCTAAACGTACGGACATCCACAAGATCCTGGTCATCGGCTCGGGTCCGATCGTCATCGGCCAAGCCGCGGAATTCGATTATGCGGGCACGCAGGCGTGTCTTTCACTCAGGGAAGAAGGGTATGAGGTCGTTCTCATCAATTCCAACCCCGCGACCATCATGACGGATAAAGAAATCGCCGACAAAGTCTACATCGAACCGATCACTTTCGAATTCGTGACGAAAGTCCTGCGTAAGGAAAGACCGGATGCGATCCTGGCGACCTTGGGCGGACAGACCGGACTAAACATGGCCAAGGAACTGGCCGATTCCGGAATCTTGCGTGAGTTGAAGATCGAATTGTTGGGGACGAAGCTGGAAGCGATCGAACAAGCCGAAGACCGCGAGTTGTTTAAGTCCCTGATGGAAGAAATCGGCGAACCGGTTCCCGTCAGCGCGATCGTCCATAACGTCGATGAAGCGCTTGAGTTCGCGAAGAAGATCGGGTATCCGGTGATCGTGCGTCCGGCGTTCACGTTAGGTGGAACCGGTGGCGGGATGTGCGAAAACGCCGAGGTCTTGGCCGAAGTGGTCGAGAACGGATTGAAACTTTCGCCGGTCACCCAGTGTTTGATCGAGATGAGCATCGCCGGATACAAGGAAATCGAATATGAAGTCATGCGCGATCGTGCCGACAATGCGATCGTCGTCTGCAACATGGAGAACTTCGATCCTGTCGGGATCCATACGGGGGATTCGATCGTTTTCGCCCCGAGTCAGACGCTGACCGATGTCGAATATCAACTTCTACGCGATGCTTCCCTGAAAATCATCCGGGCGTTGAAGATCGAAGGCGGATGCAACGTCCAGTTGGCGCTGCACCCCGACTCGTTTGACTATTTCATCATCGAAGTGAATCCCCGGGTATCCCGTTCTTCGGCTTTGGCTTCCAAAGCCACCGGGTATCCGATCGCCAAGATCGCCGCGAAAATCGCGGTCGGGTTGACGCTTGACGAAATCCGTAATCCGGTGACCTTGACGACCTACGCCCAATTCGAACCGGCCTTGGATTACGTGGTCGCGAAAATCCCGCGTTGGCCGTTCGATAAGTTCGAAAAAGGGGATCGGCGTCTGGGGACGCAGATGAAGGCGACCGGTGAAGTCATGGCGATCGGAAGGACGATTGAAGAGTCCCTTCTCAAAGCCGTTCGTTCGCTGGAATTGGGGACGACGCATCTGTCGCTCAAGAAAATCGACGAAGCCGATGATTCCTTTCTGACAAGCAAACTCGTCAAAGCGCAGGACGACCGTTTGTTTTACCTGGTCGAGGCGCTCCGCAGGGGATATGACATCGAAGAAATCCACAGCCTCACCAAGATTGATCTCTTCTTCCTGGATAAGCTTCAGCACATCGTCGAGCTTGAGAGTGTTGCGATGAACCATCCGATGGATCTGAAGGCGCTGAAGAAGTTGAAAACCTACGGGTTCAGCGATCCGACCATCGCCCGTTTCTGGAATAAGAGCACGCTGGAAGTCGAGACCTTCAGAAAAGAGAACAAGGTGATTCCTGTCTACAAGATGGTCGATACCTGCGCCGGCGAGTTCGCCAGCAGCACCCCGTACTTCTATGCGACCTACGAAGAGGAAAACGAGAGTTTCAAATCAGGGAGACCCTCCATCGTCGTATTGGGATCGGGACCGATCCGGATCGGTCAGGGGATCGAGTTCGACTATGCGACGGTGCATTGCGTAAAAGCCATCCAAAAGGCCGGATACGAAGCGATCATCGTCAACAGTAACCCGGAAACCGTGTCGACCGACTTTTCAATCGCGGATAAACTCTACTTCGAACCTCTAACCACGGAGGACGTCATGCATATCCTGGATTTGGAGAAACCGTTGGGGGTCATCGTCCAGTTCGGAGGGCAGACCGCCATCAATCTCGCGTCTTCCCTTTCAGAAAGAGGGATCAAGATCCTTGGCACCGCGCTGGAAGACCTGGATCGTGCGGAAGACCGCAAAGCCTTTGAAAGCGCGTTGCGTGAACTGAAGATCCCGCAACCCCTGGGGGCGGCGGCGACCAACGAACAAGAGGCGATTCAAATCGCACAACGGATCGGGTATCCAGTGTTATGCAGACCGAGTTACGTCATCGGAGGGCGTGCGATGGAAATCATCGACACGCCGGAAATGTTGAGTAGATATATCCAGAACGCCGTCCAAGCGTCGCAGGAACACCCGGTCCTGATCGACCGCTACCTTCAAGGGAAAGAATGCGAAGTCGATGCGATTTGCGACGGGAAAACCGTCTTGATCCCGGGAATCATGGAACACATCGAAGGGTCGGGTGTCCATAGCGGGGACTCGATGGCCGTGTACCCTCCGCAATCCCTGTCCCGACAAAACATCGATACGATCGTGGATTATACCCGGAAGTTATCCCTGGGTCTCAAATGCATCGGGATGATGAATGTCCAATTCATCATCCATCGTGACGAAGTTTATGTCATCGAAGTCAATCCGAGGTCTTCACGGACCGTCCCTTTCCTGAGTAAAGTCACCGACATCCCGATGGCGCAGATCGCCACACGGGTGATCCTGGGTGAAACGTTGAAGGATATGGGATATCTCGACGGATTGGTCGAACCGGGGGATCGCATCCATGTGAAAGCACCGGTGTTCTCCTTTGCGAAACTACGTCGGGTCGATACGACCTTGGGACCGGAAATGAAATCCACGGGGGAAGTCATGGGCTCGGATATGACCTTGGATAAAGCCTTATACAAAGCGTTCGCCGCAAGCGGGTATAAACTACTCGATCACGGAACGGTGCTCTTTACGATCGAAGACGCGAAGAAAGAAGAAGCGATGAAACTGGCGAAACGGTTCATCCAGATCGGCTATGCGATCCTCGCGACCCCGGGGACGGCGACCTATTTCCGCGACCACGGGATCAGCGTCGTCGAAGTCAGCAAGATCAACGTCGATTCCGAATGCAATATCCTCGAGTTATTGCGCAAGAATAAGATTTCCTTGGTCGTCAACGTCCTGTCGCAGGACCGTAGCGTGACCTCGGATGGTTTCCTCATCCGTCGGGAAGCGGTCGAACACGGGATTCCACAAGTCACATCGATCGATACGGCACGCGCCATCGTGCATGTCTTGGAGTCGCGTTCCTTCGCGACCCAGACCCTTTAGGAGGAAACATGATCCAAGAAAAACAAACGATTTTGTGGAATAAGGAAATCGCACCGGACATCTTCGAACTGACCTTACAAGGGGAGATGGTGGAAGATATGATCCCCGGACAATTCGTCCACATCCAAGTCCCGAGGGAAGATCTTCTTCTGCGTCGCCCCATCAGTGTCGCGACGACCGATGTGGAGATGGGAACCTATCGAGTCTTGATCCGCGTCGACGGCGAAGGGACGCAGTCCATCTGTAACCAACATGCCGGAATGACCTTGGATGTCCTGGGTCCGCTTGGGAATGGCTTCGACATCTCCTTCCTTCATCCGAAAGACAGGGTCCTGATCGTCGGGGGAGGGATCGGTGTTCCTCCACTTCTTGGACTGGCCAACGCGCTACACGAGAAAGACATCGACATGGACATCGTGCTCGGCTTTCAGACCCGCAGCGCCATCGTCTATGAAGATGAATTCAAACGACTCGGAGAAGTGACGATCACGACGGATGACGGATCCTACGGAACCCACGGCTATGTTTCCGCACTCGTGAATACCCTAGACCATACCTACCAGGCGATCTATGCCTGTGGACCCAAAGGGCTCAACCGATATATCAACCAAAAATTCGAGGATCATCCCCATGCCTACATTTCTCTGGAAGAGCGGATGGGCTGCGGGATCGGGGCATGCGCGGCCTGCGTGTGCCAAAAACGGAAAGAAGAACGTGAAAACATCAAGATCTGCCAACACGGACCGGTATTCAAGACCGGCGAGGTGATCGTATGAACCGACTACGGGTGAAACTCCCCGGGTTGGATCTGAAAAACCCGATCATGCCGGCAAGCGGGTGTTTCGGGTTCGGCGGGGATTACGGGAAACTCTATGATTTGAATCTCTTGGGGGCGATCATGGTGAAAGCCACGACCCTGGAAGAGCGTTATGGAAACGAGACGCCGCGGGTGGCGGAGACCCCCTCGGGGATGCTGAACGCGATCGGCTTACAGAATCCAGGACTCGAGGATGTGTTGAATGAAAAGTTACCGAAGCTGCTTAAGTACGATTTGCCTGTGATCGCCAACGTGGCGGGTTCCACCGAAGAAGAATACATCGAAGTCGTACGAAGGATTTCCCAGGCGCCCAACGTCCATGCGATCGAGCTCAACATCTCCTGCCCCAACGTGAAACACGGCGGGATCGCCTTCGGGACCGATCCGATCGTCGTCGAGCGGCTGACACGGGCATGCAAAGACGTGTCGAGGGTTCCGCTCTATGTCAAGCTCTCACCCAACGTCACCGACATTGTCGAGATCGCGAAAGCCGTCCAACGGGGCGGCGCCGATGGGATCACGATGATCAATACCCTTTTGGGAATGCGGATCGATGTGAAGACACGCAAACCGATCTTGGCGAATCTGACCGGAGGTTTATCCGGTCCCGCCATCAAACCGATCGCCGTACGGATGGTCTATGCGGTGTCGCATGCGGTGGATCTTCCGATCATCGCGATGGGCGGCATCAAGACGGTCGACGATGTCCTTGAGTTCTTCATGGCCGGCGCCAGCGCGGTCGCGATCGGGACGATGAACTTCCACGATCCGATGATCCTTCCGAAATTGATCGACCAACTTCCAGGACGCATGGATGAGTTGGGAATCCCCTCGATCGAAGCATTGATTCAAAGCGTCAAGGAGGCACGTGCCCATGAATAAACCCATCATCGCCTTGGATTTCCCGTCATTCCGCGAAGTCGAAGCCTTCCTCAATAAGTTCGAAGGCGAATCGTTGTTTGTGAAAGTGGGGATGGAACTCTATTACCAAGAAGGACCGGACATCGTCCGCTACCTCAAAGACCACGGACATCAAGTGTTTCTCGATTTGAAACTCCACGACATCCCCAACACCGTCGAAAGCGCCATGCGCGGCTTGGCGAAGCTCGGAATCGATTTGACCAACGTGCATGCGGCCGGTGGGAAAGCCATGATGGAAGCAGCGCTCAACGGGTTAAGGGAAGGGACGCCTGAAGGGAAGACCGTTCCGAAGCTGATCGCGGTGACGCAATTGACGTCGACCACCGAAACCGCCATGCACCAGGAACAACTCATCCCCGTTAAACTGATCGAGAGTGTCACGCACTATGCCAAACTCGCCCAGGAAGCCGGTTTGGACGGGGTCGTGTGTTCTCCCCTTGAGGCGGATGCGGTCAGGGAAGCGACTTCCGAAGAATTCCTGAGGGTCACGCCGGGCATCCGTCCCAGCGATGCGGCGGTGAATGACCAAAAACGCATCACGACCCCGTCGATGGCGAAACAGATCGGCTCGACACATATCGTCGTCGGTCGTCCGATCACACGGGCGGAGAATCCGATCCAAGCCTACCTGGACATCCTGATGGAATGGAATGGAGAAACACGATGAACACGGCACAACGCATCGCAGAGCATCTTCTCAAGGTCGAGGCGGTCAGCCTGCGGCCCGACCATCCCTTCACCTGGGCGAGCGGGATCCTTTCCCCGATCTATTGCGATAATCGAATTACGTTAAGTTATCCGTCAGTCCGACGCGACATCGCCAATGAACTTGCCAAAACCATCCTTGAACACTACCCCGATGTGGAAGTGATCGCGGGGACGGCGACGGCGGGGATTCCCCAAGCCTGTTGGGTGGCGGAGATCTTGAATCTCCCCATGGTCTACATTCGGACGAAAGCCAAGGACCACGGGAAAGAGAACCAGATCGAAGGAAGAATCACAGCAGGACAAAAGATGGTCGTGATCGAAGATTTGATTTCGACCGGGGGTAGCGTGCTGGATGCCTGTGAAGCCGCACGGCGGGAAGGCGCGGATGTCCTGGGTGTCGCCGCGATCTTCACCTATCAACTCCCCAAAGGGATCGCCAATTTCGAAGCGCATGGACTTAAGTTGGTGACATTGAGCGATTACACCACCTTGCTTCAAGTCGCCCAGGATCAGGGATATATCCAAAAGGAACACCTTGACGTGTTGATGGAGTGGAAAAAAGACCCGCAAAACTGGAAAAGATGAATTGAATCAATGATATAATAGAAATATAAATCTATATAATAGAATACATAAAGAAAGAAAACGATGCGTCTCTGCATCGTTTTCTGTAGGTGATAGGGAAATAAGTAAGCAGGAAATTAAGGAATCAACGCAGAGATTTCGCTTAAGAGCGCGTTGATTTCGGAAAGAAGCTCGCTTCTTAAAAGTTGGATGTCGATGACTTGGGCATAAATGTCGTCGAGGGCTTCCGTATCCCTTGCCTTGATCAATTCTTTGATGCCGACTGTCAACTCACGAATGTCACCGGAAGTTTCTTTCAAAGAGGCATACTTTGTTTTGAGTTGTTCCGTTAATCCCTTGAGTTGGATTTTAAGGTTCTCATCGAGAACGACACCCGATTCCCTCAATTCATTCAACTCCAATTTGATGCCGGCGCGAAGTTCTTGATTCTGTGCCCAGATCACTTTGTTTTCTAAGCGATTCGTACGGATGGTGACGACTTTGTCGTGTACGGATGATCTTAGCACAGCGAGTTCTTGACGTCTTTCCTGATATTCCGTGACTTTTTCTTTCCAATTTTGAGTTTCGGTTGCGGTACTTGCGAAAATCGGAACGGTGGTCGAGAATAGAACCAAAACAGTAATCAAGATACGAGTCATCATGGACGTTGTCTTTTTCATTTCATTTCTCCTTTAGGGTTGAATCAATTCATCGTCGTTAATCTCATCGATAGCGACTTCCATAGTATCCAAATCATCGAGGATATTCTCCAGTTGATCCGCGATTTTCTTGGTATCGAGGGTTGGATCGGAATCGACAGTGTTCTTGCGGAACATGCCGCATCCTGACAAGAGGATCGATAAGAGAAGTAGTAGAGTAAGAAGTTTTTTCATCAAGCGTACCTTCCTTATGGCTAGAGTATAAAGGAGATGTAATTAAAAATCATGGGTTGAATCGTGGCAAACTTGTGGCAAACGTTTCTTTTTCGATGCTTTTGTGTTTCCATATAGACAAGGAGAATCAATTATGGGCAAACTGATCTATATCGCCGACGACGATAGTAATATTCGTGTCATTATTGGTAGTTTTCTTCGTAATGAAGGGTATGAGGTTTTGGACTTCGATACCGGAGATGCTTTGCTTGAGAGATTCTTCCAGTTCCCATCGGACATGGTGATTTTGGATCTGATGATGAGTGGGTCGGATGGGTTGACAATTTGCCGAAAGCTCCGTGAACGATTCAACGTACCCATCATCATCGTTTCGGCACGTGACAGCGAGCTTGATCGAATCACCGGGATTACGATGGGAAGCGACGACTATCTTGTCAAACCTTTTTCACCGGTTGAACTGGTGGCGCGCGTCAAAGCGTTGTTTCGCCGCATTTCACTGGATAAATCAACAAGCACTTCGGACCGCCTGGTTTTCGGGGAACTCAGCCTAAATCTCTCGACCCGCGAGTGTTTCTTTCATTCCGATCGGATCGACCTGACACCGACCGAACTCGCCTTTCTTGCCTATATGTTTCAAAACAACGGGAGAGCGGTTTCCCGCAACGAATTGCTTAAGAATGTGTGGAAATTCGACTTCGAAGCGGACACGCGGGCGACCGACGACATCTTGAAACGGTTACGCAAAAAGATTGCCTCCAGCAATGTGAAAATCGAATCGGTGTGGGGCTTTGGATTTAAATTGGCGTTGGAGGAGAAGAAATGAAAACTCTTCAGAAGAAGATATCCGGATCGATATTGTGGATCATCATCATTGTGCCGATTCTCATCATGATTCTTTTCAATTTAACCGCTCGGTATTATGTGAATCAATCCACCGCGAAAGAATTGAAGAATGTCGTGGAGAATATAAAGGAACTCTCCACACTGTATCTCGATGATGAACTGATCGATGAGAACGGAAACCAACTTTCGTTGGATAACATCAATCGATTGAAAGTGATTCGTTCCGCGCTACAAGTCTCGAAATTCTCCATGAACACCGAAATCGTCGTCGTCAACGCCAAGGGACGCGTCGTCTTTCCCCAATCGTATACCGACACTTTCCTGACAGATGCAATCGTTCGACGCGCACTTTCTAAAACGGCGGAGGAAGATCGGATCCTTCGTTTCTTCAGTGGTGGAAAAGGCTATATGTTCGTTTATGAAGATGTGGAGGGAGTGGTGGCTGACTATAAAGTGCTGTTCATCGCATCGGCCGCTTCAACCGATGCATTGATACGAATGATGAATCTTATTTTAGTCCTCGCCCTGTTGGTCTCGACGGGTGTGGGTGTCGCCGTCGTCCTCTCGGTATCGAAGAAAATTTCGATTCCGATCGTCAAGGCGTCCAAGGCGACGAAGAGACTTGGGGAAGGAGAATACATCCAGCTCGATGAAGAGAGCGATTGTTTGGAGGTTCATGACTTAATCGTCGGGATGAATCAAATGAGTAAAAAGCTAAAGCAAGGGGAAGAAGCGCAGAAAGACTTCCTACAGAACGCTTCACATGAACTACGCACACCGTTAATGTCGATCCAAGGGTATGCGGAAGGGATTTCCAACGGGATTTTCAAAGATGTGGAAAAGACGGCGGAAATCATCGCGGAAGAGTCGAAACGACTCACCGTTCTGGTCGATGAATTACTGACGTTGTCGCGAATCGAAGCCGGGAACTATGTCGGTCAATTCGATACGCTGAATGTTAGCGATGAAATCAAAGACTATGTTCAACGGGCGACAGGGTATGCGACGATGCAGAAAAAAACGATCCATCTTACTGTACCTGATGAACCGTTATTGATCCTAGCGGATGAGAGTTTATTATTCAAAGCGGTCTACAACGTGTTAACCAATGCGATCAAATATGCATCATCGAATGTGGATGTCACAGTCATGCAAGACCAAAAGACGGTTGTCTTGCGTATCGAAGATGATGGACAGGGGATTTCAGAGAAAGACCTTCCGCACATTTTCAAACGTTTCTATAAAGGGAAAAACGGGAACTTCGGACTAGGATTGGCGATTGCCAAGACTTCCGTTGAGTTCATGGGAGGGAAAATCTCTGCCCGAAATACGAAAGGGGCTTTATTTGAGATAAGTTTCCCCCGAAAAGTGTAGTCGACGGTCGGATGACTTCACTCAGTTAAGGTCCCAACCAACTTCGCCCGGTTCAGTATGCCTTTACCGTGAGGTGACTTACTGATGAGGTCGCTCAGGTCGACGCCGGCCATGGCACCGTTATAGTGTTCTCCGGCGGTCCACTCTTCAATGTCGGTCACGTCATAGATTTTACCATCGACGGCGACATAAGCTTTCGCCCCGTCCTTCCCGTCATATTCCGCAAGTTCGGTTAAGGTGAATTTCGGCAGCTCTTCGGTTTTCGGCGCTGCACAGCCTGCCAAGCCCAATAAGAGGACAATGAGTATCACTAAAAAGATTCGTTTGTTTTTCATAGGTTTCTCCATTTCAGTATATTCTAGTAAGTAGATTCTATCTTGTTTGCGGTAGGATTCAATAATTATGACCGAAAGAAAACATGCTTTCGCATGTCTTCAAATCATTGTTTTGTGAAGGGGATGCCTTGCGAGAGATCCGCGATCGTTTTATCCACATCATAGGTAAGCCCCATCTTCGTCGTGTCGTTGCCATCCGGCAAGACCTTGATTTCATAATCCCTTGTGTACGTCCCTTTGTCGGTCGTGATTTCGATCGTGAACTGAACGACGAAATTCAAATCGCCTTGCGAGATGCCCATGGCATTGAAGAACGCTTCCTTGTTTTCCGAGTAATCCATCGTGGTGGGATAACTCCCGATGCCCTTTTGGCGTACGACGAAGTGCAAATCTCCATAGCCGGTGCATGTCTTGGTGAAGTTGTCCGTCCCCGCGGCATAGGGGTCGTTGGCGATGCTGAGGTTGCCGACCCTGGAACCGCTCTTGATGCGAACGTTTTTGACCGAGCAGGAAAGGATGACGTCGGTTTGATTGGTGAGTTTAACCCCCGGATTGACGGTATACCACAGCGAAGCGATGTAGTTTTCCCCCAAATCATCGGCGGCGTAATCGTAATTGGATCGGATGAAATATCCGACGTCGCGGACCCCCGAGACAAAGACGGAACTTCCCTTGATCCCATAGATGAAGACCGCAGTTTTATTGGTGACATCATAGGTGAAATGGATGCTTTCACCGGCATCGTTGTAGGCGGCGTAACTATAGAAATTCATCTCGTAGTTGTAATTGACGGAGACCTTGAACTCCGACTCATAAAGCGTCGCAAGGAAGGTATTCACCGCGGAAACTTCCACATCCTTAAACTGGAATTTCACTTCATCCTTGGATTTGGTTTTACTGACAACGGTGAAACCGGGATCCGTGATCCCCGCCATCTCGTCTTGAACCCATTTTTGGTTTGAACTCTTGGACGAACAACCTGACAGAATGAGCACGACGCATAACAAGAACAGGATGTTTTTTATCGTTTTCATCAATCGCCTCCGGATGTCGACGCATCTTGATTTCATTATACACAATGAGTGTTGGGGTTCAAGGGGTAGAGGTAAGACAGGGATAGGAGTTCTTCGCGTTCGATTTGAAAAGATCGGTATCCACATTCACTTCCTTGGTATTGATGATGGCATGCCGATCCGACGTCCACATGATTGCGATCCCGCTACAATGGTCGATGAAGATGAATTCTTCACGCAAGACGACACCTGAGGAAGATTCGAGGTCGATGCGAATGGTGTTTGGGCAAAACAAATCGCATTCCCCACGATAAGCCACCAAAACATCCCCCGAAACAGGATCGGTGACACGCAAGACCTCGGAGTATTCGAGATACATACGATAGAAGAAGATCTTGTGCAGGTTGAACCCGCTTTGTATCAAAAGATAAGCAAGAAAGACGGAAAGAATCTTATGGGATAATACCCATTGTTTCATAGTGCCCCCGAATCGACCTAACCGATTCCCACGATCTAATTCCATCATAATCCCGTCGACGGACGAAGTAAAGCACGCAAGACAAGCCCGTCCTTTATCGTGTATAATATCTAGGCAAGAAGGTGATGGAATGAAAATGATCGTCGGCCTGGGGAATCCAGGGAAAACATATGAACAGTCCCGTCATAACACCGGGTTCAGGGTGTTGGAAGAGGTGTTGAGGAAAGTCGGGAACCCGTCGTTGGTCCGCAAATTCAAGGCGAAGGTCGCCACGGTGACGATCGGGGACGAACAGGTTCTTTTGATGAAACCCGAGACCTACATGAACCTTTCGGGGGAAGCGGTGGTCGAGGCGGCGCGTTTCTATAAGATCGAACCGAAGGATATCCTGGTGGTCTACGACGACCTGGATCTGCCGGTCGGGAAAGTGCGGTTACGTGAAAAAGGGAGTGCGGGGGGACAGAACGGGATGAAAAACATCATCCTCCACCTTCATACCCAGGAATTCCCGCGGATCAGGGTGGGGATCGATAAGAATCCGATGATCCCGACCGTCGACTATGTGTTGGGTAAAATCGAGAAAGAGAAACGGGAACTTCATCAGAAATCGATCGAACATGCGGCCGACGCGGCGATCGCGTTTGCAAAGCAACCGTTTTTGGATGTGATGAATCAATTCAACAAGAAGGTGGACTGATGGATCGGATTCTTCAGCACTTGATGAGAGAAGCTTCCGTACGGGCGCTGTCGAAGGGACAGGGCTCTTTTGCGCATTTGACGCTGATGCAGGAAGCGGCTTTGTTGGCGGCGACCTACCGCGTCCATCCCCAACCGATCTTCATCGTCAAACCCAACCTTTACCAGGCCCAGCATCTACATGCGAAACTCCAGACGTGGTTGAGCGACGAGGAAACCGCGCTCTTCCCAAGCGAAGAATCGCTGCGTGTCGAGGCGATCGCGTCGTCGCCTGAAATCAATGTCCAGAAAATGGAAACCTTAAGCCGATTGAGCGCGGGGAAGCCGATGATTTGCGTGACGCATGTCGGTGCGGCCCTACGGCACCTTCCCGATCCTGCGTACTTTCGCGAACGGACGGTCAAATTATCGCTGAACCAACGCATCGAACCGAAAGAACTGGCGGAGAGACTCCGCGTCATCGGCTATGCCCAGGTCAACCGTGTCGATCAACCGTGTTGTTTCGCGATGCGGGGAGGGATCGTTGATGTCTATCCGATCAACACCGAGGCGCCGCTGCGCATCGAGTTTTTCGACGTGGAAATCGAGAGTCTGCGTACTTTCGACCTGAGTTCGCAGCGATCCGTCCAAACCTTGGATGAGGTGGAAATCCAACCGGCGACCGATCTCCTGTTGACCGATGCGCAGATTGACAGGATCGTCGAAAAAGCGGAAGAGGCGTTGGCTCGCGAGAAAAACCGTCGTTCCATCGAAGAGTACGAAGTGCTTGAAAACAATGTCCAACGCGATTTGGACAGCATTAAGAACCATATCAAGGAGAATTATCTCTATCGTTATACCGCCTATCTCGATGACAACGATTCCGTTTTCTCCTATGCGAAGGATTCGTTGATTTTCATTTCCCCGATCCAGGATGTCAAGGACCATGTCCATCATCTGATGGAAGAAACGGTCGACTACCTCCAAGAAAAGAGCCAGGATCAAGAAGCACTGACCACGTTCTCTGTTTTCCATGACTTGAACACGGTGTTGGCGACGCATCGGAGGATCGATTTCGAACTGTTCGAGACCCATGGGAAAGAAATGCGGTTCCCGTTGCGGGATGTGCATTTCCCCCAGGAACCCTTGGCTCAAGCCGTCAAACTCATCGACATCGAACGTAAGAGAAAACACGTGATACTGTGTCTTAAGGATGCGGAGATCAAGAGTGTCATCGATGTCCTCTTAACCCAGAAGATCCCCTACACCCTAAGCGAGAAACCGTTGGATGAAGTTGGATTGATGATCGTGCATGAAGAGCGGGACGAAGGGTTCGAACTGATCGATCCGCCCGTCCTTGTGCTCACTTCGAAGGAACTTTTCCAACGTCATATCCCGATCGGAAGGTATGCGAATAAATTCAAGGAAGCCGAAACATTAAGCACCTACCAGGATTTACAGGTCGGGGACTATGTCGTGCACCACCAACACGGGGTCGGGAAATACCTTGGCATCTTGACCAAGGAAGTGGAAGGCGTCCACCGCGATTTCCTGCATATCGTTTTCCGCAGCGACGACCAATTGTTCGTTCCGTTGGAACAGTTCCAACTCGTCCGTAAGTTCGTATCGCGGGACGGCGTCGTTCCGAAACTGAATAAACTGGGGTCCAACGAGTGGACCAAGACGAAGGCGAAAATCAAAGAGAACGTACGCGACATCGCCGACCGTTTGATCGCGCTCTATGCGACACGGGAGAAAGACATCGCCTATGCGTTTGGACCCGATAGCGAGTTACAGGAAGAATTCGAGGAAGAATTCGAATATCCTTTGACCCAGGACCAGGCACAGGCGATCCAAGAGATTAAAGACGATATGATGCGGCCGAAACCGATGGATCGTCTGTTGTGCGGGGATGTGGGGTTCGGAAAGACCGAGGTGGCCATACGGGCGGCCTTCAAAGCGGTCGCGGAACACAAGCAAGTCGCGTTCCTTTGTCCGACCACCGTTCTATCGCGCCAACACTATCAGACGTTCCTGCGCCGGTTCGCGAACTATCCCGTCAATATCCGCGTCCTCAACCGTTTCGTCATCGAGAGCCAGGTCAAAGAAATCCTCCACGATGTGCGTGAAGGGAAAGTGGACATCCTGATCGGAACCCACCGCATTTTATCCAAGGATGTGCGGTTCAAGGATCTGGGTTTATTGGTCATCGACGAAGAACAACGCTTCGGGGTCGAACATAAAGAGAAGATCAAGGAAGTCAAACAGAGCGTCCATGTCCTCTCCCTCAGTGCCACGCCGATTCCCCGTACGCTACAAATGTCTTTAATCGGGGTACGATCGCTTTCACAATTGGAAACCCCGCCCCAGAACCGTCTTCCGGTACAGACCTATGTCTTACATAAAAACAAAGGGGTCATTAAGGAAGTCATCCAGCGCGAACTGGCACGCAACGGACAGGTGTTCTACCTCTTCAACAACGTTTCCCAGATTTTCAGCGTCGCCTATCAGATCAAGCAGGACATCCCCGAGGCGAAGGTCGCGGTCGCCCATGGGCAAATGCATCGCGAAGAGATCGAAGACGTCATGTATCGCTTCACCACCAACGAATACAACGTCCTGGTCTGTACGACGATCGTCGAAACGGGCATCGATATCCCCAACGCGAACACCATCGTCATCGACCAGGCGGACACGTTCGGATTGTCCCAACTCTACCAAATCAAAGGAAGGGTCGGGCGAAGCGACCGGTTGGCCTACGCCTACCTGATGTATTCGCCACGGAAACAGCTCTCCGAAATCGCGCAGAAAAGACTGCAGTCCATCAAGGAATTCACCGAACTTGGAAGCGGATATAAGATCGCGATGCGGGACTTGACCATCCGCGGTGCCGGGGAAATGTTGGGGGATTCCCAATCGGGATTCATCGACACGGTCGGCATCGATATGTACATCGAACTCCTATCGCAAGCGATCCAGGAGAAACGCTCAGGGATCCCCTATGTCGAGAAAGAGATGGCGATCAAGCAGAACATCCAGGTCGACGCCTACATCCCGCAGACGTTCGCGCCGCAGGATTTCGAGAAGATTTCGCTCTACCAGCGGATCGACAAGACCGATACCGAACATGAACTGAAGAAACTACAGGAAGAGATCATCGACCTCTACGGGAAACTGCCAAGGTCGGTCGTCCTCTTGTTTGAGAAGAAACGCTTGGAATTGTTGATCAAGGACCCAAGGGTCGCAAGTTTCAAGGAAAGAAAACAGAACGCCGAACTGGCGTTCAGCGTCGAGTGGTCGAAAACGGTCGACGGGGTGAAGCTGTTCAAGATGATCTCCGACCTCTCCACGACCGTGACCTTGAAATACACCGGGGGATCGATCATCGTGACCCTCCCGAAAACCGGTGAATGGTTGACCTTGGCCGTATCGATCCTCGAGCGAAGTGCCAAACTCACCCCGAAAGGAAACTCCCATGCGAATTGACAAATATCTTAAAGTATCCAGAATCCTGAAACGCCGTACGATCTCCAAGGAACTGGCGGACCAGGACCGCGTGCTTCTCAACGGGAAGGTCGCGAAACCTTCCAGCGAAGTCAAACCCGGGGATGAAATCGAACTATTCTTCGGGCATCGTCGCTTGAAGGTCCGCGTCTTGTCCATCGAATTCTCCATCCGGAAGTCCGACGCCGTCTCGATGTATGAAGTGTTGGACGAATCGATCATCCCGCACACGACCAACCCATAATCGTTCACAATCCGTCGCAACTGACACTCTTGCATTTTATGAAATTGTCAGTATAATGAAACTACACGAGCATTTCAACGATAAAGGAGACTCTTCATGGCCAAGAAGCGATTTCTGCGTCCCAAAAAATCAGTGCAGCGAATCATGAATGCGGTTTTACTGAGCGCGAGCGCCTTTATGTTGTTTCAGGTCGGGACGGAAGTGGCGGCGACGATCGAGTTGCGCCAACAACTGACATCGGCCCAGGGGCAACTCAGCGAACTCGAAGATGAGAACGCAGCCTTGGTTCAACAAAAAGAGAAACTGATGGATCCCGACTATGTGCGCAGTTATGCACGGGCGGCATATATGTTAAGTAAAGAAGGGGAACAGATTTTCTACCTTCCAAAAACCGATGAGGATGAATAAGGTGCCAAACGGCGCCTTTCTTTTGCGATCATTCATTTCATGTGCGAAAATTCACGAAAAATGGTAAAATGATACAGTTAAACAAGGAGACTCACTATGTCAAAAAGACCTGTCGTCTTAGTTGTGATGGACGGTGTCGGATTATCCGACAACGCCTATGGCAACGCGGTTAAAAACGCGTATACCCCCACATTGGATACCCTCATGGCTTCCTATCCCAACATCACCCTGAAAGCCCACGGAACCGCCGTCGGCCTCCCCAGCGATGAAGACATGGGGAATTCGGAAGTCGGTCATAACGCCTTGGGTTGCGGACAAATCTACGCCCAGGGTGCGAAACTAGTCAACGCCTCGATCGAATCCGGGGACATCTTCACATCGCAGACCTGGAACGAGATGAAGGCGTTCGCGAAAGACGGAACCGTGCATTTCATCGGCCTACTGTCGGATGGCAACGTCCATTCCCACATCGACCATCTCTTCGCCCTTGTCAAACAGGCGAAGATCGACGGATTGAAGAAAGTACGCGTCCATATCCTGTTGGATGGTCGCGACGTTCCCGAAACATCCGCCCTGATCTATGTCGACCAACTTGAAAACGTTTTGAGTGAAGTCAGCGATGCGACTTTCGATGCGAAGATCGCTTCGGGTGGCGGTCGGATGCGTGTCACCATGGACCGTTACGAAGCGGAATGGGGTATGGTCGAGATCGGATGGAAAACCCATGTCTTGGGTGAAGGCAGGATGTTCTCCAGTGCGAAAGAAGCGATCGAAACCTATCGTAGCGAAGGCGGATTCACCGACCAATTCCTGCCGGCGTTCGTGATCGCGGAAAACGGGAAAGCGGTCGGAACGATCGAAGACAACGATGCCGTCGTTCTATTCAACTTCCGTGGCGACCGTGCGTTGGAACTCTCCCGTGCCTTTGAAGAAGAAAAGTTCACGAAATTCGACCGTGTACGCCGGCCCAAGGTGTTCTATGCCGGGATGCTTCAATACGACGGCGACCTCAAAATCCCGACGAATTTCCTCGTGACCCCGCCGAAGATCAAACACACTTTGTCGGAATACCTCGTCGCCAACAAGATCCGTCAATACGCGGTCTCCGAAACGCAGAAATACGGTCACGTCACCTACTTCTGGAACGGGAACCGGACCGAGAAGTTCGACGACGCGCTTGAAACCTTCGTCGAAATCAGATCCGACGTCCTGCCTTTCGAACAGAGGCCGTGGATGCAATGCGCGCAGATCACCGATACGCTCATCGACGTCCTTAATAGCGGAAACTATGATTTCCTCAGATGCAACTACCCCAACGGCGATATGGTCGGACACACGGGCAACTACGAAGCCACCATCATCGGCGTCGAATCCGTCGACCTACAGCTCAAACGCGTCTATGACGCGGTACAAGCCGTCAACGGCATCCTGATCGTCACCGCCGACCACGGGAACGCGGATGAAATGTATGAAAAGTCGAAGGATCCCAAGGCGACCCCCAAAGCCAAGACGTCCCATACCCTCAATAAAGTTCCGCTCATCATCACCGGAGCCGAAGTGGAAATGAAGGAAGGGGCTTTCGGCCTTGCGAACATCGCGGCAACCGTCACCCGTCTGTTGGAACTCGAACCCGATCCGATTTGGCTGGAAAGCGTCATCAAATAATACTGAAGCACCGTGGAGAAAACCTCGGTGCTTTTTTTGGGGATATAGTTCTGTGGAAAAAGATTGTAAACGGTATTGTAAACAAAAACGGGGTTTATCGTAAACAAAATTGTAAACAAAAAGAGGGAAGAGTCCCTCAAGGTTGCTTTTGGAGATAATGGCTTAGTTTCAAGGTCAAGGCGATGGTTTTGCCGTCCATCAAGTCCCCGTCCATCGTGGCTTGGACCAAGGTGTCGAGGTCGACCTTCTTTACGTTCAGGAATTCCCCGTCATCCAGACGTTGACCGACGAATTCAAGCTCGGGGGCATAGTAGAGGTAGATGACTTCTTCAAGATAGGCCGGCGAAGGGATGAATTCACCCATCGGGATCATGACTTTCGCCTTGTACCCGGTTTCTTCCTCCAACTCCCGCATCGCGCAGGAAAGCGGATCTTCCCCGGGTTCGCGTTTCCCCGCCGGATACTCGGTGAATACCCGGGAGTGGGCATAACGGTATTGTTCGACCATCAGGAATCTCCCGTCGTCAAGGCGGGCGGCGATGCATACGCCGCCGGGATGTTCCACGATTTCCCGCAGGGCTTCCCGACCGTCGGGCAAGGTCACCTGGTCATGTCTCAGATTTACGATTTTCCCTTGAATCAAAGGTTTCGACGAACGCTTGGTTTCTTTCAAATTCATACGAATCCTCCTCAACACGCATCTATTATATCATAGCAATTTTGCGTATAATAGGGATGGAGGATACGCTATGAAAACTACACGTCACAGAAGACCCGGTATCCGATGGGGCAGGGTCGTACTATTGCCGATACTGGTGGTGGCGATCGCCGTCGCCTTTATGGCCGTCATCTATATCAATGATCAAAAGAACCTGAAATCGATCGAAGATCGAGTAAAACAGTTGCAGGAAGAACTACAGGAATACCTTAACGGGCATCAGAATCAAGAATTGGTTCAAACGGTCATCGCGAGCGCCGATGGGTTGGCGTTGCGGTATGAATACGAAGAGGCGCTGGTCATTCTAAAACAACATGATGCAATCCAAAGCAATGAAACAATTAAAGCAAAGATCGTGGAATATCAGACTGCTTTGGATAGCATGGTTGTTTATAGCGAAGATATTCAAATCATTTTTTTCCACACGCTGGTGAACAATACGAAACTAGCCTTTGATGGGAAGAGCGGCTATGATCTTTGGACGATAACCAACAATGAGTTTAAAGCCATCATCCAGCAACTTTATGATCGCCAGTACATCCTATACGATATCCATGATGCTTATGATTTAACGGCAGGGAAAATGGGGCGAAAGGTTGTCAAGGTTCCAGCCGGGAAAATCCCTTTGATTTTAATGGTCGACGAAATGGCGTATCAAGATCCAATGCCGTTAAAAGGATATGCTCGTGGAATGGGGATAAGGGATGGAGAAATCGTTTCTAGAATTTTGACTGCCGAAGGCGTCGATTACACGAAAGATGGGGATGTCGTCCCGATTATCGAAGAATTTCTTAAAACGCATCCGGATTTCTCATACAGAGGCGCACGTGGCGTGTTGTCATTGACGGGTTTCGCAGGAACACTCGGCTATCGGCTGACCAACGACATCGAAGTTAACGATGCTAAGTTACTGGCGAATCTACTTAAAGAAAAAGGGTGGGATTTCGCGTGTACGACGTATGCGGATCTAGAAGACATTTACGTAACGAACCCCACATATGCGAAAATCAAAGCCGATCTTAAGAAATGGGATGATAAGATCAAACCGATTGTCGGCGACAGTCTGATTTTTGTTAGTCCGTATGGGAATCGATTAAGCGGGGATAATTTACGGGCAATCCGTGAATACGGATATACGACGTACTTCTATGATGACAATCGGCCCAACGAGACTGTAAGCGAGAGCGTCCTCTTTCTATCACGTGTTGGAATTACCGGGCGAAGCTTCACGACCAATGCGAGTTACATCAATGAAAATTACTTCAAAATCAGTGAAATTCTCGATCCAGCTCGCTAAGTCGGACAAAAAAACTAAAACGTGATATTCTAGCGGTAAGGGAACTTACCGTTTTATTATTAGAGAAAAGGCACAGACATGAAAAAAAAGATAAACAAAAAACGTAAAATACTATGGAGAAGAGTTCTCATTATTCCGGCACTCATCCTTTTCCTCGTGTTTGCATTCATGACGTTGAAATATAAGGAAGACCAAAATTTTCTGCAAGCCATCAACGAAAAAATCGTCGAGATGCAGGAACAACTTGAAGAATATCTGAATGCGCATCAGAACGACGCGTTGATCGATCAGGTGATCCTTGAAGCGAACGCCATGGGCGAGGGATATGCCTATGAAGAAGCGTTGGCTTTATTAGTGCAGAATCCGAAAATACAGAACGATGCCAGAATCAAAGAAAGGGTCGCCTACTTTCAGAACACGATCGATTCCTTGGTGGATTACGATTCCCCGGTACGGCATCTCTTTTTCCACAATCTGATCATCGACCCTTCGATCGCGTTTGGGGAAGACAGCCACAACGCGGCCGGGTATAACAGTTGGAACATCACCGTCTACGAGTTCAAACGAATCATCGACGAGATGTATGATAGAGGGTATGTCGTGGTGGATTTCTATGACGTTTATGAATACAAAGAAGGTAAATATATCCGCAAACCGTTGAAACTTCCCGAAGGAAAGATCCCTTTCATTTTTTCGATCGACGATATGTCTTATCCGGATCCGAAACCGGAGGATGGATTCGCACGTGGGTTGACCTTACAGGACGGGGAAATCCTCACCCGCGTACTCACCGCCGACGGGGAAACCCTGACGAACGACGGGGACATCATCCCGATTCTTGAAACCTTCATCCACGAGCATCCGGATTTTTCCTACAAGAACGCCCGCGGTATCCTCGCGTTGAGCGGACATGCGGGGACGCTCGGATTCCGTCTTACAAACAACGACGAGATCGAAGCGGCTACCCAGGTCGTGACGGCGCTTAAGGAAAAAGGGTGGATCTTCGCCAACCACAGTTATAGCCATGCGGACGGAGTGTACTATTCAACATCCTCGGTCGCGGAAAAAATCGAGGAAGACTTCACGAAATGGACAACGAAAATCGGATCGATCGCAGGAGAGACCGAGTTGTTCGTCGCGCCGTTCGGATACAAACTGACCGGTGACAGCCTTCAAGTGGTCAAGGATCATGGGTATCGCGCCTATTTCATCGTCGATCGCCGAGGGGATGTCACCGTGATGAACGGGATGACCTTTTTCGCCCGCGTCGACATCGACGGGGTCAGCATGACCAAGGACGCGGCTTACCTCAGCGAGCATTTCTTTGATGTTCAACGTGTTCTCGATCCCGCCCGACCTTGATTTGTTTGCGTGGGGTTGGCATGGTATAATGACACAGTGAGGGCTTCGTATGCGAAACGGACTTTTTATAACGCTGGAAGGACCTGACGGGAGTGGTAAAACCACCGTCAGTCAATATTTAATGAAGGCGCTGGTACAGCGTGGATTCGACGTGGTTGTGACACGTGAACCGGGAGGGATCGACATCGCGGAACAAATCCGCCATGTCATCCTGGATCCCAAGAACACGGCGATGGATGTGAAAACCGAAGCCTTGCTTTATGCCGCTTCGCGGCGTCAACACTTGATCGAAAAAGTGTTGCCCGCCCTATCTGAGGGGAAACTGGTTTTGTGTGATCGCTTCGTCGATAGTTCGCTGGCCTATCAAGGCGTCGGACGCGGAATCGGTTTCGATGAAGTCCTTTCCATCAATGCGTTCGCGATCGAAGGGCATTTTCCCGACATCACCCTCTATTTCGACTTGCCGGCGGAAGTCGGTCTGCAACGGATCTCCGGACGTCGTTTTTTGGATCGTTTGGACCAGGAAGAAGTCGGATTCCATCTCCGGGTCGTCGAAGGATACAAAGAAGTCTTGAAACGATTCGCCGACCGGATCACCGTCATCGATGCGAACCAAAAGGTCGACCAAGTCTGTGTCGAGGCGTTGGACGCTTTATTGAAGAGGATCGAAGAACATGGGGAAAAGTGAGCTCAGCGTACGTCAGCCGATCGCGTTCGCCATTTTAACCAAAGCGTTTGAAAGCAAACATCTCTCCCATGCCTATTTATTCAGCGGGAAGCGCGGAAGCAAACAGCGGGATTTGGCGATCTTGTTCGCCCAGACCTTGGTTTGTCCCAACGCGAACCCCTGGGCCTGCGAAGAATGCGAGTCGTGTCAAAGAGTCCTGCATGGCAATTACGCCGACATGATCCTGATCGACGGTAGCGACCGTACGATCAAGAAGGAAGAAATCCTGAAAATCCAGGATCAATTCTCGAAGACGGCGTTGGAAGGCGCGGGAAAGAAGATTTATATTCTCGACCCGGCGGAAAACGCGACGACCGAAGCACTCAATAGTCTCCTGAAGTTTTTGGAAGAACCCTCGGGCAACGATACCCATGCCATCTTGATCAGCGAACAACCCGAACGTCTCTTGGAGACAATCGTCTCGCGATGTCAAAACATCCCCTTCACCACGTCGATGAAAGACTTGTTGGAGGAGAAACTTGCGGTGATGGAATTGGATCCCTTCGATGAAAGGATGTTGCGTCAGTTCGTCAACGACCCGGAGGAGATCAAGGAAGTCTCCGAATCGGATGACTACCAAAGCGCGGTTTCCTTGTTCGGCCAGTTCATCGATGAATACCTAGCCCAGACTTTCGCGGGTGAATTGTTTTTCCAAAGCCAGGTGTTGCGTGGGAAAGACCCCGCAAGCAACCGGAAAGCCTTGGCGTATTTCCTAAGGATCGGTATGCTTTTCTTCAAAGATGTGAAATACAACGTCGATTTCAAGAATGAAGCCTGGAATCGTCGGAAAGAAGCGGTCAGCCGACGGTTCGACTGCGTCAAAGTCTTCATGCTATTCAACGAGAGTGAATCGAAGATATCCGGGAACGCGAATCTCGGTCTGCTTATCGATTCGATCCTCTATCAACTCAAGGAGGTTACCGTATGAACGAACATCAACCGGAGCATCTGAATCACGATTCCGCTCCGCGCTATAAGTCCGCTTTCTCCATCCGATTCAAAGGCAATAAGAAAGCCTATACCTTCGGCACCACCCACGATGGATTTGCCTATGGCGACCATGTGGTCGTCGAGACCATCCGCGGGATCGAACTTGGCGAAATCATCAGTGAAGCCCGGGACATCGCAACGATCGACCATGCGCTTGAACTGAAGCCGATCTTACGCAAAGCGACCCGGGAAGACATTTCCAACTACGAACGCAATAAAGAATTGGCTAAGGAAGCCATCCATAAATGCAACGAAGCCATTAAGAAGTGCAAACTCGACATGAATCTGATCAGTGCGGAATATACGCTGGATCGATCCAAAGTCATTTTCATCTATGTCGCCGACGAACGCGTCGATTTCCGCGACCTGTTGAAAGAGTTGGCGATGGTCTTCAAGTGTCGGATCGAACTACGTCAAATCGGTCCGCGCGATAAAGCGAAGATCGTCGGCGGGTTGGGTCCCTGTGGAATGGAAACCTGTTGTTCGCGTTATCTGAGCGACTTCGACGTCGTTTCCATCAACATGGCGAAGAACCAATTGTTGGCCTTGAATATTCAGAAACTCTCTGGACAGTGCGGGAAACTGATGTGCTGTCTGAAATACGAGGACGCCAACTACAAGCAATTGCGCAAAGGCTGTCCGAAACTCAACGAGCAGATCGATTACAACAACAAACGGTACAGAGTGACGTCGATGAATCTTTTAACCCGCCAGGCGAAGTTGGAAAGCCGCGAAGAAGCGTTGTTCCTTTCGTTTGACGAAGCGTTCAAAGACCGCGTGGTTCCGGATGAAAAAAAGGATGATGAGAAATGAGAAGACAGAAGAGTTTCGATAACGACCGTCCCACCTGTTACTTGGTCGCGACCCCTATCGGTAATCTCAACGAGATGACACCGCGGGCGATCGAGATTTTAAAGCAGGTCGATGTGATCGCGGCGGAAGATACACGCAATACCATGAAACTCTTGACGCATTTTCAGATTGAAACGCGGATGATTTCGCACCATGAACACAACGAAACGCAGAGTGCCAATGGAATCGTGCAGATGTTGGAAAACGGGCAGAACGTGGCGTTGGTCAGCGATGCCGGTTACCCCCTGATCAGCGATCCCGGTGAACACTTGGTCAAGAAGATCGTGGAGGCGGGGTTCAACGTCGTTCCGATCAGCGGAAGCAGCGCCGTGTTGGACGCCTTGGTCGCCTCCGGTCTCTCCCCGCAACCCTTCCTGTTTTTCGGGTTCTTGCCGGTCAGCGACAAAGAATGCAGGGCGCAACTCAACCAACTCAAAGCCTACCCTTATACCGTCATCTTCTACGAAGCGCCGCATCGGATCCAGAAGACCCTCAAGAAAATCCATGAAGTTTTCGGGGACCGGAATGCCTGCATCGCCAGGGAATTGACCAAACGTCACGAAGAGTTCCTGCGTGGTACGCTTAGCGAACTGATCGAAGTCGCGGATGAGCTCAAAGGTGAAATCGTACTGGTCGTCGAAGGGAACAAAGATGAACATCTTCCCGACGTGGATCTGAGCGAAGTCAACGAAATGATCACGTCCTACATTAGCAACGGAATCTCCGCTTCCCAAGCGATCCGTAAGGTCAGCGAGGAAACCGGGATCTCGAAAAACGAAATCTATTCGCATTTCCATCAAAAAGGACAAAGCTAGGGTTGCATGCGACCCGGGGTGGAGTATAATTAAGACGATAATGATTCGCATTATCAAAAAAAGAGGTGAATCGTGAACCATAAGCAATCGAAACAAAGAACGCGCTTACTTGAGATGTTGCGTAACCACTACGGACACCTCAGTGCGGAGCAAGTCTACAACAAACTGAAGGAAGAAGACAAACGCATCAGTTTGGCGACCGTCTATCGGAATCTGAACCTTTTGGCCGAACAGAACAAGATCAACAAGATCGAACATCCGACGGTCGGTTCGATGTATGACGGAAGGGAATATCCGCACTACCATCTGCATTGCGAAGCCTGCGATGGATTGTTCGATATCCAAGGCTTGTATCTGAATGAACTCAACGACAAAGTCGAGACGCAGATGAAAGCCCGGATTCTGACCCACCGAATCGTGTTTGAAGGGATTTGCGAATCATGTCTTAAGAAGGGATCAAATGTCGACGGACATTTGACATAAGGAAAGGGAAACAACCATGAATCTAAAAGGAAGCCGTACCGAGAAGAATCTGGAAGCCGCGTTCGCCGGAGAATCGATGGCTCGCAACAAGTACACCTACTACGCCATGAAAGCCCGTGAAGAAGGCATGGAACAAACCGCCGCCTACTTCGAAGAAACCGCCCGCAACGAACAGGAACATGCGTTCTTGTGGTTCAAAGCCCTCCACGAAGGTCTACCGACCACCGATGTCAACTTGGTCGACGCCGCCGCCGGGGAACACTATGAATGGACCGAAATGTATAAAGGCTTCGCCGAAGTCGCCAAAGAAGAAGGCTTCGACAAGATTTCGTTCCAGATGGAACAAGTCGCCAAGATCGAACATCGTCATGAAGACCGCTATAATGATCTTCTGAAGAACCTCCGCGACGGCAACGTCTTCAAACGCGATGAAAAAGTCGTGTGGGAATGCGACATCTGCGGTTATCAGTTCGAAGGCGAAAAAGCGCCGGGTGTCTGCCCGGTTTGCGGATACAAGCAAGCGCATTTCGCAATCGACGTTAAGAACTATTAGTCCAAACCGGGTCAACCCGGTTTTTTATCGTCCGATTTGAATCCGATGAAGCAAGAATGGTATGATGAACCTGACATGGAGGGATACAATGAACTATTTCATCGTCGGCGATGTCCACGGTTGCCTGAATACGTTCATCGAGATACTGAAACGATGGGATCCCGAGACCCAACGGTTGATCCAGGTCGGCGATTTGGTCGATCGTGGGCGCTTTATCGTGGAAACCGTCGCCTACGCGCGTCAACTGGAAGCGCGTTATCCCGATCGTGTGACCTTCGTTCTCGGCAACCATGAAGACGAGGTGATTTCACTGGTCCTTTCGAAAGATTCAAACCCCTGGTTTCATTCGATGGGAGGGGAAACGATGAACCAATACCGTAAAGCGGGGAAACGCATCGAAGAAGATGCGACGTGGTTCGCGAACCTCCCTCTTTACTATGAAGATGATTTCGTCTTTGTATCGCATGCCGGACTATCGGACGTCGCGGAGGACCCTTTCGAGCGGGAATCGCTGATTTGGCATCGCTCACCCATCAAGGACATCCACAAGACCCAGGTCTACGGGCACACACCCCGGTTCGAACTTACCCCGCTACGAGACCCCCTTACCCACAGCATCGACATCGATACCGCCTGTGTCTATGGCGGAAAGCTCAGTGCGATCGTCCTCGATGATAAAGGGCAAGAGATCGACTTCATCTCGATCAAGGTCGACAAACGGGACATCAACGTTTCCTATTTCACCGGCATATGATAGAATGAACGCCAGAGGTGCACCATGACCAATCTCTTCTCCACCCGTCAACTCATCCGTCACCGCGAACCCATCGCGCTCGACCGTATCCTGTATGCCCGCATCAACATGATCCTGACAGTGATGTTTTCCGTCGCTTCCGCCGGACTTCTCGTCGTATTGATCGCCCTCCCCGATGAATCGGGGCTCGTCTTTGACATCATTTTCATCGGAATCCTGCTTCTTCGCGAGTATCTCAAACGCAAGTACACGAAATACATACAAAACACCAGCGAAGGAAGCGAGAAGGTCGAAGTACTGGCGATTCTGAAACAACGCGACCGGTTCGGCATCAGTTTGGTCGAACAAGTGCTGATGTGGGGGTTCGCCACGACACTGAGATCCTATTGGCCGATTTTCATCGCGATGTGGATCACAGTCATCCGTATCGCCCTTCAGTATCGTAAATTGACGGGGAAAACGACCGTCACCGACCGTCGTTCGATTAAGAAATAGACATTCCCGCGAGGGAGTGTTTTTTGTGTCGTGCGTCGAATCGCTCAACCCTTTACAAGCATCCAATCCCCCCGTATAATAAGGGCATTAAATGTGATGACGGGAAGAGTAACTTGATCCAAGGGCAAAGAGAGTCGGCGAAGGGTGAAAGCCGAACCTTACGATGAGTGAACATGAACCCCGAACTGCCGAATCGGCCGCGAGCTGGCGTTACAGTAAGAGTGCACCGTAAGGTGAACTAAGGTGGTACCACGCAGAAGCGTCCTTAGACAGGGCGCTTTTTTATTTCCAAGGAGGAAGAACCATGACCAAGCAAAAATATTACATTACCACGGCGATCGCCTACACGTCGGGCAAACCGCATATTGGAAACATCTATGAGATCGTATTGGCGGACAGTATCGCACGCTACCGTCGCCAAGAAGGCTATGATGTCTACTTCATGACGGGGACGGATGAACACGGGCAGAAAATCGAAGAAAAAGCGAGAGCCGCAGGGAAGACGCCTCAGGTCTTCGTGGATGAAGTCGCCGGGGTGATCCGCGGTCTTTTCGACTTGATGAACACCAGTTACGACAAGTTCATCCGGACCACCGACCCCTACCACGAACTCCAAGTCCAGAAGATCTTCAAACGTCTCTATGAACAAGGCGACATCTACAAGGACATCTACGAAGGATGGTATTGCACCCCCTGCGAATCCTTCTACACCGACACGCAGTTGGTCGACGGGAAATGTCCGGATTGCGGCGGCGACGTCCATCGTGCGAAGGAAGAATCCTATTTCTTCAAGCTCAGCAACTATACCGACCGCTTGGTGAAATACATCGAAGACAACCCTTCCTTCATCCAACCGGAATCCCGCAAGAACGAAATGATGAACAACTTCATCAAGCCGGGCTTGCAAGACCTCTGTGTTTCCCGCACTTCCTTCAAATGGGGGATCCCGGTCACCTTCGATCCGGATCATGTCGTCTATGTCTGGATCGACGCCCTCTCCAACTACATCACCGGGATCGGTTATGACGTGGACGGGAACCATGGTGAGATTTTTAAGAAATACTGGCCGGCGGATGTCCATCTGATCGGTAAAGACATCCTGCGTTTCCATACGATCTACTGGCCCATCATGCTGATGGCGTTGGGGATCGAACTCCCCAAACAAGTCTTCGGCCATCCATGGTTGTTGGTGGGTGAAGGCAAGATGAGTAAATCGAAAGGCAACGTCATCTATGCGGATGATCTGGTCGGATTGTTCGGCGTGGATGCGGTGCGGTATCTGATGCTGCATGAAATGCCGTTCGCTCAGGACGGTACGCTTACCTATGACTTGATGGTCGAGCGGATCAACACCGATTTGGCGAACATCCTGGGGAACCTGGTCAACCGCACGCTGACCATGACCAACAAATACTTCAACGGAGTTGTAAACAACCCTCGTTCAAACGCACATCCGGACCAGGAATTGATCGACCTCGCACTGGAAACCGTCAAGAAGGCGGATGCCCACATGGAGAACCTCCGTGTCCAGGATGCGATCGACGACGTGCTTGACCTGTTACGCCGTTCAAACAAATACATCGACGAGACCCAACCCTGGGTCATCGCGCGGACGCCGGAAGACCTACCGAGACTGCAAACCGTCATCTATAACCTGTTGGAAGCGATCCGCTTCGCGGCCGTTCTTTTAGAGTCCTTCATTCCGGAAACCTCAAAGTCCATCCTCGACCAATTGAATACCGCCCAAAGAGACAAACAAAGCCTGTCTTCGTTTGGCAACTTGGAAGAAAACACGAAAGTCACACAGAAACCGACGATCTTGTTCGCCCGCTTGGATCCCAAGGAAGTTTTTGAGAAGTTGACGCCGGCTCCCAAGAAACTGGAAACCAAACCCGAAATCACGATCGAAGACTTCGCCAAGATCGATCTTCGCGTCGGCAAGATCCTTTCCTGTCAGAAACACCCTTCCGCCGAGAAACTGTTGGTCTCCCAAGTCCAAGTCGGACCGGAAGTCCGTCAGATCGTCAGCGGGATTGCGACCCACTTCACCCCTGAATCCCTTATTGGAAAGAAAGTCATCGTGGTGGCGAACCTGAAAGCCGCGAAACTGAGAGGCGAACTGAGCCAAGGGATGCTTTTGGTCGGCGAGGAAGGCGAGACATTGGAAATCCTGAGTGTCGATACGCTGAGTGAAGGTTCGATCGTCCGCTAATGTATAAAACACTCACCGTCTCGCAGGAAGCGATGGACGGACTAAAAAAGAGGGACGAGCGCCTTGGTGCCTACATCGACACCGTCGGTCCGCTATCCCGCGAAGGGATCACGGACCCGTATACCGCCTTGTTGGACTGCATCATCGCCCAACAAGTCTCGACCAAAGCCGCCACCTCCATCTCGAACCGCTTTTTTGATACCTATCCCCTCGGGCATCCTGAAAAGATCGCCCAGGCGTCGATCGATGAACTCCGGTCGTGCGGATTATCCAACTCGAAAGCCAACTACCTTCAAGGCATTGCGCGGATCAAAGCGGAGAACACTCTTGATTTTGAAGAATTAGGTAAGAAAAGCACCCAGGAAATCATGGAGACCCTCTTGCCGATCAAAGGGGTCGGACGATGGACCGTCGAGATGCTGCTGATCTTCACGTATGAGAAACAGGATGTGATGAGTTTCGGCGATCTGGCCATACGCCGGGGGATCGAACGACTCTATCCCGACCAAGAATGTACGAAAGAGTTCTTCGACACCCTGTACCAACGCTATGCCCCCTATCAGACCGCCGCATCCTTCTATCTCTGGCATGCGTCGCACTTACCTGAATCCACCAAATAAACACAAAAACCTCCGGAAATGAAATCCTCCGGAGGTTTTCTCGTTTTCGTTCACTTCTTCGCCCGAATTCCGCCACAACTCCTTGGTATAACTAGGCAAGACAAGGAGAGTCGTATGGAAACATTCATGAATTATGGTTTAGCATGGATTTCGATCGGATTGGCTGTCTATCTCGCAATCACGTACATCACACGGAAAATGATCCGTTATCAACCCAAAAGACGATCCTTCTGGATATCCCTCAACACGTCGCTTCGTAAACACCATAAAGAAGTCGGAATCGCGCTGGTGGCGACCGGGCTTCTTCATGGACTCAACTCGTCGATGAGCGTCATCGACCTTAACCTGGGGACGCTCACCTGGATCCTTTCGATTCTGCTGGGGTTGACGTACGGGTTTCGCGTCCGGCTCTCGAAGATTAAGAGTTGGCTCGCCATCCATCGCTTCTTAACCCTTGCGTTCATCTTTACCCTAGCTTTACACATCAACGATGTCGGAGGCATCCGGATCCTAGAGATTCTCAGTTCGGGTACAAGCGGAAGCGAAGTCTATACCTTGGATCCCGCTACCTTGGATGGACAATTGATCTACGGGGAATTCTCGGACGGGACCTTTCAAGGGTCGGCGACGGGTTATGGAAACAACTTGACGGTCGAAGTCGTACTCCAGGACAATACGATCACCTCGATCTCGATCGTGAGCCACAATGAACGGAATTCCCGTTATTACCAGAAAGCGTTCAATGCGATCCCCGAAGCGATCATCGAGGCGCAGAGTTTGGATGTGGATAGCGTCTCCGGGGCGACGTTTACGTCCGTCGGGATTCTGAATGCGGTGAACGATGCGTTAAGCGATGCGTTGGTCAGCGGTGATCTTCCGTCAACGTTATCCTTACCGACAAAAAGAGGGCATTAAAAAAGGCGAGGGGGTTTCCCTCGCCTTCGGTCTATTCGGAGACTTTCTTAAACTCGAAACTGATGGAGGTCGAGACACCCAGGAAATTATGGGTGAAGGACTCGCCGCTGGGATCGACGTTCCAGAGTGCGCTTTCGATGGCGATCGGCTTGGTGTCCGGGTCTTCGGAAGAGCGGTATTCGATGATGATGTGGTTTCCGCTCGCATCGATGTAGTATTCGCACTCATCGTAGAGTTCGCCGTCATAGTACTTGGTGGCACGGTTGCCTTCGAAGACATATTCGGCACGACCCGAGGCATCCATGAAACGACCGGAGAGCAGGTTGGTGTCGGTGAAGAAGTTGAACCCTCGGCCGATTTCGCGTGGATTGTCGGCGACGATCGCCAGGACTTCATCCACATGTTGGGGTTGAACCAAGAGGTTCATCAATCCCATCGGATTGTAGGCTTCGGAGTTGGAGACATCCCCCTTCACCACGTTGTTGACTGTGAAGACGGTGGGTAGCGCGGTTTCGCTGAATCCCGAAGCACTCAGATACGGCGCGATTTTCACCATTTGTTCCGGTGTCAATCGAACGTAGACGACTTCGGACTCGTTTTCGGAGTAGGAGTAGATCGATGTGCTGGCGTTGGCGATGAAGAAGATGGCGTTTTTGGTGGCCGCTTTCGGTAGAACCAGAACGGCCGTGTCTTCGTCATAGCGCGCCTGCGGGATCGCATAGCCCTTGGAAGTAAGCCATGCCAAGGTGTTAGTGAAGCGTGAATCGATCGCGATGCGGTCACTCACGGTCAATGCATTGGAAATCGTGAGTTTCTTGACGGCGCTCAGTTCAAGGTATGCGACCAAGGTCGACGTCGGTTCGATCGTCCCATCGGCTGCGATTGTCTCGATGTCTTTCAGGTATTCACTCACGAAGTCTTCGAAGTTGAAACCGGCGAGATTCGCGTTGACGTTGGTCATCAAGGCATCATGGAGTTTGAACCCGGAGATCGAGTCGAACAAGCCGCGGTTGGCGATCAACGGCGCACTGAGTTTAACCATCGTTTCGCTGGCCAACAACTCGGTTAGATTCTTCGCCCACATCGCCGAGGTTTCATAAGTGCGACGGAATTTCGACCCATCGCTCAGACGATAGGTGAAGGTCACGGTCGTGGTGCCATAGTCAAGATTGTCGAAGGGGAAGGGCTCGTACGAAGGGGTATAGCCCGGAATCTCGTTGAGCACATCACCCGCATACCCTCTGGCAGGATAGGATTTGGTGGAGTAGTCGACCCATTTGTATTCACTGAGGATGATTTTGTGGAAATCGATGATGGCTTGGATATCCGCTTCGGAGTCAAACACCAAATTCGGCGTTTGAAGCGCCTTCAGGATCCGCGCCGCCTCGACGGTGTACCCGTCGAAACTATTGTAGGAGTAGGAGAGATTGTTGGTGGGGAAGAACAAACCGGAGGATCCGGTGAGGTTCAACTCCACACTCTTGACGTTGGTCACCTTCGGGACACGGGTCACATAGCCGAATCCACCCGTCAAGGTACTCGGGATGAAGACGGATAAGGTGATCGCCGCGACCACGGCATAACTCAACATCGCTTTGCCAAGGTTCTTGGTGGAACGATTGGCGATGGTATCCATGATCAGATAGAGGATCCCGGCAAACATCAAGGGGAAGATCAAATTCGGGATCGTGAGTAAGTTCGTACTGCTATTGGTGTTATAGATGAAATTGTAGAGAATGATGAGCGTCAGTACCGCATAGGTCGTACTGATGATCGGGAAGAAGCGCTTGTTGACAAACGGGTTCTCCGCTTTTTCACTGGGACGGATCGTATAGAGGTAACTGGAAACCGCACAGAGGACCAAAGAGATCATCACCCAGTACAGGCCATAGGCCATCGGAGGGAAGAGAAGGTCGCTTGTGGCGAAGATCGTATTGAAGACCGCCCAGATCGGCGAAATGAAGTTCAGGATGCGGATGCTGTTGATGTCGCTGAACCCCAGCAACATGGAATAACCAAACAAAATATAGGCACCGTAGGCGAGGAAGGGGATCAGATGGACACCCAGGCTATAAAGGAAGGCGTCCAAGGTCGTCCCGGTATTCATCATCGTGAAGACCACGACCATATAGATGGCGGATCCGATCAAGATGGCGGTGATGAAAGACTCGAAAATGATAAACAAGGAGATGTTCGCATAGATCATCGCCAACAACCCACCGGTCCACCATGTCAGGGCGAAGGGGATCAACAGGATGAAATATCCGGCCCACCCCGTGGTTTGAAGCATCTGTTCGCGCTTGATCGGCAATGAGAAGTAGACATCCAGGTCGCGCTTGTTGTTGAGATAACCAAACATCAGGATCGGGACCAAGATCGAGAAGAAGACGAAGAAGAGGATCGCCAGGATACGCCCCGTCAGGAACAGTTCGTTGGGGGCGGTGAAATCATTCAAGGAGAGGATCGTCATCACGAAGACCGGATAGACGACCATCATCGTGGCGGTCATCAAGCCGATGAAACGCTTGTTGCGACCGATCAGAAAACGGAAATAGAACGTCTGTATCCGAGCGCTAAACAATTTGACCATAGCCTTTACCCTCCATTTCGTAGACGAAGACTTCTTCCATCGTGATGGGGATTTCATCCAACAGGACGGGTTGGGTTTCGCTTAATTGTTGCTTCAATAACTCGGCGTCGCCCTTGACGACCAACACCGCGACATTGCCGCGTACTTCAAGATGCATCGGGTTGAAGCTTTCGAAAACACTGTGTTCAGGTAGACTGGTATAGCCGACTTGGAACTTGTGATACAAGGCACGGATGTTCTCGATTTCGTCATTGAGTCCGACTTTCCCGTCCGAGATCAAAGCGATCCGGTCGCAGATGTCTTCGAGTTCACGCAGGTTATGCGATGAAATGACGACGGTGAACTTCCGCTCCAAGAGTTGGTCGGTTAAGATTCGTTTCAATGTCAAACGCATCACCGGATCCAACCCATCGAACGCTTCGTCCAATAAAAGGACTTCAGGCAAGATCGACAAGGCCAGGATGACATTCGCCTGACGCTTCATCCCTTTGGAGAATGTGTTGATCTTCGCATGTTCGTTGATCGGGAAGTTGTTTAAGAGTTTACGGTACATCGATTCCTTGAAACTCGGATAGAAGATCTCGTAGAACTTCTTCATTTCCGCCAAGGTCGTCTGCGGCAGGAAATACGGATCGTCCGGAACGAACAGGATTTTCTTTTTCACGGACGGATTATTATAGACATTCTGGCCGGCGATGGTGATTTCGCCTTGGTCAGGTAAGAGTACGCCGCTGATCAAACGCAGGATGGTACTTTTGCCTGCACCGTTAGGACCGACCAATCCGAAGATGCTACCTTGGGGAACTTCCCAATTCACATCGTCGAGGACCTTCTTGGTGTCGAAGGATTTAGAAACATGGCTGAGTTGAATCATCGGGTTTCCTCCTCACGATACATCATCTCGACTAACTTCATAATTTCTTCTTTCGTTATGCCATAGGGGCGAAGTTTCGAAAGGACTTCCTTGACCTCCGCCAATTTTTCCTGGCGGATCACGGAAACATCCCCGTTGGGTTCGCTGACATACGATCCTTTCCCTGCGACGGAATAGATGAATCCCTCGCGTTCCAGTTCCACATACGCTTTCATGACCGTATTGGGATTGATTCCCAAATCGATCGCCATACTTCGGACACCGGGGAGTTGTTGATGAGGAGACAATAGCCCGCACGCGATCTGTGCCAGCACCTGTTCACGGATTTGCTGGTAGATGGGCGTACGACTGGTTTGGTTGAGTGCGATCATAGTGTACCTCCCAACTGTACTATCTACACTAATACAGTAGTACGGCAACGGCAGATTGTCAATCGATTTGATAATAAGCGTGTGATACAATGGTGAAAACGGAGCGAATATGGAAAAGTACCACGAAATTTGGTTGGAAGAAGAGAGAAAAAGCATCGAGGGATGGGATTTTTCCGTTCTCGACGGACGGTGGGAGAGCGAAGCGATCCCCTGGGATTATCAAGCGGAAATCCAAAAACGTCTCAAGCCGACCGACCGCTTATTGGATCTCGGGACAGGGGGCGGTGAGTTTCTTCTTACTCTGAATCATCCCTATGAACTGACTTGTGTCACCGAAGGGTATCCCCCGAACCTGGAAATCTGTAAGAATAAACTGGAGCCGTTAGGGATTACGGTAAAAGGGGTGGATGAATCCAACCACCTTGATTATCCCGATGCTTTCTTTGATTTGGTGATCGACCGTCATGAGGCCTATGATTTAAGTGAAGTGAAGCGGGTATTGAAACCCGGCGGAGTGTTCATCACCCAACAGGTGGGCGGAAGAAACAACGAAGAACTCTCGCGATGGTTCATACCGGATTTCGTGAGCGAGTATGCGGACTTCGATGGGCAATCTCAAAAGACGGTATTCATCGAGACTGGATTTAGAATCGAAATGTATCAGGAAGCTTCGCTGCGACTTAAGTTTTTCGATGTCGGCACCGTCGTTTTCTATGCGAAAAACATCCCCTGGGAATTCCCGGGCTTCACTGTCGATGTCTATCTTCCTCGACTTGATGCGCTCCAAGCGTTGATGGATGAGCAAGGCTACATTCAAAGTACGGAATACCGATTCATCATCGTTGCGCGGAAAGTATGAAAAAATCGGAATGAATCCGATTTTCTTTTTAGACTTCGATTCCCATGAACTGTTTGACGATGATCCCGATGATGAAGGCGATCGTGGCGACCGTCAACGAAATCGCAGCCATTTCCACGAAACGTTTCTTGAACGGGAGATCTTGTGCGACGGAGACATAGTAGGTGAAGATGAAGATGATCAGGATGACGATCACCAACATACTCAACAAGGCATAGAGATATTGGTTAGCAGGGAAGATTAGATACGGCAGCACCAGCATGACGACGGCTGCGATATACATGATGCCGGTATAGGATGCGGCTTTCAGGGGATGTTCGGCTCCTTCGCTGCGTGCCGAGAGGTATTCGCTGCTCATCATTGATAGTGTCGCGGAAATCCCGGTGATCAAACCGCTCAACGCGATGATCTTGGTGTTCTGCAGTGCGAAACTCAATCCGGCCAAGGTTCCGGTCAATTCCACCAACGCATCGTTGAGACCCAACACCATCGAACCGACATAACGCAATCTCTCCTCATCCAACATCCCCAAGAGATCTTTCTCATGGGATTGTTCATCCTCGGCGACGCGTGTTGCCTCAGGGAAGGTCTTCGCGATATCCTGATAGATATCGTTGGCTTGGTCTTCACCCTTCTCCATCAGTTTCAATGTGAAGGTGAATCCGAAAATCCGACTAATCGCCTTAAACCAAGCGATGCGAACGTGGTTCACTTTCGCTTCCGTCTTGGTGTGCCTCTTCCATAGATTACTGTGTCCTTTTTCTTCATTGGCGATCTTCAATAAGATCGCTTTGTTGGGGTCGCCTTCTTTCAAGCGATTCGCCAACGCGCTATAGACATAGTGTTCCGTCATTTCCCCGTCCTGCATCTTTCGCAGAACGTCCATTGTTTTTTGATCGTAGGTTGTCATACTCTTCCTCCATACCCTTTAGTTTAGCACTTTTACGGAGGCATTTCTAAGCAAGGTCATCGATTTCCCCCAATTTGACAGGGTATGTTAAAATAAGTGGGCAAAGGAGGGCGAACTATGTTTGATGTATTGGTCGTCGGCGCGGGTCATGCGGGTGTCGAAGCCGCGTTGGCGTGTGCTCGTATGGGTGTAAAGACCGCCCTTGTAACAATGAATAAAGACAGGATCGCCGTCATGCCCTGCAACCCTTCCGTCGGAGGTCCTGCGAAAGGGATCGTCGTTCGTGAGATCGATGCGTTGGGCGGACAGATGGGGATCGTCGCCGACCTTACGGCACTTCAATTCAAAATGCTGAATACAAACAAAGGACCGGGTGTCCAATGTTTGCGCGTTCAGTCCGATAAAATCGCCTACTCCCGTGAGATGGGACGGATCGTCAACCATACCGGGAATCTTACCGTGATCGAAGCGATGGCGGAAGAAATCATATTCGAAGAGAAGAAAGTGGTCGGACTTCGCTTGGGGAACCAAGAAATCCTGCCATGTAAAGCGCTGATTTTGACGTCGGGGACCTATATGTCCGCAAAGATCCTGGTTGGAAATACGGCGACGGAAAGCGGTCCGGAGAATCAGAAAACGACGAAGAATCTTTCCCAATCGCTTCGCGATGCCGGCTTGCGTACCTTCAGATTAAAGACCGGGACTCCGGCTCGAATCAAAACAAACTCGATCGATTTCTCAAAAGGATTGATCCAACCCGGGGATGAAGCATTCATCCATTTTTCTTCCCTTACCAAGAAAGACCAAATCATCAAAGAACAGGTACCCTGTTATTTGATCTATACCCAACCCCAAACCCACCAGATCATCAAACTCAACATCAACCGCAGTGCGATGTATTCCGGCTTGGTGGAAGGGGTCGGTCCAAGGTATTGCCCGTCGATCGAAGACAAACTCGTACGTTTCTCCGATAAAGAGCGGCACCAGATCTTCCTAGAACCGGAATCCCTTGAACTGGACACCACCTATATCCAAGGGTTCTCCACCTCGCTCCCGCATGACGTCCAAGACGAGATGTTGAGGAGTTTACCGGGGATGGATCATTGCATCATCGACAAGTATGCCTATGCGATCGAATACGATGCGATCGATCCGTTACAATTGACGGCCGACCTTAAGGTGAAAGACATGGAAGGATTCTATTGCGCAGGGCAAATCAACGGGACATCGGGTTATGAAGAAGCCGCCGGACAAGGATTGATGGCGGGCATCAATGCAGCACGATGGATCCAAGGGAAAGACCCGTTGATCCTGAAACGTGATGAAGCCTACATCGGTGTCATGATCGATGATCTTGTCACCAAAGGCACCAAAGAACCCTATCGGCTTTTAACCAGTCGGGCGGAATATCGACTCTTACTTCGTCATGACAATGCCGAACAACGGCTTTCCCAAATCGGGAGAAATATCGGGCTTTTGGATGATGAAAGATATGGTTTATATCAAGAAGCCACAAGACAACGCAATGAATTGGTCGACCGTCTGAAAACGACACGGTTTCAACGGAGTGAAGCACTCAATAAGATATTGACTGACCATGGCTACGAGCCTTCGATCGAAGGCATGTTGGCGGAAGAGTTACTCAAACGGCCAAACATCAAAATCGATGACTTGGCATCCCTCATGGATCTCTCGATGGTCGACGAGGAAGTTCTCAATCATGTGGAGATCGAAGTGAAATACCAAGGATACATCGTCAAGGCGAAAAAAGAAGCCCAGCGGTTAACAGCGATGGAAGACCTGAAACTCCCTGACAATCTGGATTATCATGCGATGGACCATCTTTCATTGGAAGGTCGGCAGAAACTGACGGCGATCCGCCCCCTGACGGTTGGGCAAGCAAGCCGGATTTCCGGTGTCAATCCGGCCGATATCGCGGTACTGGCGATGGTGATCGGACAGAAACAAAAGGGCGGTCATATTACTTGAATATTCAAAGCATCTATCTTATACTTCAATCATGATAAAGAGGCCGCGGTGCCTCTTTTTCCTTGGTCGAACCCAAAAAACTTCTTGGGCAAATCAGTTGAAGAAACGATGGATCGATGGCATACTTAAACCATGATAAAGAGGCCGCGGTGCCTCTTTTTCCTTGGAGTAAACAATGAACGAAACAACGCAACTAAAATTGATAAACAACCCGCAGGACTTTATGGACAACATCAACGCCCAACCCACATCGATCCTCTATTTCACCACCCCCACATGCAATGTCTGTAAAGCGGTGTTTCCGAAATTGACGGAACTAAGCTCGAACTATGCCTTTCCTCTTTTAAAGATCGACGGATCGATGCATCCTGACATCGCCGCGCAAAACAATGTGTTCACCGTTCCGACCATCCTCGTGTTCCACGAAGGAAAAGAAGTGCTACGTGAAAGTCGCTTCATCGATTTCAACAAGATCCAACGGATCCTTGATCTCCTAACGTAAAAGAAATCCCAACGCAATGGGATTTCTTTTCTGTTTCGTCTATTTTAGGAAGTAACCGAGCGCGTTGTATGAAACCACCGGGCGAAGAAGTTGGATGCTTCTGACTTCTTCCTCATGGACTCCGGCGATTCCATGTTGAAGCAAGAAGGTGGAATAGCCTCTTTCGACCGCACCGTTATACGTAAAGAGCACGCAATACTCGGCGGCGAACCCGCTCACCACGACACTATCCACATCCTGTGATCGAAGTAAGGTGTCCAATTCGGTTTGCCAGAAAGAATTACTGAAACGTTTATGGATATGGAAGTCTGATTCTTCCATGATCAACTCATCGACACAATCGAAGCCTTCTTCTCCAGGTCCGGCGTCTTCCAAATCCTGGATGATGACGACCGGTAAGCTCTTCGAGCGGAAGATTTTGCTTACTTCATTGATGTAGGCGACGGCGGAGAGGAAAGAATCGGTCGACGACGCATTGGTCTTACAATTCTTCTGCATATCCACGATCAACAAGGCGGTTTTCGACATAGGTTTCTCCTTTGTTTAGGTAAGAGATTATCGAAGTAATGGATTAATTATGATTAACAATGACGGTGAACGTACGACCCGCGAACTCATCGCGTAACTTCATTTGGTCTTCATTGAGATCCGTCCAGATGATCAGTGTTCTCGCAAGGATATATCCTCTTCCAAGATCGACCCCGCTTGTGGCTTCTTTCGAATAGACCGCATACCCGGTGATGAATTCAATCTTCGAGTCATCATGGAAGAAGAAATCGATGCTTGTATCCGTTTCCGCAACGAAGACATATTCCGGGAGTTGTCCCTCGACTTCGATCTGGACATTGATCTTGGTCGGTGTGACGACGGTGACATCGCGCACACTGTCATAATAGGATAAGGTAAAGTCTTCACCAAGGATGGATGTGCTATGATCAACCAGATAAACCTCCGCAAGATTCGCCAATTCGGTGATTTCACTCGTCATTTTATTGATCGACGTTTCCTGAATGGCGATCGAGAACTGTTGGGATTCCAACGTGGATTTAAATTTCGTAAGTTCTTCCGAGTCTTTTTGCGTACACCCTCCAAAAACGATCAAAAGAAGGGCGACGAGTACGATGGTCTTGTTGATCATTTTATCATTTACCGAGCGTTACGGTGAAAACCAGCTTCTCGAAGTCTTCTCTGATTTTTAGCGAAGTTCCGGTCAGTTTGGAAGGTTCCCCATTCACCTTCACCAAAGCCATCCCGTTACCAAGGTCAAGAACGATATCTTTGATCCCTGCCCGCTCAAGCGCAAGTTTACTTACCGCTTCATAGCCGAGAATGAATTCTTTCGTGATGTTTCCGTCGCTTCCAAACTCGCCGTTGAAATAGAAATGAACCAACCCTCGATCTTCATTCATCGTGATCTGTATCGGCAGTCTACCCTTGAATTCGATACGGATGTTGGTCAACGCCGGGGTGAGGATCATCACGTCTTTCGCTTCATCATAGTATTCGATNNCTTGGCTTTCATTTCCTTAAGCAGGGTATCGAGTTCAAGCATTTTCGATGTGTTCGCTTGAAGGGTCGCCTTGTTTTCGTTGATTTGATTCGTGATTTCGGCAAGATCGCTTTGTGATTGGCAGCCGGAGAGCACAAGAAGAAAGGTCAGAAGCAAGACAATGATGAATTTACGCATAGAAATTCCTCCCAATAAGTTCATTGTATCCGAATTTAAAAAGTCTTCAAGGGTAGGAATGACGAAGTAGGAAGAATCTGAAGGAAAGGATCGATTCCGGATAAAATCCCAAGAAACGTACAGTTCGATGCCCGTGTAAGATATTACGGGTATACCCTTACGCTAAGGGGTCATCTATGATAAAATAGCAACACGGAGGAACGACATGAATCAATCAGAACTCGCCGAAGCCCTCGGTCAACGTAAGATTCCTTTCACCGCGTCGCAATTCGCGATGCTGGATCGCTATCATGAACTTCTTTCGGAGTGGAATCAACGCATGAATCTGACCGCCATCACGGCGATCGAAGAAGTGCGCGAGAAACATTTTCTGGATTGTTTGTGTCTGGTTCCTTTACTTCAGGAATCGAAAAGCCTGGTCGATGTCGGATCGGGAGCCGGATTCCCGGCGATCCCCTTGGCGATCGCACTGCCTGATTTGAAGGTGACGATGGTCGAACCGATCGGGAAGAGAACCACTTTCCTCAACGAAGTCGTCAAACAACTCGGATTGAAGAACGCGATCGTCATCAATGAACGCGCCGAGGATTTCGTGAATCGTAAACTCAGATACGATGCGGCGACGGCACGGGCTGTCGCAGCCTTGCCGATCCTGCTTGAACTGTGTTCGCCTTTGGTCAAGATCGACGGGGTCGTCATTGCGATGAAGGGGAGTTCGGGGATGGAAGAACTGCAGGAAAGCGTCCATGCGATGGAAGTGTTGAAGTTACAGGAAAAAGAAATCCAAAAGGAAGTACTGCCGAGTGCAGGCCTGCGTTATAATATAGTATTGAGGAAGACCGGTGAAACACCTAAGGGATATCCCCGGAATTTCGCCCAAATCAAGAAGAAACCTTTGTAGGAGGAAGCATGAGAGAGACCTTTGATATCCCTGTGGAACTGATTAAACCCAACCGCTATCAACCGCGATTGGATTTCAATCGGGAATCGTTGATGGAACTTGCCCAATCCATCCGTGAGAACGGCTTGATCCAACCGATCACCGTACGAAAATCCGGGCTGCAGTATGAAATCATCGCCGGGGAGAGAAGGTATCGCGCCATGCAGATGGCGGGGTTCATTACGGTTCCCTGCTTGATCAGTGAAGCGGATGAAACGCAGATGGCGGAGATGGCATTGGTCGAAAACCTGCAACGCGAGGATTTGACCGCGATCGAAGAAGCGAAAGCCTACGTTAAAATCATGGCCGAAAGTCAATTGACCCAAGAGAAGATCGCAAGCAAGGTCGGGAAATCCCAATCGGCGATCGCGAATAAGATCCGTCTGCTTCAACTTCCCGAAGACATCCAGCAAGCCGTGAGCGAACGTGTCATCACCGAGCGTCATGCGCGTGCGCTACTCAATGTCGTTCCGGAAGAACGCCACGACATGTTCAAGAAGATCGTCGGAATGAATCTGAACGTCCGTCAGACCGAACAATGGATCAATGGAAAAGTAAAGAAACACGAAGAAGAAATGAAGAAGCCGAAGACCAAGGGCATCACCCGCAACCTGAAGATCGCGCTGAATACGATCGAAGCGGCAGTCGGGATGATCATGAAGACCGGGGTCGACGTCCATAAGAAAGTCGAAGAAGACGAAAAGGAAGTCCGGATCGTATTGCGTTTCCCAAAATAGATGAAAGGAAGTGGGTTCATGGGTAAAGTCATCGCCGTAGCCAATCAAAAAGGAGGAGTCGGAAAGACGACCACCAGTATCAACCTGGCTGCGGGTCTCGCCTATTTAGGGCGGAAGGTGCTTCTTGTGGATTTCGACCCGCAGGGGAACGCGACCCAAGGGGTCGGCGCTTCCCGTCAAAACATCAAACACAGTGCGTATGACGTACTGTTAAACGATATCAGTGTGAATCAGGCAAGTGTCGCCATCAAGATGCCGCCGCTGACCTTGGTTCCCGCAACCATCGATCTGGCCGGTGCGGATTTGGAGATGGTCGAGTTCAAAATCGGAAGAGAAAGACTGCTCAAAAATAAACTGGACATCGTGAAACCGAACTACGATTTCATCATCATCGATTGTCCTCCGTCCTTGGGTCTACTTAACACCAACGCACTGACCGCCGCGGATTCCGTCATCATCCCCGTCCAATGCGAATATTATGCCTTGGAAGGATTGACGCAACTCTTGTCGACGATCCGATTGGTCCAAAAATTATTCAACGATAAACTTTTCATCGAAGGCGTACTGCTGACGATGTTTGATTCCAGGACACGGCTGAGCGTCGAGGTCCAACAAGAAGTCCGCAAGTATTTTAAAGAGAGGGTTTATAAGAGTTTCATTCCTCGTAATACACGCTTGTCCGAAGCGCCTTCGCGCGGACAATCGATCTTCGAATACGATGTACGATCCGAAGGGGCGCGGGCTTATGCCGCGCTTGCGAAGGAAGTCATCGCCCAGAACGAAGGGGAGGTACAATCATGAGTGATCGTAGTCGTTTAGGGAAAGGCCTCGGTGCGATTTTCGGAGAAGATGTCACGTCGATGTTGGAAGAAATCCAAAAAGGAAACGACAAATCCTTCCCCAAGGAAGAAATCGACCTCTCGATCATCCATCCCAACCCTTATCAACCGAGATTGCATTTCGACCCTGAGAAAATCGACGAACTTGCCCAATCCATCGCACAACACGGGGTCTTCACTCCGGTTTTGTTGCGTAAGGCGGTGTCCGGTTATCAATTGATCGCCGGTGAACGTCGTGTCCGTGCGGCAAGAATCGCGAAACTCGCCACCATCCCCGCCATCATCATGGATTTCAGCGAAGAAGAAATGATGGAAATCTCGTTGATCGAAAACATTCAGCGCGAGGACCTCAACATCATCGAGGAAGCCGATGCGTATGGCTTGCTGATCGACCGCATGGGATTGACCCAGGAACAACTCGCCCAGAAAGTCGGGAAGAGCCGGGAACATGTCACCAACATCCTGCGTCTTCGCAAACTTCCGCAGAGCGTACAAGAAATGGTCCGTGACAAAAAGTTGACCATGGGACATGTCCGTCCATTAATCACCTTGGAAGAAGATGCGGAGATCGAAGAAATCGCGAAAAGAATCGTCAGAGAGAATCTTTCGGTCCGCGCCGTCGAACAACTTATCAAAGAAAGAAACCAACCTAAAAAACCTGAAGTCGAGAAAATAAAGAAAGACTACCGTTATGTGACCGATCTGCTTCAAGCGAAAATCCAAAGCAAAGTGAAGGTTGAAGAAGGAAAGATCGTCATCGCGTTTAGCGATGATGAGGATTTAAACCGCATCCTGGAAACCCTGGGATGTTTGGAAGAAGAAAACTGACACGGGGAAACCGTGTCTTCTTGCATCGGAGGTGATTGAATGTTCAGCGACACCATCGCCGCGATTTCCACCGCACTGAGCGAACAGGCGATCTCCGTCATCCGCATCAGCGGCGATCGTGCGATTGAAATCCTCTCCCGCCTCACGGGACGCGATTTCGCGACGATTCCATCCCATACCGTCACCTATGGATTCATCCACGATCCGCAAACCCACGAAGTCCTGGATGAAACCTTGGTTTTCGTCATGAAAGCACCGCGTTCCTATACCAAGGAAGACGTGGCGGAAATCCATTGTCATGGCGGCGTCTACATCACCAAGCGGATTTTGGCCGCAATATTAAGTTCCGGTGCACGGCTGGCCCGACCCGGAGAATTCACCCAACGGGCGATGCTGAACGGCAGGATCGATCTGACCCAGGCGGAAGCCATCCAGGATATGATCGAAGCCGATAGCTCGCAAAGCGCCGCCATGGCCGTGCAAGGGATCAAAGGATCCTTGAAACGCTTGATCGAACCGTTGATGGATGAACTCTTGGCCATCATCGCCAACATCGAAGTGAACATCGATTATCCCGAGTACGACGATGTCGAACAGATGACCCGTCAACACATCCAACCCTTATGCAAGGAATGGAAATCCAAACTTGCTCGCATCTTGAAAGATGCATCCTCAGGCAAACAAATGAAAGAAGGCGTCAAGACCGTCATCGTGGGGAAACCCAATGTCGGGAAATCGAGCCTGCTGAATGCGTTGTTGGAAGAAGACAAGGCGATCGTGACAGAGATCCCCGGTACGACCCGGGATTTGGTCGAAGGGACGATCCGGCTTGAGAATGTGACCTTGCACTTGATCGATACGGCAGGGATCAGGGAAACCGGTGACTTCATCGAGAAAATCGGGATCGAGAAATCCAAGAAAGCGCTCGAAGAAGCCGAATTGATCCTTCTGGTTTTGGATGCATCGAACGAACCGGATGAAGAAGATGAAACGTTACTCAAACTGGTCGATCCTGCGAAACGATTGGTCGTCTACAATAAATCGGATTTGAATACGACGCAGCAAGACATCGAAGTCAGTGCGTTGAAAGGCGAGATCGACAGTTTGATCCAAGCGATCAACCAACGTTTCGCCGATCACCAAGTCGTCCTGAAAACAGGGGCTTTGGTGAATGAGCGGACGATAGGATTGGCGTCGCAAGCGCTCGATGCGATGGATTCCGCACTGAAGGGACTCGACGAGGGGATCCAACTGGATCTCATCGCGGTCGACCTTCAAGAATCCTTCTTACGATTAAGCGAAATCCTTCATCCCGTCGACAAGGATTTCCTGCTGAACGAACTGTTCAGCCGTTTCTGTCTCGGAAAGTAGGTAACCCCCATGGAACTCGTCATTCGTCGCATCCTCGCCAACATCATCGACCACATCATCATCGCCATCCCGACATTCATCCTCGGCATCTTGCTCTTTGGCTTCTCCGTATTGTTCCGCGTTCTCTTCTGGTTTCTTCCCTGGAACTGGATGATCAGCAACCCTTTCTGGGCGTTTGCAGGATCCATGTCGATCCTCTACATCCTGTATGAAACCCTCTCGCTCTATTCGATGAAAACCACCATCGGAAAGAAACTGATGAACCTGGAAGTCCGTGCGATCGACGGAACCTTGGACGGATGGACCTGTCTGCTTCGTTCCACCGTCAAAGAACTGATCTTCGGCGCGTCGAAATCCCCCTTGTTCCTTCTGGGGATCTTATCCATCGTCTATACCCTCATCGCCGACAATCATTCTTCTTTCCATGACATCGCCGCGAAAACCCGCATATGGTAGGCTGGATCGATAGCCACGCCCATCTGACATCCGAGGATTACGATCCGGATCGAAGCGAGATGATCCGGCGTGCGAAAGATGCCGGACTTCAAAAAATCCTGTTGATCGGATGCGGGGTTGAGAACTCCATGCAAGCCATCGCCTTGGCGGAGAGCGACGATCTCTTCGACGTGGCGGTCGGTTTTCATCCGCAGGAAATCGAAGAAATGAACGATGAAACCTGGGAAGAAATGCTGAAACTATGGCGACACCCCAAGATCGTCGCCATCGGGGAGATCGGACTTGACCATTACTGGCATGAAGCGCCGGAGCACCGGGAGCTTCAACGCGTCGCGTTTCTCAAACAGATCGACATCGCCAACCAACTGGACCTGCCGATCTTGATCCATACACGGGACGCGACACAGGAAACGTTTGATATCCTGAAGGACCACCCCTGTCATCGCGCAGGCATCATGCACTGTTATTCCGGCAGCGTCGAGATGGCTCGTGAATTCATCAAACTGGGTTATGTCATTTCATTGGCAGGTCCGGTGACCTTCAAGAACGCCGTCGTCCCCAAGGAAGTCGCCAAACAAATCCCGCTGGAATCCCTCTTGATCGAGACGGACAGTCCGTATCTGACCCCCATGCCCTTTCGGGGGAAACGCAACGAAAGTGCGTATCTCATCCACGTCGGCGAAGAGATTTGCCGACTCAAGGAAATCGATGTGGCAACCTTGCAGGATGCCATGAGTGTCACTTATCAGAGACTCTTTCATTCGAAAAACGGCTAAAGTAAGCCGTTTCATTGTGCTTAGTGCCCAAATCTGACAACGAAAACAGTCGAAAATTTGCCAGATAATAGGAAGTGTGCTACAGTTAACCCGATGTGAAAGGAGACTATCTCTTGATCAAACTCAAAAAGATCATCTTAGTTTTCTTGGTCATTTCACTTTCCGCGTGCAGCTGGGGCATCGAAGAAGACAAAAAAGTCGTCTTACAAACCCTCTCGAGCGAAGATGTTACGCTCACTTCCGAAGATGGATTCATCATGGAAGAAGTCGTGGAAAACACAGTACTCGCAAAACAAGTTTCCGTGGTCAAACCAGCCACAGCCTCAAGAACCGGAATCCCTTGGTTGATTTCCAAGATCAGTGAAGGTTCACCCAAAGTGCAGTCGACAACCTACCGGATCACCTATGACGGGTTAGGGAACGTGTTGTCGAAAGTCGCCGTCCCCGGATCGACCGTAACGAAAGAAGCGGTGCCGACGATCTGGATGTATGGTGCCAAAGTCGCCAAAGGCGCATACTTCAACGCAGGATTCTCCCGTTATGGAGCCGACTGCGGCGGATGCCAACCTTATGCGGATGGTACGGCCGGAACAGCTTCCGGCATACGCGTGTCCACGACCGCGGTCCGTCAAAGTGATGGAACGTGGAAAGACGGAATCACATTCAACGGTTATTATCTTGTCGCTTCGAGTTCCAGTCTGCCGATGTGCACGATCCTGGAAATCACAAAGCATACCTATTCCGGAATGGGACTTATACCGGGTAAACCGTTCAAGGTCATGATTGTCGACCGCGGTGTCTCCGGATCGTTGTTGGATCTCTTCGTGGGGTCCGAAAAGAATCTGAATGCGGTGCGGATGATCGGGAAACATGCCCCGGTCGCCACCATCGTCGGTTTTGCGAAATGGACCAGGAATTCGCTTGGACAAAGAATCTGTAAGTAAGAACCGCGTGAGCGGTTTTTTATTGGAAGCGTGATATAATATTCCAGTCAAGGAGGAAGAAACATGCCCATCCGTGAAGTGTTGGTCGTCGAAGGCAAGCATGACAGCGCCCTCCTTAAGTCCGTGGCCGACTGTGAAACCATCATCACCAACGGTTCGACCTTAAGTAAAACGACCCAAAAACTCATCGTCGAAACGGCGCGTCAACGCGGCATCATCGTCTTCACCGACCCGGATTCGACCGGTGAAAGGATTCGCCGACAAATCACCAAGCTTGTTCCGTCTGCGAAACATGCGTTTCTCCCCCAGCATCTCGCCTTGGGGAAAGGCAAGATCGGGGTCGAACACGCCAAGGCAAGCGACATCCTTGCCGCCTTGGAGAACATCAAGACCTTTGAAGAACCGATACAGACCCTCACCATGGCCGATCTTTTCGACCTTGGATTGTCCGGCGGACAAGAGAGCGAAATGCGGCGGAATCGCATCGCCCATCACTATAACATCGGGGATTGCAACGCCAAGACGTTTCTAAAACGTTGCGGGATGTTGCGGATCACCCCCCAACAACTGAAAGACACCGTGGAGGTTCTATGGAAAAACCGATAAGCGCCAACGCCCGTACGCTTGCCATCTTGAAACACTACGGGATGAGCGCGAAAAAGGGCTTCGGACAGAATTTCATCATCGATCCGTCGGTGGTCGAGAAAATCGCACGCGTCAGCGGAATCAATGAAACGACGAACGTGATCGAAGTCGGACCGGGCATCGGGGCACTGACCGAACAACTTGCTTTAAAAGCGAAGTCGGTGACCGCCTACGAGATCGATCCGCGTTGCATCGAGGTATTGGCCGATACGATGAGCCCCTACCCTAACGTGAACGTCATCCTGAAGGATTTCCTTGAGGTGAGAGCCGAAGAATTGCCGGAGGGCGAATTGACCCTCTGCGCCAATCTTCCGTACTATGTCACCACCCCGATCCTTTTCCATATCCTGGAGAATCTCCCTAAGATCACTTCGTTTACGATCATGGTTCAGAAAGAAGTCGCCGACCGTTTCGTGGCGAAACCTTCAACCAAGGACTATAACGCCCTCAGCATCATCGTCCAAACCCTCTATGAAGTCAAAAACGTCATGAACGTCCCCAAAGGCGTCTTTTTGCCTCGTCCCAATGTGGACTCGGCCGTCGTCCGGTTCGTACGTCGCACCGTCCTTTCGGTCGATGATCCCGATCGTTTCTTCAAATTGGTCAAGACATCGTTCACCCAACGCCGCAAGACCTTGGCGAACAACCTAAAAGAACTAGGGAATCAAGAGAAAATACAGTCTTCGATCTTGAAAGCGGGGCTATCGGAAAGCGTTCGTGCGGAAGCGCTGACTTTGGCTGAATTCGTTAAACTCTATGAGGTGTGGTATGAAAACGAAAGCGTACGGTAAAGTCAATCTCTGTCTGGATGTGGTTGAAAAGAGAGCGGACGGCTATCATGAACTGGATAGCGTCATGGTTCCGATCGAGTGGCACGACGACATCGAATTCACCCCCACCAAGGAAATGTCGTTTACGTGCACTCCGAACATCCGGATCCGACCGGAAAACAATTCGATCTTGAAAACGATCGAACTGTTACGTTCGATTTATCACTTCAGTGAGAATTTCCATGTCCATCTCACCAAAAGGATTCCCTCCCAGGCGGGATTGGGCGGAGGAAGCAGCGATGCGGCCGCCGTGATCAACTGGTTCGATATGACCTATGGCTGGAACCTGAGCGACCAGGAGAAAATCGACATCGGGGTGAAGATCGGGGCGGACGTGCCCTTCTGCCTGTTTCGGAAACCGGCGCGGGTGCAAGGGATCGGCGAAAAGCTCCGTTTCTTCGATGTGGATCTCCCGATGTGGATCGTCCTTGTCCAACCCCGACGGGGCGTGAGTACACGCCAAGCCTTCGGCAGTCTGCAGTTCGACAATCTTTTGCATCCCGAGACGTCGTTGGTTGAAGAAGCGCTACATACCGACAATTATCCGCTGTTTTTGGTTTCTATCGGAAACAGCCTGGAGGCCAGCGCGATCAAGATGGTTCCCGATATCCAGCAACTCAAGCAGAGACTCGTGCGGATGGGGTGCGATAAAGCGATGATGACGGGGAGCGGATCGGTCGTGATGGGCTTTACCCAACATGAAGAAATCGCCGACAAAGCGGTACGGAGTCTGAAATCAGCGTATCGTTTCGTCATAAAGACGAAAATACTCCCGAAGTAGGACCAAACCGAGGAGTTTTTTGGTAAAATAGGAGAGGAGGATAAAAACATGAGAAACGCGATTGTTTTGGCCGCCGGAAAAGGGACGAGAATGAAGAGTTCCTTGTCCAAAGTCATGCATCCGGTCTTAAGCAAACCGATGATCGGACATGTGGTCACCAACCTGAAGAAGATCGACGTGGAAGACATCGTCGTCGTCGTGGGTCACCAGGCGGATCAGGTTCAGGCCTATCTGAAAGATTCGGTCCAATATGCGACGCAAATGCCCCAGCTCGGAACGGGACATGCGGTCATGCAAGTCCAAAGCCTGCGGGGTAAAGAAGGGGAAACGTTGATTCTTTACGGGGATTGCCCGTGCATCAGCGAACAGACGATGGAGAAAATCTTCATCCACAACAGCGATTGTGCGATGACGGTCTTGACCGCCGAGCTGGACGACCCGCAGAAATATGGCCGGGTGGTCCGCGACGAAAACGGGAACATCGAGAAAATCGTGGAATTCAAAGATTGTACGCCGCGCCAATTGGCGATCAAAGAGATCAACACCGGGATTTATTGCGTGAAGACGGATCTGCTCTTCAAGCATCTGGACGAAATCACCAACGAGAACGCCCAGAACGAATATTACCTGACCGATCTGATCGAGATCTTCAATTCGCACGGATTAAGCGTCCAAGCCCTGCCTGTCCAGGATGTCGACGAAGTCGCGGGCGTCAATGATCGGATCGATCTCTTGGCGGCGCAACGGTGGATGCAGAAGCGGATCAACCGGTATTGGTTGACCAACGGGGTCACCTTCATCGATCCGGATCTGACGTTCATCTCGGCGGACAGCGAAATCGGCGAAGATACGATCCTGTATCCCAACGTCTATTTGGAGGGGAAGACGACGATCGGTACCGGATGTACGATCCTGCCGCAGACCTTCCTGGTCAACGCGACCATCGGAAACAACACCAAAATCGATGCCTGCCGCATCACGGATAGCATCGTCAAGGACAATGTGAACCTGGGACCCTTCGCCCATCTGCGGATGAATTGCGTGGTCGAGGACAACAACCGGATCGGCAACTTCGTCGAGATGAAAAACGCGACGATCGGGTTCGACTCCCGTTGCGCCCATCTGACCTATGTCGGGGACGCCGAAGTCGGAGCCAAGGTCAACTTCGGTTGCGGGGTCGTCACCGTGAACTACGACGGGAAAAACAAACACAAGACGATCATCAAAGACGGCGCCTTCATCGGATCCAACGTCAATCTGATCGCACCGATCACCGTCGGGGAGAATGCGGTCGTCGCCGCGGGAACCACCGCCAACAAAGATGTGGGCGACGGGGAAATGGCGATTGCACGGACACGGCAAGAAAACAAACCGGGTTACGGCCTGAAATACAAAAACAAGAAGAAAGAGGGAGAACACCATGGTTAAGGACATTATCGTATTCGCGCTTTCCTCCAGCACCGATCTGACGGATGAGATTTGCGGTCATCTGGGCATACCGCGTGGCAGAATTTCGGTGAAACACTTCGCCGATGGCGAAATCATCGTCGAACCCGAACAATCCGTCCGTGGGAAGAATGTCTTCCTTGTCCAATCCACCTGCATGCCGGTATCGGAGACCTTGATGGAAATCCTGGTCGCCCTCGATGCCTTCAAACGGGCTTCCGCAGGGGAAGTCACGGTCGTCATCCCTTACTTCGGCTATGCGCGTCAAGACCGTAAAGCCAGGGCGCGTCAACCGATCACCGCGAAACTGGTCGCCGACCTCTTGCAGGTCGCCGGCGCCGACCGTGTCGTCACGCTTGACCTCCATGCCCCCCAGATCCAAGGCTTCTTCAATATTCCGATCGACGACTTGACCGCCGTCTCCATGATCGGCCAATATTTCCGCGCGAAACACTTCGCGGACGAAGTCGTCATCGTTTCCCCCGACCATGGCGGAGCGACGCGTGCCAGAAGGCTCGCCGATGCGATGCCAGGGACCACGATCGCGATCATCGACAAACGCAGAACCAAACCTAACGTCGCCGAAGCCGTCAACCTCATCGGGGATGTGAACGGGAAAATCGCCATCATCGTCGACGACATCGTCGATACCGGCGGATCCCTCATGGGCGGCGTCAACATGCTTTACGATAAAGGGGCGACCGAAGTCTACTGCGCCTGCTCCCACGGAATCCTTTCCGGGGATGCGCTGACGCGCATCCATGACTCCAGGATCAAAGAATTGGTCATCACCAATTCCATCCCCCTGAGTCCGGAAAAACGCAAAGAACCCAAGATCAAACAGATTTCCATCGGCTACATGTTGGCGAAGACGATCGAAGCGATCCAAAACCACACGCCCGTCAGCGAACTGTACAATTTATTCATCGACTAACAGAACGATCCGCAAGGATCGTTTTCTTTGGCATTCTTTTTCATGCTTTTTAGTGACTTTGACATGACATTTCGTGTGAATCCTGTTATGATTACGTCATTATATTCAAAGGAGCTGCCCCCTATGAACATTATCGGATACATCGCCGCGGTATTGACGACCTTCTCGTTCCTTCCCCAGGCGTTGCAAGTGATCAAGACAAAGGACACCCGAGGCATCAACCTCACCATGTACGTCATGTTCGTGGTCGGCGTCTTCTGTTGGACGATCTATGGAATCTACCTCAAGGATGTCGCAATCATCCTGGCCAATGCGGTGACCTTGCTTTTCTCCAGCGTCGTGCTGGGATACAAGTGGAGATATCGATAACCATGGAAAACTTGCACAACATGATTCTGGAATATGAGAAAGATTTCTTCAAGAAATCCTTCTGCGAAGATGATCAAGCCGTATCACAGCGTTTAGATACCGATTTCCTGGAGTTCGGTCAATCCGGGAAGATCTACCACCGCCATGAGATCTTGGAATTTCTACGCAACGCGGGCGACCGCTGTGCGGAAATCAAAGATTTCCATCTTGAAAAGTTATGCAAGAGTTGTTGTATCGCACATTATCGTTGCGAGAACGATGGGAAACATGCCCTGCGCACGTCCATCTGGATCCACATCGATGATCAGTGGAAACTGAAATTTCATCAAGGAACACCGGTGACCCTTTAGGGACATCGGTTTTTTTATAGATTGAGGTATAATGGAAGAAAAAGGGGAAGAGACATGAAAACCATCGGATTGATCGGCGGGATGAGTTGGGAAAGCACGGTTCCCTATTACACGATCCTCAATGAAGAGGTAAAGAAAGCATTAGGCGGCTATCATAGTGCGAAGATTCTGCTCTATAGCGTCGATTTCGACGAGATCGAGAAGGATCAAGTCGCCGGGAATTGGGAACATATGGGGGAGACCTTGGGAAACATCGCAAGAACGCTGCAGGATGCCGGGGCGGATGCGATCGTATTGTGTACGAATACGATGCATAAGGTCGCACCGCAGATCGAATCCAAAATCAGCGTCCCCTTCCTTCATATCGCGGATGCGACCGCGGAGGCGATACAGGAAAAAGGGATGAAACGCGTTGCGCTCTTGGGCACGAGATATACGATGAGCGAGGGGTTCTATCGCGATCGGTTGACATGTAATGGCTTGGAGGTACAAGTCCCAAACGAACAAGAACAGTCGACGATCCATAGGGTCATCTTCGAGGAGTTGGTGTTGGGAATCCTGCGCGACGAATCACGGAATGAACTGCTTGCGATCATCGACCGGCTTGCGAATGACGGTGCGCAATGCATCATCCTCGGATGCACGGAAATCGGGATGTTGGTGAAACAGGAAGATACCGATGTGATGTTGTTCGATACGGTCGAAATGCATGCGAAGAAAGCGGCACGATTCATGCTTGATAACGAAAAGAAGGCTTAATTGGAAGGCACTGCCAAAGTTTAGAGATCAAACGCAAAGAAAGAAAAACCAGCCGAGGGAAAGTGAAAAACCACATCATCTTCGCTGGTTTTTTAGTGCCGATATGAATAATGGTGAGTTATGCTTTGGATTTTTCCTCAATCAACGTTAGAATTCTCTCCATATTCATCACGAATACCGTGGTCGCCGCTTGCAGATGCATTCCAAAAAGGCCGCGGGATGTCGCGATGCGATAGTCATAGTCGTTCTTCAGATGTGCATTGACCGCTTCCACCTTATAGCGTTCTTTCGCACGAAGTTTGAATTCATCGCTTGCCATGAACTTCAGATGGTCTTGGAATTCATTTCGCTTGAGGGAAACCGAGAAGCTTTTCGAGCGGCTTCCTTCTTTGTAACAGCCTACTTTTTGTGGACAATGCCGACACTTCTCCACATCGAAGAAGTAGGTTTCGATCGGATAGTGAGCCCCATTGACGCAAACCTTCGCTTTTGCCTTTCGTATGGCCATATGCCCTGCCGGACACACGTAGCGTTGAGCGTCTTTGTTATAATGGAATTCTGAGCGGCGGTTTCCTTTGTGGCCACTTCCGTTGACCACGCCCTGGGATAGTTTCGCGATGAGGGTGATGTCGTTTTCGCGACTATAGTTCAGGTTTTCCAATTCACTGTACGCCCCGTCGCCGATGACTTCTTTGACTTCGACACCGTTCCGTTGACTCTGTTCAACGAGTTCAACTAGCTGCTTTCCATCGTGTTTTTCACCGCTGGTCACGACCACGGCGGTCACCAATCGTTCTTCGTTGATGGCGAGATGGGTCTTGTATCCAAAGAAGTTCGTGTCTGCGGTTTTATGCCCGACTTTCGCCTCTTCATCATAGGACAGTTTTATGTGTTCCAAATTGTCGGTGATCATCTCTTTGACATAGTTATATCGTTCTTGCACCGCCGGAATCGCCAAGAGCGTCGGATCTTCGTCGAGGATGGCGATGAGTTTTCCACAGTACTCCAGATGGTCTTCGATGAGCCCGCTATTGGGTTTGGCCGGAAATTTATCATGGTAGTTTTGGCGATAACCATATACCGTCTTGCGTAGTTCCTTCGATTCCTCGATCAAGGCTTCCCGCGGACTCAATAAATTGTACTTCGCACGGGTATGTGTGGAATCCAGTATCAAGGTGCTGGATTCAATGAGTTGGTGTTTCTTCGCGATGGCGATCGACTCGCCGATGAGCTGATTCAATAATTCACTGTCTTTCAACCGTTTGCGACGGAATTTCGTCAGGGTTGCGGGGTGGATCAACTCCACTTCCATCGGGTCCAATTCGAGAAAGTACTTGAAGGATAGGTCATAAAGGGTTCGGTCCACCACATCTTCGTCTGAGAGTCGATAGATGATTTTGAGGATGAGGTATTTCATGAGCAGGATCGGACTGGTGGCGTTTCTTCCGTTGTCCAAGCAGTAGTTCGTCTGAAGTTCGTCATATGCGAAACCAAAATCGCTCAATTCCAAGAGCTTTCTCAGTTTGTTGTTCTCCGGTACTAACCGTAGATATAATTCATGGTATCGATCCATAAACATCCCGTCTTTTACTAGCATAATTGCCCCTCGAACCTTCTCCTTCATTATACTAGTTCCCTTAATGAAGCGATGATAGAAAAAAGATATTCCTTAGGTTTGGAATATCTTTTCAGTTTGGCAGTGACCTCCTTAATTGCCTTCTTTTTTGATGTGGATGCCGTAGTCGTGTAATTCATGGATGACCTGGTGCGTGTTCTTGAAGACGATGCCATGGATCCCCAGGGCTTTCGCCCCTTCGATGTTTTCCGCCAAGTCATCGAGAAACAGGGTTTCTTCCGGATTCAGTCCATACTTATCGAGGAGATGTTGGTAGATTTCAGGCATCGGCTTGACAAGTTTGAGTTGATAGGAAATCACGGATCCATGGGCAAGATGAAGCAAAGGGGTGTTTTCCCACATCTCCATGAACCCTTGTTCGGGATAATTGGAGAGGAGATAGACGTTATAACCTTGATCGACGATGTCGAGGAAAATCTTCGACGAATCTTCCAAGAGGGTCGGCATTTCGACCCAATGGTCCATGACATATTCGATCTCCTTGACATAGTGAGGCGCTTTTTCAAGGTAGATCTTCGTGTGTTCTTCCTTGCCAAGCAAGCCTTGGTCGGCGGCACGCCACTCTTGACTACGGAAGATGAGTTGGGTCAGGTCATGGACGGTGGTCGGGTCATAGCCCAGGGATTCAAGGAATCCCTTCGGGTCGTACTTTAGCAGGACATTCCCTAAATCGAAGACGACATTACGGATGATTTTCATGGTACACCTCCAGGATTTCTCTCAGATTGAAACTATAAAGGAAGGTCTTCACTTCTTTTTCGGGATAAACGATACACAATGCATCATAGTAGGCACGCAGTTGCCCTTGATAGCGCTCGATCAATTGGGAAGCGGTGCCCGAACGATCGGTTTTGAAGTCGACCAGTTCCACCCTGTCCGGATAGATCGCAAGCATGTCGACGATCCCGTTGACCAAGCGGTTCTGCTGTAGGATGGCGAAGGGGTATTCCCGCTCGATAACCGCCGATTTCGCGTTTTGATAGTAATCGGAGTCATGGAAAGCCATCAACGCGTCGATTTCATCCTGCGTACAACTTGGGTCGATCGAATGGATCAAGGCAGGAGTCCAGATGGTCATCGGTAATCGTTCGATTAGGCGATGCAGTCGCGTTCCTCGTTCCTTCCCATCCAGGATATCCCGGTAGTGTAGGGTAAAGTCTGGGAAGAACGCTTGTTCCTGACTGGAAGGGGTTTGGTATTCGAAGGGTTGTTCGGTGCGCAAGATCGGTGTGAACTCATGGATCACCGGTGAAATCGAAGGGGCTGAGATTTCACTGATCTTCCCTATAACCTCCACTTCATTGTATAAATCGGAGGTCTTGTTGGAAAGAATGGTTGCCAACCAACCGGAATAACCGATCCGACGGAAGATCGCACTGCGTGTCAGAGACGAGGCGTAGGTTTTATTGGACTTCGCATCGACGATCACCAGTAAATGCTGGGGGCGGGTCAGAGCGACATACAAGACCCGCATCTGTTCTTCCATTTCCTCTTGAACCGCCTTGGTTTCGATGGCGATCCGGATCGGATTGCTTCGGACATAACGTTGGGGAAGCAAGATCGATCGGATACCGATCCCCAGATCGCTATCGCTGATGATTTCACTCTTAAGGTCCAGTACATCCTGTCGCAGCGATGACCAGAAATAGACGACCGGAAACTGAAGCCCCTTGGATTGATGGATGGTCATGACGCGGACCACATTGTCTTCCAGTGAAATGGGGATGGCCTCCGAACTTTTCTCATCCTTGATTTCTTCGATCAGATCGAGGAATTTCGGGAGACTCCCGTGGTTTTCCTCGAAACTCAATGCTTTTTGAAGGAAAAGGTCGAGATTGGTCCGTTGGGAGTGCGTACAGATGTCCGTGTAATAGTGGTTGAAATCGAAGAGAAGGGGAAGCAAGCGACGCATCGGAGAAGACTTCGCCGATGTCGAGAGATCGCGGATCAGGGCGTCGATTTCGGGGTGGAGAATTCTCAGACTCTCCCGTAAACCTGCCTTGCCTTTGTTTCGGTAAAGGGTTGCGATGTCGTCCTGGGTGAATCTGAAGAAAGGCGAAAGCAGTGTTCCGACAAGCAACTGGTCGTTATCGGGGTGAAGACAAAGGTGAAGGAACTGCAGGCAGTCTTGAACGCTATCGGCTTGGTAGAAACCGGATTGGACATCGATGAAATAGGGGATGCCGACTTCATCGAAAGCTTTCTTCAGGTAGGTTTTCAACTGATGGGAGCGTACAAGGATCACATAATCGCTCCATTTCGTGTACGGCGTACTCTGGATTTTCTGTAGGATGTCGTCCGCGATATGTCGTGCTTTCTTTAACGCCACCCCCGGCTTTTCATCGACCTCAAGGGATGGTGCGGGTTCTTGATCATCGCTGTTTTCATCTTCGATTGGCTCATCGACGACTTCCTCTGTTTCTTCCTCATCGACGACCCAATGGATTTCCACCGGGAAACCCCCGTTTTGGCGATCGGATCCGATCGATACCGCATCTTCCGCCAAGTAGGCGCTGCGCATCCCTTCGATATTCATCGCATGGTCGAACACAAGATTATTGAACTCGACGATGGTCTGGTCCGAACGGAAATTCTGTTTCAAGTAGATCAACAGGTCGTTTACGTGATTGCGTTGGATCAATCCTTGCATGATCTGAGGTTTCGCGTTACGGAACCGATAGATCGATTGTTTGATGTCGCCGACGCGGAAGACGTTGTTGCCGCGACTGATCAGTTCCACCAGTAGGTCCTGTACGTCGTTGGAGTCCTGGAACTCATCGACCAGTATTTCTTTGAACTGTTCTTTATAGACATTTCTGACCTTGAACTTCTCATCGCGAAGGATCGCGAGGGCGAAATGTTCCATGTCGTCGAAGTCGATGCAGTTCTGATCTTCCTTGATGGAGGCATACTCGTGCCTGAAGTCCCGGGTCAGTTCACCCAGACGAAAGATTCGCCGACGCATCGTATTCAAATCATCGATCCACAAATCTTCCTCGAAGAGTTTGGGTATGTTATCCTGGATGAATTTCGCGACGCTCTTGCGTGCTTCTTTCACTTCATCCAAGGCTTTGTTTTTGGTGGCTGGTAGATTCTCCGCCATCGTGAAGAACGCAGTCCGGATCTTCGAATAGTCATACGCCTCGATCGCCGTTTTTGCGACTTTGATCTGGGTACTGAGGATCTGAAGGCATAGCAAGAAGGCATCATCGGTCAACGGATCATTGAGGGAAGCACTTTTCAGTTCGTTGAACCGTTCTTCAAACTCTTCGATCGCGAGTTGCCAATGCATGAAAAAGTAGGAACGTAAGGGTTCGCTTAAGGTGGAAAGGGAGTGTTCGACGGTATAGCTTGAGACGGAGGAGTTCAACCACTCTTCCGGATCGGGTTTCGATCCCAAGATCGTCGACAGGCCCGTGATGGCGTCGCGTACGCCCTGATCCGCTTCGGGACGGGATGAGAAATGTTCCAAGAGCTCGTCGAAGGCATCGGGATAGGTGGCATAGGCATGGTTCAAGACACGATCCAAGGCTTCTTTCTTATAGAGGGAGGCGGTTGCTTCATCCAGGATGTTGGAAGCCCGTTTCGGATCGAGGTTCAGTACGTAGGAATAGTTGCGGATGACGGAGAGACAGAAGGAGTGGATCGTCGAGATATTCGCATTGGCCAACAATGTGATTTGGGTATAAAGGAAGGGGTCGTTCGTTTTCTCGTATTTCACGTTGAGTTTCTTCGAGAGCCGGCGTTTCATTTCCCCCGCGGCGGCTTCCGTGAAGGTCATCGCCAGGATTTCATTGACCGAGACCCGGTCTTCTTCGATGCGTTTCATCAAACGTTCGATCAAGACGGTGGTTTTACCGGCACCGGCCGAGGCGCAGACAAGGATGTTCTTGTCGACGGTACGGATGGCGAGTTCTTGTTCTTTACTGGGTTTCATTGGTCGCCATCCCCTTTCTGGAGTTTCTTCAAGGTGGTTCGGTTCTTCACGTTCAACGGTTCCCCTCTGAATTGACACATACGAACGAAATCGCAGTATGTACAGGCGTCCGGCGTACAGGAACGGCTGATGTCGGCGTCTGCGATCCGTCTCCCGAAATCGGTGTAGAGTTCATTCAATGCTTGTTTCACCAATTCGATCGAATACGGTTTGCCCATGGTCACGACATTTCCGTCTTTGTTTAATTTCAGTTTGTCGATGTTTCGGCCTTTGAAATCCAAATTCCTCGGATCTGCAAACGTCCACCCTTTGAGTTTATGGATTTTCCACGCTTGTTCCTGCCAGAACGCCTCGTCGTATTCCTCCACTTTCACCGGTCTCAGGGAGACTTTACCCGCTTGAATGGGGGTGTTCTCTTGTTTGAGCGAAATATAGTAGGCACCGGCCGCCTCTTTTCTCAATTCTTCGCTAGCGATCCAAAGATAGGTCATTAGTTGGAGTTGTTGACCGGTCAGGACTTTCTTCTCACTAAGTTTCTTCCCGCTGCTCTTGTAGTCCATGATGCGTAGTTGATCCGCGGTCGTATCGACCCGGTCGATAAAGCCACCGAGTTTCAACGTGATGGATGGATGGATCTGTAAATCGCGCTCGAATTTCATTTCCGTGTGACTCGGGATGAACAAGGTTTCGGCTTCGATTTGCACGAGCCGGTCGAACACTTTACGCACTTGAGTCAACAAACGGTTCTTCAAGGTTTCGATGTAGTCGCTCCGATGGGGATAGAGGCGATGCAAGTCCGTGAAATACGGTTGGGCCAATTCGGCGATCGCCGAATCCTCCATCTTGGGATAGTCTTTGTGGTGTTGCTCGATGGCATGTTCAAAAATCGCATGCATCAGGGTTCCGATGATGTTGGTCTCGATTTTCGCCTCGGGTTTGGTGCGTAGCCGCAACGCCGTCGCCAAGAAGTATTTATAGGGACACTCGAAGAAGCGTTCGATCGCGGAAATCGATCCTTTGACTTCCCCATTCGGATAGAGCAACGCTTTCATGTTCTCTTGACTCAACTTCGGTTCGCCCTTGAATCTTCCCGTTGCTTCGACCAAGGGCCACGGTTTCGCCTTCACTTTGTATTTCTCGCAGAAACTCTCGATTTCAAAGGAAAGTTCATTGCTTTTCCCTTCGTAATTCCCGGTCGCATAGGAGAACACCAGTTCCGGTGACCAGGTGAAGAGATCATCGACCCGTTTCATATGGGCTTCGTATCTCTCCTTCAAGGAAGGCAATCCGGTCTTCTCGCGATAGACATCATCGAACAACCCGCTGTAGGTCGCCATCTGCGGATAATTCTTCTGGCTTGCGGACATGACGAAGATCCGTTGGATCCCGGGGATATGGAAATGCCCCAAGTCCGTGATCAAAACCCCGGAGGAATTCGTTTTGGGTCGAGAACGCAATGCGCCGTCCAAGAAATTCAACAAATCGGTGCCTTGAGGATGAGTGGTCAGTAACGGTACGGCTTTCTCAAGCACCCGTTTCACTTGTAGAAGAGCGAGTCGCCCTTCTTCCGTGTCTTTCGATTGTTCGACACAAATCGAATAGAGAACTTCGACCTTTTCCTTCCAAGTAGCATCACAGGCTAAACTTGCCTTCTTGAGGATACTCTCCGTCGATCGGCGGAGTTCCTCCGCCCTCTCTTCCATCTGCAGATAGGTTTTTTTCTGGGTACCATCCCACAAGGTCGAATCCTTCATGGCATCGTTCACATGATGAAGCGGGGACAGTAACGCACTCAGCGGGATCCCGAAATCTTCGATGTAGTTGATCAAGGGATAGGCATCGCTGAAACAGGAAAGGGATAGCACACTGACCCAGTTTTCGATGCATTGGGTTTCGCTATATTTCATGAGCCGTATGAACAATTCGGCTTCGGGCAGGACAAAAGACTCGGAAAGTACGGTGAAAGGGAGGTTCAATCGCGTGAAATTCGCTTTGAGGACAGGAAGATCGGTGGCGGGATCAAGACAAACCACCATCTGTTTGTGGAAATCCATCGGATCGCTTGCGATTTTCTGCGCGATCCCCAACGCTTCGGCGCGGGAGTTGACAGCATGGTGTAGAATGGGGGTAGGTGAATACGCAGTGAAGTCCAGCAACCTCGCCCCGTTGGACAGTAAGCGTCGATAATACTTCGCGGTAAGGTGGTCTTCATCCGAATTGGACAAATAGATCGGACGATGATTGGTTTGGGCAAGGAGTCGGTCGAAGGCGGATCGGATCGTCTTTCCTGGCAGGTCGCACCCAGAAAGCCGTTGAAGACATTTCTTGACATCCCTTTCCTTGGGCGTGCTTTCGGGTAGTCCATCGACATCCACATCGTAGGCATCCAGCTCCAACATGAAGTCGGCGATCTCCTTGATCGTCTGCGGAAACACCAACATACTGCCTAAAACCTCCAACTCATCCTTCATTTCATCGCAGATCCGTGCGGTCTCACAAAAAAAGGCGGTCGGATCTTTGGCAGAACTTTCCAAGCTACGGAGGTAGTTCGCGAGTGAAATCGTTTGCACCCCGGCCAATACCGGCGTCTTTTCCAAAATATTGCGAATCAAAGCGGGCTGCGCATGGGGTTCGCTGAAAATTATCGTTCCATTTTCAAAAGAATGGTTGTTCATCGCCTGTACCTCAGTTATAATTATAAATGATATTTCAGAGGTGCGAATGACGAAAAACAAGAAGTACGGGAAAACGGCCTTATTGGTGGCGTCATTTCTCTGGGGTATCGGATTCATCGCCGTCCAAGGGGCCTTGGACAGCGGTTGGCATCCTTATTTATTACTCGGTTTCCGCGGTTTAATCGCCGGAGTGAGCCTGGGGGTCTTTTCCTTCAATCGGAAATGGTGGACGAAACCGCCGCTGATACGCGACGGGATCCTCGCCGGAAGCTTGATGTTTCTGGCCTTCGCTCTACAAACCTTCGGCCAACAGGCGTCTTCCGCAACCAACGCATCCTTTCTGACTACCTTATATGTCATGTTTACACCCTTGCTTCTCTTTCTCTTCACGGGGAAGAAAGTCGGCGTGTCGACCTTGATAGCCGGAACCCTTTCGTTGATTGCCACGGCGTTACTGACGTTGCGCGGATCCTTCACCTTGTCCTTCGGTGATGCGTTATTGATCGGCTGTGCCGTCGCCTTCGCCCTGCATATCCTTATGCTGGAGAAGACGGCGTTCCACGACGATGCGCTCTCACTGACCGTGCTTCAGTGCCTGACGATGAGTGCTTGGTCCTTTCTCTTTTCAATCTTTTTCAAGACATCGGTACCAACGCAAGGATGGGGTTATGTCGCTTATTGCGGCATCGTGAGTAGTGGATTGGCTTTCTTCCTTCAGACCTATGGTCAAAAACACGTGGATTCGGCGATCGCCGCGATCCTGCTGACCATGGAGGCGTTGTTTGGCGCGATCGGCGCCATCCTGATCCTCAAAGAACCCTTCGGACCGAATTCGATCCTCGGGGGGATTCTGATGATGGGCGCCATCGTCTTGTTGGAAACAGGTCCCATCCTGTATCAGCAGTATACTAAAGCATTCCTTATCGCTAAAAGGGAAGTTGAAAAAGAACCTTAAGGGGGACACACCAATGTCAATCGTAGACGTATTATCCAACATCAGCGATCGTCGCAAGGGCGGCGACCAATGCCAATTCAACGGTTATCTGGAAGACTATCTGGAAACGCTGGAAGACGGGAACCTCAAGACGAGCCTGGCTCATCTGTTCGAGGCTGAACCGAACCTGCGTATCATCGTCGACCTCTCGTTCGATGTCAACAAAGACGTGATCTCGAACCAAATCATCCGCTATAAAGATGCTTCGAAGTTGCCGAAGGGATTCTTGAAGGCGCCGTACATCGTTTACGGAAAAGCCGCGGGAGATGCAGAAATGGGGATCCTGCTGATCGATGGCGACAAATCCGATTATCCTTTAGCGAAAGGCCTGTATTATTGCTTGACGGAACAAACCGGCATGCTGGAAAACGCACGCAACGAATTGGTCGCGGTCAACACCGACCAACCGGAAGTCGTCGCTTCCATCGGGAAGAAGCTTTTGGCCCAGACCCAACGCGTCGGCGCATTGCAACGCGAAGTCGACCGCCACTATTACAATTCGTTCAATGCATTGAATGAACTTGTCTTAGCGAAAGCCGAAGACCTAAAGAACAGCACGATCGAACACTGCAAAGAAACCCAAGAACGCGGAGACCTGATCTATTCTGCCATTTCGAAGTGGTACTTGCTGAAGAAGACCGTGTATGTCCAATACATGACCAACAAGGATTTGCTTGAGAAGGACAACGAAGGCAATATCAAAAAACAACGCCACAATGCGAAACTTCATGCGGACCAAGTTCCGTTCATGGCGTTCAGCGAACTCTGGCGCGTATAAACGAATCATTCCACCAAAGCTTCCGAGAGGAAGCTTTTTTCTATTGCCAAGAATGAAAAGATGGATGAAACGGGACCGATCATGGATGATATAATGGAAGAAATGCGAAATGCAACCACTAGTTGACAAAGTGGGTGGTATCGATGGTAGTGAAATGAAACGATGATTCTGTACACTATGGGGGAGGTGGAAGTATGAAACGATCGGAAAAGATATTGGCCAACCGCAAGAGATTGAATCTATCCCAGGAAGAACTCAGCGAGAAACTGAACGTGTCCCGCCAAGCGGTTTCGAAATGGGAATCCGACCAAGCGAATCCGGACATCGACAAGATCATCGCGATGGCGCAACTCTTCGGGATCAGCGTGGATGAATTAGTCAGTGAAAACTATGAACCGAGGGCGAGTCAACCGGTTCAAGAGAGAATCGAAGTCAAGCCTATGCCCGTCGTAGTGAAATCGAGGAAAGAGAAATCCTGGATGATTCTATCAGGGCTCATCGTGTTCGCGCTTTTCCTTTTCTATATTGTCGGAAGGTATGAAGCAAGATTGAGTTATTTGGAAAATCAACTCAATGGACTGAACATGAGTATCGGGCGGATCCAATCGGATGTCCAACTGTCGGTCAGCGGTCTGATCCAACAACTGCGGGATGAATTGGTCTATCAGAACGGAATCATCGCGGAGTATTCGGTCAAAAAAACGACGATCGATCTTGAGGAAGAAAAGGTGACCTACTCAGTGTCGTTCCTACTTAAGAAGACGGATCAATTGTATGATGTGGGGATCACGATCTCAAACAGTGAAGGATACAATCAAAACCTCGAGTTGAAGAAAGACGCCGGTGGCTATTTCAAAGCGGAGTTCGACTATCCGATGAACCAAACCGATTTCAAGGTCAATGTGAATCTCGAAAAGGATGGGGTCGTCGAAACACAGAGCCTCGGTTCATATAGTGGTTATGGTCATCTTCTTCACCAAACGGTATTTGCGGATCCGACAAGCTATACGTACGACTCGATGGGGAATGAAAAGAAGGATCAATTGACCTTGATGAACGGGATGTGGGTCGGGTTTAACGGATACTACCCGCAAGGACAGAATCTTAACCAACTAAAGTATGCATTACGGATTTATGAAGAGGGGAAGACGACCCCCGCGCTTACTTTGATGTTCGACTTCAATGACCAAGATTGTATAAATGAACAAGAGTTAGGCATCTGTTATAGCGACGTCGGCCGTTTGGTCGAGTTCGATGATTTCAAGTTGGATTTCGATGTCGGGGATGTCATTACGTTTACACTAAGTAAAAATGACGGGAATATCCTGACCGATGAGAAAACGGTCTATACGCTAACGCGTGTCAGTCAGAGCGAGGTCAGGGACGAGCGAATCGAGTACACCGAATAAACAGACTCCGCGATGATGCGGAGTCTTACTTTTTGATGGGGACCTCGATGTCGACCTTTGACTGTGATACTACCGTGAATTGTCCCGAACATAGGGTTTGGCAGGGTTCTAGCCAAGACTCGTCTTCACTCAATAAGGTCAACACGACGTCTTCCTCGAATTCTTTTTTCAGGATCGTCGTATTCTTTAGTAGATTTATCAGTGGGTCGGTGAAATTGATCGGAAAGGAAACGACGCTTTTGAGTACGCTCTTGACTTCGGTAAGTTCGGCTTGGTCCAGACAGAGGGATACGCTTTGGGAGTAAGCGCGGATCAACCCTCCGCTCCCCAACAATGTACCTCCGAAATAACGCACGACCACCGCAAGGATGTTTTCCATGTTTCGTTTACGCAGGACCTCAAGGATCGGAAGCCCCGCCGTACCGGAAGGCTCGCCATCGTCGTTGCTTCGCTCGACGATCTGTGACCCATGGAGGATGACACCATGACAGACATGCCTTGCCTTGGGGTGTTCTTTTCTGACTTGCTTGATTCTTTCGCGTACTTCGTCTTCGTTGGTCACGGTGAAAAGAAGCGAGATGAACTCGGATTTTTTAACGATTAAGGAATAGGATGCGGTTTTGGAAAGTCGATACATAAAATCACCCTCTTTATTATACCCAGAATGAAATTTTTATGCTCCCTTTTCATTATAAAGGACTTGTGGTAAACTATGGGCATGTTACGGAGGGTCAGTCGGATGCGATCGAAAATTGCTCTTAAATCACACGAAGTAACAGTAAAAAACATAACATAGGGGTATTGCCGCCTGTGTTTTTTGTTTTTTAACAATCCAATCCGTTTTGTATAACTGCGGAAATACGGTCCGCAAGTCTCTACCCTGTCACCTTAAACGACGGGACTACAAAACAAAAAGTGCTTTTTAGCGTTTTTTGTATTGTACGAGACACCGGACCAAGGTGTCTTTTTGTTTGAAAGGAGCTAGCGATGGAAAACATCCAAGTGTCGATCGTCATGGGATCCGTCAGTGATTACGAGACCGTCAAGGAAACGGTCAAGATCCTGGAAGACTTCAATGTATCTTTTGAAAAGAAAGTGGTGAGTGCGCATCGCACCCCCGAGGATATGGTGCTGTATGCGAAAAGCGCCAAGGAGAAGGGAATCCAGGTCATCATCGCGGCGGCCGGCGGGGCGGCGCATTTGCCCGGTATGATCGCTTCGTTGACGGAATTGCCGGTCATCGGGATTCCGATCAAGAGCCAGGCGCTCAACGGGATGGATAGTCTGTTGTCGATCGTACAGATGCCTGCCGGTGTTCCCGTCATGACGATGGCGATCGGTGTCGCCGGTGCGAAGAACGCGGCCTTGGCTGCGATGCGTATCGTCGGTCTTCAGGATCCGCTTCTTCAAGAAAAACTTCGCCTCTATCAAGCGGAATCCGCACAGCAGGTTCGCTCCGCCATCCTTCCATGAGTCGATTGATTCCACCGGCGATGATCGGGATCATCGGGGGTGGACAACTCGGACAAATGATGGCCATATCGGCGAAGAAGTCGGGCTATCGGATCGCCGTTGTGGATCCGGATGAGAATTGCCCATGCGCTTCTCTTGCCGATGAATTCATTTGCGCGAAATACGACGATGAGAAAGCCTTGGATCGATTGGTTAAGATAAGCGATGTCGTGACCTATGAATTCGAGAACGCCGATGCGGACTTGATCCGGAAATATGGGGCGAAAGTACCGCAAGGGCATCAAGCCTTACGATATTCCCAACATCGCCTCGCCGAGAAGGATTTCGCAAGATCCCTGGGCATCCCGTGTCCGGATTATGTTTCGATTCAACGCGAGAACGATCTCCATGCCTTGGAAGACTTCCCGATCGTATTGAAAACATGCCGGTTCGGGTATGACGGGAAAGGCCAATGGTTGATTCTATCCAAAGCGGATATTGAGAAACATCGGATTTCATTCCCCAACGACTATATCGCGGAATCCTTCGTGGCGTTCACGAAAGAGATCTCGGTCGTGTGTTGTCGCTTCAACGATGGCATCGCGGTTTACGAACCTTTTGAGAATCGTCATGCCCAAGGCATCCTACGGGAAGCGACCCATCCGGCGTCGGTTTCAAGCGAAATCAAAACCCAAGCCATCGAAGCGACGCAGAAGATCGTGGAAGAATTGGATTATATCGGGGTCCTTGCGGTGGAATACTTTGTGACCGACGATGGGATCCTCTTCAACGAGATGGCTCCGCGTCCGCACAACTCCGCCCACGGGACGATCGAAGGGTGCGACTACAGTCAATTCGACCTGCATGTCGCGGCGATCACGGGACAAGCGATGATCCAACCCAAAACACGATTCAATTCGAAAATGATCAATCTGTTGGGGCAGGATGTGGAAGAAGCTCAGATGAAATGGAATCGACTCGATAAACAGAATGTATTCATGCATCTTTATGGGAAACCGGAAGCCCGCGTTAACCGCAAGATGGGACATATCACCGTGATCGCCCGATCCAATGAAGCATTGGAAGAGATCGCGAAACCGTGGAGGACGAAGGAATGACGTTGCGCTGTCTGATTCAAAAGAGGAAGGGATTCGACCATGACTCCCATGCCTTATCCAAAACCATTCAAACCCAACTGAAAATCCATGCGAGCGTTCGTTTAATCAACGGATACGATGTGGAGGGTTTGCAAGCATCCCTGGTGGACGATGCGGTCTCCCGGATCTTTTCCGAAGCCATGGTCGATGAAGTGTTATCCGAGTTGCCAAAAACCAAGGGGAGTCTGATCGTTCGTGAACCTTTACCCGGTCAGTACGACCAACGCTCGGATGCGGCGATGCAATGTCTTAAACTATTGGACGGGGAATGCCAGGCCAAGGTGAAAACGTTTGACGTCGCATTGTTCGATGAAACATTGAGTGATGAGGAGAAGAAACGCTTCATCCATTATTGGATCAACCCGATCGAAATGCGCTTGAAAGACCTCGACCATGACCTTCCGATCGATGAAGAAGAATCGGATGAAGGGGAATGCATCGGGTTTACGACGATGAACAAGAATCAGATTCTTAATTTCCTCAAACAAGAAAAAGCGGCGATGAGTGAATTGGATCTTGAATTGATCCAACATCATTTCAAGGATGTTGAGAAACGCAACCCGACCCATACCGAATTCAAAGTGTTGGACACCTATTGGAGCGATCATTGCCGGCACACGACCTTCGAGACTCATATAAACGAAATCATCGTGGAAAACGGACCGTATGCCCAAGAATTGAAGGAAGCATTAGAGTGTTTCCATGAATATCGACGTCAAATCCATCGGGAAGACAAACCGGTCACGTTGATGGAAATGGCGACGATCGCAGGAAGGGTCATGAAGGACCCGAGAGTGGAGATCTCGACGGAAGTGAATGCCTGTTCTGTGAGGGTGGAGGTGAAAACAAACGAAGGGATAGAAGATTGGTTGGTTCAATTCAAGAACGAGACACATAACCATCCAACCGAAATCGAACCCTTCGGCGGGGCGTCGACCTGTATCGGCGGAGCGATCCGCGATCCATTGAGCGGAAGAGCCTATGTCTATCAAGCGATGCGGATCAGCGGGTGCGGGAACGTGCTGGAAGAATTGGATGAAACCTTGCCTGATAAACTCCCTCAACGCGTGATCGCAAGCAAGGCGACCAAAGGGAATTCCTCCTATGGCAACCAGATCGGCGTCGCGACGACCCATGTGAAAGAAATCTATCATCCGCGCTATACCGCCAAGCATCTTGAATTGGGTGCCGTGGTGGGAGCGGTCAAAGCAAGTTCGGTGACACGCGAAACACCGCAGGAAGGCGACATCATCGTCCTCTTGGGCGGAAGGACGGGACGCGACGGAATCGGGGGGGCGACGGGTTCATCCCAAGCCCATACCTCACAAAGCCTAAGCACTTGTGCCAGCGAAGTCCAAAAGGGGAACGCTCCGGAAGAACGGAAAATCCAACGATTGTTCAGAAATGAAACGGTATCGAAATGGATCAAGAAGTGCAACGACTTCGGCGCCGGCGGGGTTTGTGTCGCGATCGGCGAACTCGCCGATGGATTGACCATCGACCTGGATGTCATCCCGACGAAATATGAAGGGCTCAACGCCACTGAATTGGCGATCAGCGAAAGTCAGGAACGGATGGCGGTCGTACTTGATTCCAAGAACGTCGAATCGTTCATGGAAGCGGCACGGCTTGAGAATCTGGAAGCGACGATCGTCGCCGAAGTAACCAAAGAAAACCGGTTGGTGATGAAGCATAAAGGGCAACCCGTGGTCGATTTGGATCGTGCCCTGATCGATACCAACGGGGTACGCCAATGCGCAAGCGCACGTTTGATCCCCACAAGACCGAGTACGATCAATGAAGAAATATTTACGGAAGATTCCGCACTTAAAAAACTCGGCGCGTTGAATATCACATCCCAAAAAGGACTGGTCGAACAGTTCGACGCTTCCATCGGGGCGAAGACCGTGCTCTTCCCGCTAGGCGGAAGTACACAACTCAGTCCGACCCAAGGCAGTGTTCAGAAGATCTGCATGGAGAACGGCGAGAGCGATACCGTATCTATCCTGACCTATGGATTCATTCCCGAGCTCAGTGAAGAAAACATGTATCTAAGCGCCCAAGGCGCGGTTCTTGAGTCGATTGCGAAAACGATCGCGCTTGGCGGCAAGGTCGAAGACCTCTTCTTCTCGTTTCAGGAATATTTCCCCAAATTAGGGAAGGATCCCAAGAAATGGGGTTCGGTCGTACAAGCATTGCTTGGGGCGCTCAGTGTCCAAGACAAATTCAAACGTCCGGCCATCGGTGGGAAAGACAGTATGTCGGGTTCCTTTAAAGACATGGATGTATTGGAAACCTTGGTTTCCTTCGCCTGTACGAGTGCGAGCGTTGATGCTATCGTATCCCAAGAAGCGAAAAAAGCAGGGAATGCATTGTATTTCGTCGAAGCGAAACGGAAAGACAACGGACTCTTCGACCTCGATGCCATCCTCGACGAGTATCTCATCGTTCAGCAAGCCGTTCAAAATAAAGAAGTCGCCGCGGTACGTGTCGTGGAAAACGGGATCTTCGCCAGTATCTGTGCGATGGTGTTCGGGAATCGGTTGAAAGCGAAGATCGATACGAGGCTAGACCTCTATGCGCTCCGTCCCGCGAGTTTCCTGATCGAATCCTCCATGGAAAACGTACCCGCATCTTGGATAAAGGTCGGCACGATCACCGATAACGAATTCAGTTTCAACCAAGTAAATATCGATTACGAAAAGGCTGTCGAAACCTATACCCTTGGATTGGATTTCCTCTATCCCGTCTTTCAAGAAGGCGAAGCGAAGTTCAAAGCGATCTTGGATACGGATGAAGAGGTGATCGGATACCGAGGACCCGATGTGGATGAAGTCAGGGTGATGATCCCGTTCTTTCCGGGGACCAACTGCGAAATCGATACGAAGCGGGCGTTTGAGAAAGCCGGGGCGAAAGTGAACGTACATGGCATACGCAACCTTACACCCCATGATTTGACTGAATCGATCGATGCGTTCTGTACACTGCTTGATGCTTCCCATATCTTGGCGCTTCCCGGAGGGTTCTCCGCCGGTGATGAACCGGACGGCAGCGCGAAGTTCATCGTGAACGTATTGCGTAACGACAAGGTGAAGAAGTCGGTCGAAGGATTACTGAAACGTGACGGGTTGATCATCGGGATCTGTAACGGATTCCAGGCGTTGATCAAAACGGGCTTGATTCCGTATGGGGAGTACCGCGAACTTGATGCGACGGACGCCACGTTGGCGCACAATGCGATCCACCGCCATATCTCCGCGATCGTCACTACCCGGATCACCTCCAACAAATCGCCGTGGTTAACATCGGTTCGACCCGGAACCTGCGTCCAAGTCCCCCTCAGCCACGGGGAAGGACGACTGAGTGTCGGCGAAGCCCAATTCGATGAATGGGCAAGAAACGGACAAATCGCCTTCCAATACGCCGATCCGGCGGGAAACGCGACGATCGATCCACGATACAACCTGAACGGTTCGGATTATGCGATCGAAGGACTGGTTTCACCCGATGGACGAATCTTAGGCAAGATGGGACATACCGAACGCGTTCAAGACAACCTGTATAAAAACATACCCGGGATGAAGGATCTGCCAATCTTCCAAAACGGGGTCGACTACTTCAGAAAAACCAGGAGGAATCAATGATGGAAAAGCTTCAAATGATCTATGAAGGGAAAGCCAAGCAGTTGTATACCTGTGAAAGGGAAGACGCGCTGATCATCCACTACAAGGACGATGCGACGGCGTTCAACGGGGTGAAGAAAGCGCAGATCGAACATAAAGGCGAACTCAACAACGCCATTTCGACGATCATCTTCAACGCGTTACACAAACACGACATCCCGACCCACTACATCGAAACATTGAATAATCGCGACCAACTGTGCCACAAAGTCAAAATCATCCCGTTGGAAGTCATCATCCGTAATCTGATCGCGGGGTCGATGGCGAAGCGTTTGGACATCAAGGAAGGCACGCCGGCTCCCCGTCCGATCTACGAACTCTGCTACAAGAACGACGATCTGGGCGACCCCCTGATCAATGAAGACCATGCGTTCGCCTTGGGCGCCGCCAGCGAAGAAGATTTGGCGACGATCAAGAAGCTTACCTTGGAAATCAATCGCGTGTTGATCGACCTCTTCGACAAGATCGGGATCATCCTGGTCGACTTCAAAATCGAATTCGGACGCACTTTGGATGGACGAATCGTATTGGCCGATGAAATCTCGCCGGACACCTGCCGTTTCTGGGATAAAGAAACACGTAAGAAACTCGATAAAGACCGTTTCCGCCGCGATTTAGGGAACGTGGAAGACGCGTATCAGGAAATCCTGAAGCGTCTGTCCACGCTGAAATAAACATGTCGGAAATCAGTATGCTTTACGACCGTGAACTCCACGAAGAATGCGGTGTCTTCGGGGTATTCAATCTAGCGAACGCATCGGAACTGACCTACTACGGTCTTCATGCCCTCCAACACCGGGGACAGGAAGGTGCCGGGATCGTCGTCTCCGATGGGGAGAAACTGAACAGTGTGAAAAACGAAGGCAGCGTGCGTTTTGTTTTCCCTGAATCGGTCCTCAAGAAACTACAAGGCAACATGGCGATCGGCCATGTACGATATTCGACGACCGGAGGCGGGGGCATTCTGAATGTCCAACCCTTCCTCTTTCGTCATGGCGAGGGCGATTTCGCCCTTTGTCATAACGGGAACATCGTGAATTCGAAGGAACTTAGAAGAAACCTTGAAATGAAAGGCAGCATCTTCCAAAGCTCGTCGGATAGCGAAATCCTGGCTCACTTGATCAAGAAAGACTATCGCAGTACGCGTCTGGATGCGCTAAAAGAAGCGCTGATTTATCTGGAAGGCGCGTTTGCGTTTTTAGTGCTGACCAAAGACAAACTCTATGCCATGCGCGACCGTCACGGATTGCGTCCCCTTTCCATCGGAAAATTGGACAACGGCTACGTGGTGACCAGCGAGACCTGCGCTTTGGACGCGGTCGGGGCGACCTTCGTGAGGGACATCGAACCCGGTGAGATCGTCATCATCGACAATAACGGGATCTATAGCGATTTCTATTCCAGGGACACGGAAGACAAGATTTGTGCCATGGAATACATCTACTTCTCACGTCCGGATAGCGACCTGTTGGGCTTGAACGTCCATCGTTCACGAAAGGAATGCGGAAGGATACTGGCGAGAGAAGCGGCGGTCGAAGCGGACATCGTCATCGGGGTACCGGATTCCTCGCTCTCCGCCGCCTCCGGCTATGCGGAGGCCTCCAAGATCCCCTATGAAATGGGACTCATCAAGAACCGCTACATCGGACGGACCTTCATCGAACCCTCCCAAGCCTTGCGTGAGAAGGGGGTCAAGATGAAACTTTCCCCCGTCCGTTCGGTCATCGCGGGGAAACGCGTCATCCTCATCGACGACTCCATCGTCCGCGGGACGACATCGAAGAAGATCGTTGAAATGTTGCGCCAAATGGGTGCGGCAGAAATCCACATGCGGATCGCCTCCCCCCAGATCATCTCCCCCTGTTTCTACGGGGTCGATACGTCGACGTATGAAGAGTTGATCAGCGCCTTCCATAGCGTCGAAGAAGTACGACAACTGATCGGTGCCGACAGCTTGGCCTTCCTCTCGATGGACGGGTTGAAAGAAGCCTTGGGAAACCGCGATTTCTGTCATGCCTGTTTCACGAAACATTATCCGACACACTTATACGATTTGATCGAAAACGCCAATAAAGACGGCAAGTTCTAGGAGGAACCTTATGAGCGACCATTATTCCAGTGCCGGAGTGAATCTAGAAGCCGGCTATGAATCCGTACGACGGATCAAATCGCATATCGACCGTACCCGCCGTTTAGGCATGGTCGACAATATCGGATCGTTCGGAGGATTGTTCGACCTTTCCCTGCTCAACATCAAAGAGCCGGTACTGGTTAGCGGTACCGACGGCGTCGGTACGAAACTGAAAGTCGCGTTCATGTTGGACCGTCACGATACCGTCGGGATCGATGCGGTGGCCATGTGCGTCAACGATATCCTCGCCCAAGGGGCGCAGCCGATCTACTTCCTCGACTACATCGCGATCGGGAAAAACAAGCCCGAAGTCATCGAAGCCTTGGTGAAAGGTGTCGCGGACGGATGCGTCCAGTCCGATTGCGCCTTGATCGGCGGGGAAACGGCGGAAATGCCGGACATGTATACGGAAGGCGAATACGACATCGCCGGATTCGCGGTCGGTGTCGCGGAGAAATCACGTTTGATTTCTCCCCTCAACGTCAAAACGGGGCAAGCGGTGATTGGATTAGCGTCCAGCGGCATCCATTCCAACGGATTCTCGCTCGTACGTAAAGTGCTCTTCAAAGACAACCAGTTAGACCCCAAGATGGAATTCAACGGTTCGACGCTGGGGGAAACGATCCTGACGCCGACGAAGATCTATGTCAAACCGGTCATGGCCGTTCTGAAAGAAATCAAGGTCGCCGGAATCGCCCACATCACGGGCGGTGGCTTCTATGAAAACATGCCGAGATGCCTGCAGGAAACCCAAGGCTTGAAGATCACGAAAGGCACATGGGAAATCCCCTCGATTTTCGGATACATCCAAACCTTAGGGAATATTCCTGAGAAGGAAATGTTTAACGTCTTCAACATGGGCATCGGGATGATCCTCGTGGTGGATCAGGCGGATGTGGAAAAGACACTGACGATCCTTCGCAGCCACAATGAAACCGCAAGCGTCATCGGTGAAGTCACCGATACGCCGGGCATCGTCTGGGCATGAAGCGGATCGTACTCTTCGCCTCGGGGAACGGATCCAACTTCGAAGCCATCCTTCAAGCCGTCGCAAACAAAGAATTGAACGTGGAAGTCGCTGGACTCATATGCGACCATGAAGGGGCGTATTGCCTGACACGGGCGAAGAACCATGCGGTACCCAGCGCGATCTTTCTGAAAAAGAACTTTTCAACAAAAGCTGAAATGGACACGGCGATCGCCGACCAATGCGACGCCTGGGAGGCGGATTGGTTGGTTCTGGCGGGATATATGCGCCTGGTCTCCACTCCCATCCTCAGCCGATACCCCCACAGAATCGTCAACATCCACCCCTCCTTGCTCCCGAAGTACAGAGGCAAGGACGCGATCGGACAAGCCATCGCGGCCGGTGAGAAAACCATGGGCGTGACGATCCACTATGTGGATGAGGGGATGGATACCGGTGAGATCATCGCCCAATTCCCATTTGACGTCCAGGAAAACGAAGAACGATCCGAAATCGAAACCAAACTCCATGCGTTGGAGCACATCGCATATCCCAAGGTATTGAAACAACTTCTGGAGGAAACACTATGAAACGAAGAGCATTGTTGAGTGTCAGCGACAAGACCGGATTGATCGAATTGGCGAGAGTACTAGTGAAACACGATGTCGAATTGATCTCGACCGGCGGCACCAAGAAAACGTTGAGCGACGCCGGATTGCCGGTATTGGGGATGGAAGAAGTCACCGGGTTCCCTGAAATGCTGGATGGAAGGGTCAAGACCCTTCATCCCTTAGTCCATGGCGGATTGCTTTTCAGACGCGACCTTCCTGAACATGTCCGACAGGTTGAAGAAGCCAAGATCCATCCGATCGACTTCGTGATCGTCAATCTCTATCCGTTCCAGGCGACGATTTCGAAACCGGAGTGCACGGTCGAGGAAGCGATCGAAAACATCGACATCGGCGGACCGTCCATGCTTCGAAGCGCCGCCAAGAACCATCAGGATGTGACGGTATTGTGCGACCCTGCCGATTATGCGAAATTCATCGAGGTCCTTGAAAAGGACGATGCCGCGGATTTCACTTTCCGACGCGAACTCGCGGCGAAAGTCTACCGTACGACCGCCGCATACGATGCCTTGATCGCGAAATACATGAGCGACCTGTGCGGAGTCGAGAATCCCGAGAAGTTGACTGAAACCTATGTCCTCAAACAAACCTTGCGCTACGGGGAAAACCCGCATCAAAAGGCATCGTTCTACGCGACGCCGTTCAGTGAAGAATATTCACTGGCGGATTGCGTCCAACGCCATGGCAAGGAACTCTCCTACAATAATATCCAGGATGCTTCCGCCGCCCTTCAGATCCTCAAAGAATTCAGCGACGCTTCCGTCGTCGCCCTAAAGCATATGAACCCGTGCGGGGTCGGTGTAAGCACCGACCTGTATTCCGCTTGGCGTAAAGCCTTCGAAGCGGATCCCGTCAGTATCTTCGGCGGGATCGTGGCGTTCAACCAGGAAGTCGATGCGAAAATCGCCATCGAACTCTCGGAGATTTTCCTTGAAATCATCCTTGCCCCCTCCTTCACCACCGAAGCCTTGGAGATCCTGACCAAGAAGAAAAACATCCGTTTGCTTACCTTACCCGAGAAAACCGCCAAACGTTATCTCAAGACATCCGTGCGTGTCGCCGGAGGCTTATTGGTGCAGGATACCGACCGTGTCAGCGCCCATCCTTCGCACTGCACCGTCGTGACGAAAACCAAACCGACCAACCCCCAGTTCATCGATGCTCTGTTCGGTGAAAAGGTATGCAAGCACGTGAAATCGAATGCGATCGTCATCGTGAAGGACGGACAAACCCTGGGCGTCGGTGCCGGGCAGATGAACCGTGTCGGCGCCGCCGAGATCGCCCTGAAACAAGCCGGCGATAAAGCGCAAGGCGCAGTCCTGGCCAGCGACGCTTTCTTTCCGATGTCGGACACCGTCGAATTGGCCGTGAAGTACGGCATCACATGCATCATCCAACCGGGAGGGTCGATCAAAGACCAAGAGTCGATCGATGTCTGCGACCAACACAGCATTTCGATGATTTTTACCGGTGAAAGGCATTTTAAACACTAATGGGAAACAAAATCCTTGTAATCGGTTCGGGCGGTAGGGAACATGCCTTGGCCACCTGTTTCGCCAAGAGCCCGACCGTCGAGAAAGTCTATGTCGCACCCGGCAGTCACGGTATGAAAGACGTGGCCGAAATCGTCGCCATCGATGCGATGGATTTCCCATCCCTCATCGCTTTCATCAAGTCGAACCAGATCGATTTGGTTTTCGTCGGACCGGAAGCCCCTCTATCCCAAGGGATCGTCGATGTCCTATCGAAGGAAGGGATCCGGATCTTCGGTCCGACCCAAGCCGCCGCCCGGTTAGAATCCAGTAAGTCCTATGCGAAAACCATCATGAACAAATACGATATCCCGACCGCGAAACACAGCACCGTCCATTCCTTGGATGAAGCCTTGACCTATCTTAACCAACATCCCGCCCCGATCGTCATCAAAGCCGACGGGCTGATGGCGGGCAAGGGGGTCACGGTCGCCATGGACGATGAGACGGCCAGACAAGCCGTCCACGACATCTATCCCGATCCGACCGTACATTGCCCCCTGGTTATCGAAGAGTGCCTCATCGGCGAGGAATTCAGTCTCATGGCGTTCGTGGATGGGGAGAGTGTTTTTCCGTTGGACATCGCCAAGGATCATAAACGCGCCTATGACAACGATGAAGGACCCAACACCGGAGGGATGGGGGCATATTCCCCGGTCCCTTCCATTTCCCGGGAAATGGTGGAAGAAGCGATGGACAAAATCATGCGTCCCATCGCCAGCGCCATGGTGAAGGAAGGGAACCCGTTCACCGGGATCCTTTACGGCGGATTGATGGCGACATCCGACGGGATCAAGACCATCGAATTCAACGTCCGCTTCGGCGACCCCGAAACCGAAGTCCTGCTCCCCCGTTTGATCACACCCTTGGATCAAGTCGTCTTGGATGTCCTTGACCACAAGCACGTCACCCTTGAATTCGATCCCCGCTTCGCCCTCGGCGTCGTCCTCGCTTCGAAGGGTTATCCCCATGCTTATGAGAAGGGTTTACCGATCGAAGGCTTGGATAAAGTCGATGCCAATCTCTTCCACATGGGCACAAGCTACGCCGATGGATACCGTAATCAAGGCGGACGCGTCCTCTTTGTGATGAATTACGGGGTAACCCTTGAAAAAGCGCGTGAAAGCGTATATAAAGAAATTACCTCGATCCATGCCCCCCACTGTTTCTATCGGACGGACATCGGAAAGACGCAAGGAGATCTTCAATGATACAACGATACTCAAGACCCCAGATGGCGAAACTATGGAACGATGAAGAACGCTTCCAATCCTGGTTGGACGTCGAACTGGCGGTCGTGGATTACTATCACACGAAAGGATTGGTCAGCGACGTCGAATGGGATAAACTTCATCGCGACGCTTCCTTTAAGATCGATCGGATTCTGGAAATCGAAGAACAGACCCGGCACGATGTCGTCGCGTTCACCCGCGCTGTCAGCGAAACCTTGGGCGACGAAAGCCGCTGGATCCATTATGGCATGACGTCGACCGACGTGGTCGATACGGCCTATGCGGTGGTCTTCAAGAAAGTGAATGCGATTCTACGCCAGGACATCAAGTCGCTGATGGAGACGCTGAAGAAGTTGGCGATCCAATACAAACATACCCCTTGCATCGGACGGACCCACGGGGTCCATGCGGACATCACCTGTTTCGGATTGAAGTTCGCTCTTTGGTATGACGAACTCAACCGTCAACTCAAGCGTTTCGAATCCGCCGCCAAGGATGTGGAAACCGGGAAGATCTCCGGAGCGGTCGGCACCTTCGCCAACACCTCCCCCGACCTGCAGGATTTCGTCTGTAAGGAACTCGGAATCCATTCCTCCAACATCTCGACCCAAACCTTGCAGCGCGACCGCCATGCCCATTATCTGAGTGTTTTGGCCTTGATCGGTTCGACCCTGGAAAAGATCGGCGTCGAACTCCGTCACCTTCAACGCACCGAAGTGCGAGAAGTGGAAGAAGGCTTCAAGCAGGGGCAAAAGGGTTCATCCGCCATGCCCCATAAACGCAACCCCATCTCCTCGGAAAACATCGCAGGCTGCGCACGTGTCCTACGTGGATACATGGTGAGTGCCTATGAAGACATCCCGCTCTGGCATGAGCGCGACATCTCCCATTCCAGTGCCGAGCGGATCATCCTCCCCGATGCGACCATCCTCTTGGACTACATGTTGGACCGCATGAACCGCATCCTTTCCAACTTGACCGTCTTTGAAGACCGTATGCTGGAGAACATCGATGCGACACACGGCGTCATCTTCGCCCAACGCGTCATGACCCTATTGATCGAACGCAAAGGCATGACCCGCGAAGTCGCCTATGACCTTGTCCAACCGATCGCCATGGAAGCCTGGACGAAGCGCACGAGTTTCCGCGAACTTCTCCTAGCAAACAAAACCATCCTGAGCTCCTTGTCTTCCGAGGAATTGGATGAAGCCTTTTCGCTTACTTACCATCTACGCTATGTCGATGCGATTCTCCTACGCGTCGGCATCGAAAAGTAAATCGAATCGTCCGGAACCCTCCGGACTTTTTTCTTACCAAGATTCCCTTTACTTGAAGACCTGTTTACGTTATATAATACCTAAAGGGAAGGACATCGAGAACCCCCTGAAATTTAATTTAGTAATCATCAAAATCTTTCTAATAAAATACATTATTGGCATCTATTCCACGGATTGAAAGGGAAATCATCATGAAAAACCTCTGTATCGGACAATCGACATTGGATATCAGCCTGCCTCTGGACAAAGAAATCAAAGAGAACGAGAAGTTCCGCGTCTTCGATAAACTCGAATCCGCCGGGGGTCCGGCCACGACCGCGGCGATCTTGCTTGGTAAATGGGGGGAAGACATCACTTTGATCTCCCGCCTCGGCAAGGACATGTATGGCCAAAACATCGCCGATCAATTGAAAGCGTCCAACGTAAAGCACAGGACAATCCCCTGTGACGGGTTCTCGACCCCGATCAGCGTCATCCTCACCAACAAGCAAAACGGGAACCGCACCATCTTCAATTGCCCGGGGAATATCCTCCCCAGCGATCTTGAAGTCAAAGAAAAGGTAGGGTTCATGTTGACGGACGCCCACGAACCCGAAATCGCCCATCGCTTTCTTGACCGACACCCCGAAACTGTTTCGATCCTGGATGCGGGCGGGTTCAGATCCCCGACGGTCGAATTGGCGAAACGGGTGACGTGGCTGGTCTCCTCCGAAACCTTCGCGAAAGGGTATAGCGGAATCACGATCGACCTGCACGATCATCAAACGTGGTACGATCTCTTCAGTAAGCTCCATGAACTCAACCCCCATCCCGTCGTCACTTTGGGGGAAAGAGGATGTCTTTATGAAGAGAACGGACAAGTCCATCATCTTCCTTCGTTCCCCGCACTCGCCATCGACACCAACGGCGCCGGCGACATCTTCCACGGGGCGTTTGTCTGGGGACTCGCGCATGGTCTTCGCCTGAAGGACATCCTCACCCTGGCCTCCATGACATCATCGATTTCAGTCACGCGGCGTGGCGGAAGTCTCTCGATCCCTGAGTATGCCGAAGTGCTCGACGCCTTGAAAGGACAAGTCAATGGATAAACAATTCCTGTTGAAGCAGTTCAGACTCGGATTCAAATCGGTCAAAGACAAGAAGACCGGGAAGGTGTATTACGCCACCGGGAATCTTGCGAAGAAAATCTCGCGTTTGAATTACTACGGGTTGATCATGGTCGGGGTGAATTCCGTCCTCTTGATCAATACAACCTTAAACAACCCCGCCTTGAAATTCGTGGTCGTGATCGGCTACTTCTTCGCCATGACCGCCCTCTTCTTCTGGTTGGGAAAGCGCATCATCGTCCTCGACGATCTGAAAGACATTGTGGAGAAATAATCCAAAAAGGAGAAACCATGATCCCGAAATCGGTTTTCAATCTTTTCAGATATGGATTCGCGGAAGTCACCGACAAACAAACCGGCATCACCTATGTGGCGACCGGCGACCTCAAACACAAGGTGCGTCAACTCAAGACCAACATCTTCATGACCTTGGTCTACGCCCCGCTTCCGATGATCATCTTCATCCCGAATTCCTTCCCGTATAAACTTCCCCTCATCGTTCTCATGTACGTGGTTAATCCGATCATGCTTTTGGTCACCGGACGTCTGATGATCACAAGCAAGGATATGAAAGACGTCAGAGTCAAAGGGGAACAGTAACATGATCATCTACTGTACGAAGAAGCTTGCGGATAAACTGGAAACGCCGGTCGAAGTGATCGAAAATGAAGCATCGTTTTTCAATTGGTCGGCCAACTTGATCAAACACGGTAGAAAACAGATTTTGCTACTCTCCCACTCGGAATCAAAGTATCCCGTGCTGGTCGCGGGAATCCTGAAGAAAGACATCAAGCATTTGGGACGGGTCATTCATGAAGCGATCGCGATCCAACTTGAATATGAGAAAGTGAAGCCCGAGATCATCCAACGATTCCTCGATGACGGCCAAGACGTTCGGTTCGCCAAACTTTCCGATCGCAAGATGGTCGGCGGGTTGATCCGTTGGGACCAGGAACTTCTCTATCGCTATGACTTAAGCGAAGCCGACAACGGACCGCTACCTGAAGTATCCGTGGCGCTTGCGCGTGTGTTGGTCACCATCCATAAAAAGAACTACGAGTATCCATCGGACGTTTTTTTCGAGTCGTTCGCATCGGCCTATGGCGCACAACTCTTTGAATCCCGTGGGATCCGATTGAAGTTCACCCTCAAGATGAAAAAGACGAAAGTTTGGCGCATCATCACATGTCCGCTCCCCATCTCCTACAAACACCTGCATCACATCATCGTCGAAAGTTTCGGGTGGTATGGAAGCAAACCCCACATGTTTAAGGTCATCGATAAGAGGACGAAGTCGATCGACACCATCGTACCTTATTTTCCCGAAACCGAGGAAGAGTTCTTCGAGAACAGTGTCCAGGCTACGGATTTCGACTTCACCCAATACGACATCCATTATTACTATGATCCGGCGCATACCGCGATCATCGAGATCACATCCTTCGGGTGGGTCGACAAGTTCGACAAGAACCAACCCTGGTGTGAAGAAACCGTCGGGGTTGCGAATCCCGATGGGATATCTCCGGAAGAGTTTGAGGAACTGATCGAACTGGGTACTGAAGAGTTGGATCCAAGTGTGAGATACTTTCTGAAGCATCAGTTTGAAAGTGCGGAAAGATACGCGAAGATCGACCTGATCAACCGTCGCTTGTCCGATGTCATCCAGACCCGGCCCGACACTTTCGTATAAACCCGAAATCGAATCGAAAAAATATTGAAATAATTTTCAACGCTTTCGGTTGACATTGTCCCTGAAACTGAATAAAATGAAACTCAGAAAAACTGTGAAGAGAAAAGTAGTTCCTGAGGATTTCATAGAGAGCCCCGAAGTGCTGGAAGGGGTAGATCCGATCGAATGAACATGGTCTTGGAGTTGCATACCGAGGGGAAACCTTAGGCTATGACGGAAGCGCCCGTTAACGCGATAGAGTATAAACCGGAGTCCGGTCGTACTTGATGAGGTTGTTTCTTAGAGGAAACAACAAACAAAGGTGGTAACACGGGTAAGCCCTCGTCCTTAGGATGAGGGCTTTTATATTTTACCGGAGGGAACATGAAACCAGAACTGCAGAAAAGAATCGTCGATTACATCGACCGGCAACTCGTGACCTACCAGGACATCGCGAAAGACATCCATGCCCGTCCCGAGACCAGCAACCACGAACACTATGCCTGTGGTCGCTTGGCGAAACAATTGATCGAAGAGGGGTTTGACACCACGATCGACGTGGCGGGGCATCCGACCGGCTTCGATGCGCGGTACACGACAAGAAAAGGACCGGTGATTGTCTTCTTGGCGGAATACGACGCCTTGGAAGGCTTGGGACACGGATGCGGACACAACCTCTTCGGGGCGACCTCTTCGCTTGCGGGGGCGGCATTGAAACGGGTGATCGACGAGATCGGCGGGGAAGTACGGGTTTACGGCACACCCGGTGAAGAAGGCGGGGAAAACGGCAGTGCGAAAGGCAGTTTCGTCCGCGAAGGGTTCTTCAAGGATGTGGATGCGGCCTTGTGCGTCCATCCCGGCGACCGGCATAGCCCAACGATCGCTTCCTTGGCCAACGATCCGGTGGATATCGTCTTCCATGGGAAATCGTCACATGCGGCCAGCGCCCCCGAGCAAGGGATCAACGCCCTGGATGCCCTGATCCAAGTCTACAACGGCATCAATGCCCTGCGTCAGCATCTTCCTTCCGATGTACGCATACACGGGGTCATCACCCATGGGGGGACCGCCGCCAACATCGTCCCCGACCTTGCCAAAGCGCGTTTCTATCTCCGTGCGGCGACCCGTGCGACACTGAATACGGTCTTCAAGAAAGTGGAAAACATCGTGCAAGGCGCAGCCCTTCAAACCGGATGCACCTACGAATTCGGTCTCTTCCAGAATAGCGTGGACAACGTCGTCCCGACCCCGTTGTTCGATGAGGTCTATCGAAGTCATCTCGAATCGTTTGGACAGAAGTTTACCCAACACCAAGGGATCGGCTCGAGTGATGTCGGTAACGTCAGCCAGGTCGTCCCGACCCTCCATCCCCACATCCAAATCAGCGGGACGCCGATCGCGGCCCATAGTCAAGCGTTCAAAGAGGCGTCGATCAGCCAGACCGGTTTGGATTCCATCGCCTTGGGTGCGAAACTCCTCGCCCTGAGCGCCTTGGATCTCCTCTTGGATCCGCAATTACTGCAAGCCATCAAAGCCCAACACGCGCAAGAAGTCGCAAAGCAGACGACGTAAAGGAGAGACCATGATCGAACTACGCAACATAACGAAAACATTCAACCTGGAAAACAAATCGATCCACGCCGTCAATCATCTTACATTGACGATCCCGGAAGGGTCGATCTTCGGGGTCATCGGCGAGAGCGGAGCCGGCAAGAGCACCTTGGTGCGATGCATCAACCTTCTTGAACGTCCTTCCAACGGGGAAGTCGTGCATCACGATGTCGACCTGATGCGACTGAAGCCCGATGAACTGTTGAAGGTGAGGAAGAAGATCGGGATGATCTTCCAGCAATTCAACCTCTTTACTTCGCGAACGGTCTATGAGAACGTCGCGTTCCCGCTCAAAGGGATGAAGAAGGAAGAAATCCAAACGAAAGTCATCGAGCTTTTGACCTTGGTCGGGATCGAAGAGAAAATCAACGCCTATCCTTCCCAACTCAGCGGNNGACGAGGCGACCAGCGCCCTGGATCCGCAGACCACCCAACAAATCCTTTCCCTGCTGAAGGACCTCAACCGTAAACTCGGCATCACGATCATCCTGATCACCCATGAAATGGCCGTCATCAAGGCGATCTGTACGCATGTCGCCGTCATGGACGGAGGGAATTTGGTGGAAACCGGCAAGGTGGTCGAGGTCTTCTCCGATCCCAAACACCCCACGACCCAATCCTTCGTGAAGAGTACGCACCAGGCGGATCGCTTCATCGAATTGTTACGGAATCCGCAAGGCACCTTCAAGATCTCCCCTCAGGACGACATCTTGCGGATCGATTTCGTAGGCTCCCAAACCGCCGACCCCCTGATTTCGCACATCTCGCGTCACTATCAGGTGGATACCAACATCGTCTATGCCAACATCGATATCATCCAGGACGTCCCGTTGGGAACCCTGGTCGTGATATTGAGCGGCTCGGTTGAAGGGAGAACATCCGCGATCGAGGCGCTCAGAAACAGTGTGAAAGTGGAGGTGATACCCCATGGTTGACGGTTTACTGAAGTACATCCCGAACCTGATCGAATATTTCGACGAGTTCTTGATCAGTATCCAAGAAACCCTCATCATGCTTTGGGTTTCCGGCTTCTTCTCCTTCGTGTTCGGACTGACCTTCGGGGTCGTCCTTGTGGTCACCCGACCCAAAGGCATCCTNNCTCACACGGATCATCATGGGCACGGGATTGGGTGTCAAAGGCGCGATCGTCCCCTTGGTCTTCGGGGCCACCCCCTTCTTCGTCCGTCAAGTCGACATGGCGCTGTCCAATGTCGACCACGGCTTGATCGAAGCGGCCCAATCGATGGGCGCCACACCCTTCGAAATCATCACCCGNNTCATGAGCGACATCACCTATGTCTCGGTCCTCGTCATCCTGATCCTTGTGAGCCTTGTCCAAGGATTCGGCAACTACGTGGTCAAAAAGACCACCCATTGATTCTATAGAAAGAAAGAGAGAACAACCATGAAATTCATCAAAACCCTCCTCGTCCTGCTGGCCCTCGTCCTTACGCTGGGAGCCTGCAGTGCCAAAAAAGAAGCCGTCGTCGTCAAAGTCGGGATCATCGGCGAATCCAGAGCCTGGACCTACGTCAAGGAACAAGCCGCCAAAGAGAACATCACGATCGAAATCGTCGCCTTCACCGACTACCCCCAACCCAACGCCGCACTGAACGCCGGCGAACTCGACTTGAACGCGTTCCAACACGTGATCTACCTGAACAAAGAAATCGCGGCGCAGAACTACAAGCTCACCCCGATCGGCAAGACGATCATCGCGCCGATGGGGTTGTATTCCGATAAGATTTCGTCGATCAGCGAAGTCAAGGATGGCGACATCGTCGTCATCCCGGACGATGTCACCAACGGAGGACGTGCGATCCTCTTGCTTGAAGCGCAAGGTTTGATCGAAGTGGACGACGCGGCCGGTTTGATCCCCGGACTGAAGGACATCACCGCCAATCCCAAGAACCTGGATATCAAAGAAGTCGCCGCCACCAACATCCCCCAACTGCTCCCCGACGTCGCGTTCGCGGCGATCAATTCGGGCGTGGCGGAAGACGCAGGGTTCATCCCGACCGAAGACGCCTTCGTCCTGGAACAAGTCACCCTGACCTCCGACAACCCCTACATCAACGTCATCGTCGCGCGTACGGAAGACAAGGACGATGAAACCTTGCTTCGAATCGTCGAACTCTTCCAGACCGATGAAGTCAAACAGATCATTCTGGATGACTATAACGGTTCCCAGATCCCTGTTTGGTAATATTTGTCCGTAAATACGGACAAATTGATTCGATTTCGCACCATCCTCTTTACAAGCACCCCGTTGTCCTTTACTGTAGTCTTGTGCACACGGGTGGGTGCGCCGTCGTGGGGGCGGCGCGAATCGAATCCTGAGAAGAATGTCCTGGACATTCTTCTTTTTTTTCGATCCACATCCTAAAGTAACGTGTCCTAAAGATGAAAGTTTCTAGATATCAACCCTTATCTGACAACTTTCATCTAAATGGGGTTGTCAGATATGGGATGGGGTGGTACAATCCCCCCGTTGACGTTAAAAAAGAAGGAAGAGGAATTCCGTATCGGGATTCCCGCTCCAAGCGAGGTACAAATGAAGAATAAAATGAAGGGAATCGGGATTCTAGCCGTATGCATCGTCGGCGCGTTCCTGCTGATTACATCGCAGTCGCCGGCCAGCGCGCAGACGGAAGTCAAGATGAACGTGGGCTTTCGGTTGATGGTCGACGGGACGAGTTGGGGAGTCGCGGAAGATAAAGGCCAGCTCCAGCAAGTGCTCGAAGACTACAAGAAAAGCACGTTGACAAACGTGGAAGGCGAAGTGACGATCGAAAGCGCCGAGACGACGCAGTTGATCGAAATCGTCGAAATCGAATTCGCAGGGGACGATTTCACGTCGATCGAAGCGATCCGGGAGAAAATCCAGGCGGATGAAATCTCCGAAGTCGCGTATACGGTGAAAAGCGGCGATAGTATCTGGGCGATCGCTCAGAAAAACGATGTCCCCGTCGCGACGATCCTCCAATTGAATCCGGACTTGGATTCCGAAAACATCCATGCCGGGCAGCAGATCGTCTTTCAAACGAAAGATCCCGTGATCGACGTCGTCGCGACCGTTCAAAGCACCATCGTCGAGCCGATCCAATATACGACGGAATATGTCAATGATTCGACCCTGACAAAAGGGAAGCAAGTCGTCGCGAGAAAAGGCGTTCTTGGGAGTAAGAAAATCACGTTCGGCCTTGAATTGGTCAACGGGTATGTGGAATCGAAGGAAATCGTAAAAGAAGAACTAGTGGTCGCCCCCGTGAACGCGGTGGTCAAAGTCGGGACGAAAGTGACCGTCGTTCAGAAGTCGGTTTCAACCGCCAGCCGTACGGTGCGTAACTACGGTGTCGTTACCGGTCGATTATCCAGCGATTACGGATATCGCAGCGATCCCTTCACCGGACTCAGGACCTTCCATACCGGGATCGACATCTCGGCGCCTTACGGCACTCCGGTCTACGCCTATGCGGGCGGAAAGGTCGTCGTCTCCACCAGCAATTCCGTGCGCGGGAACTACGTCACGATCGACCATGGAAACGGACTTCAAACCTCCTACCTCCACCTCTCATCGCGCCTGGTGAAGGTCGGGGATGTCGTGTCGAGCCGTCAACTGATCGGGAAAGTCGGCGCGACCGGTTCCGCCACGGGTTACCACCTGCATTTCACCGTTACAAAAAACGGGACGCTTGTCAGCCCTTGGAACTACGTCTAACCCATCGCATCCATCAAACCACCGTATCGCGGTGGTTTTTTTATCCAAGAAATTGTTGAAATCAACACTTAAAATGGGTTTGACAAGCAAGTTTTATGAAGTATGATGTAATCAACAGCTTTTCACACAATTCAACAAGGGGGATTCCGTCTTGGAAGAGACAGTGCATCTTCAATCCCAACATACCGTCTACAGCGATCCTTTCAAACCCTGGAAGGATGTTTTCGACCATTTGGTGTGCGGAGTGGTATTGATCGATGTTTCAACGCGTAAAATCGCCTATGCCAACCGTGTCGCCTTGACGATGACGAAGTGGGAGGAAGAGGAGATATTGGGCGGGAGTTGTCATGACTTCATTTGCCCGGCCGAGATCAATCATTGTCCGTTGTTGGACCATGCCCGTTCGATCGATCTGGATGAGAGGGTGATCCTTGGGAAAGACGGGAGACCCATCCCCATTCTTAAACGTGTGACACGGATCGAAATCGAAGGAAGACCCTATGTCTTGGAGAGTTTCACCGACATCCATGCCCAGAAGGAAAGGGAATCCGAACTGGAAACGCTCTATGGCACCGATACGCTGACCGGTCTACCCAACCGGGCGAGTCTGGAAAAAATCATCGAAGACATGAAGATGGGCGACCCCATGCATCCGCAAGTCCATTCCCTCATCATGGCGGATCTGGACCTCTTTAAAAACATCAATGATCGTTTCGGACATCAAGCCGGCGATGAAGTCTTGCGTGAATTCGGATTCGTGTTGAAAGAATCGATGCGGAAGATCGACGTCGTGTTCAGATGGGGCGGGGAAGAGTTCCTGATTTTCGCACGCAATACCGAAAGTTCCACGGCGACCCAGATCGCCGAGAGATTAAGGAAACTTGTGGAGAAAACCCAGTTTCCGATCGCAGGGCACATCACGGCCAGTTTCGGGATCGCCCAGTCGCGTCCCGGGGAAACCTTCGAGAAATGGTTCCATCGGACCGACTTCTGTCTATCCAAAGCCAAACACGACGGGCGGAACCGCATCGTCGATTGGGAGAACTTCGTCAGCGATTCCTGGCACCAAGGCAAGATCCCTTGGATCAAACTCTTGGATTCCCCGGACAAAGAACTCAACCATCAACACAAAGAGTTGCTTCATCGGATCAACGAACTCCTGCAATCCATGATCCCCTTGCTGGATGACCCGCAGCGGATCCAAAAGATCGATTCGTTCATCGCGTTNNACCGTGAATTCCACGAGACGGAACATCAACGCATCCTGCGCGATCTGGCTTCGATGAAAACGAAGCTGGATGGCGGATTAGGGGATTATTTTTCCGTCGTCGACTATATCGTTCGCGAGATTTTCGTGTATCATATGTCCATGGAGGATACGAAATTCTTCCCGTATCTTGAAACCAAAGAAAGTTGAGTTCCATGGATCCACTCCGAATCACCAAAGAACAGGCAAGACGATTCATCCTGTTGAAACAAGGTTTGCTTGGAAAGAAGAGGTTTACGAATAAAGAAGGGGCTCTCGACTATATCCGTCAGGCGGGATGCATCCAATATGATCCCATCGATGTCTGCGGGAAAAACGCCGAACTCGTTTTGCAATCCCGAGTGGAAGGATTCAAGAAATCCGACCTGGACGAACTTTTATATCATGATCGCAAACTGGTCGACCACTTCGATAAAGTGATGTCGATTTTTCCGCTTGAAGACTGGCCGGCGTTCACAAGGATCCGTGCCCGTCATCAAGAATATGGTCGAAGCAAAGACATCGTCCTCAAACACAAAGAAGACATCCTGAACGTCATCCGATCCAACGGACCGGTATGTTCCCGCGACTTGGACAAGACGCAGAAAGTGGATTGGTACTGGTCGGATACCAACCTAGGCCGTGCCGTCTTGGAATCGATGTATTTCGACGGCGATCTCGTCATCCACCATCGCAAGAACACGATGAAATACTACGACTTGATCGAACGGCATTTCCCTCAAGAACTGATTTCAGCCACCGATCCTTTCGATTCGGACCTTGCCTTCACGAAGTGGCGCATCCTGCGCCGCGTCTCTTCCGTCGGTTTCCTTTGGAACCAAGGCTCCGACGCCTTCATCTATATGCAACTCTCTTCCGCCACGCGCACCCAAGCCTTCCATCAACTCGCCCACGAAGGATTCCTGAGCACCTTCCACATCGAAGGGCGCAAGGAATTGTTTTACTATCTCACCATGGACCATGAGATTCTTGAACTCGCCCTCACCGAGGAGAAATTCAGTCCCCGCACTGAATTTCTCGCGCCTTTAGACAATATGTTATGGGACCGCAAATTGATCGCCTTCCTCTTCGACTTCAAATACACCTGGGAAATCTACACCCCCGAAGTCAAACGGGTCTATGGCTATTATGTCCTCCCCATCCTCCATGGCCAAGAAATCATCGGAAGGATCGAAGTCCTCAACGATAAAAAGAAAAAAACGCTTGTGGTCAAGAAGGTTTGGTTGGAAAATGGAGTTAAGGATACCAAGAAACTTCGTAAAGACCTAGCCACGGCCTTGGTTCGATTCCAACGCTTCAACGCCATGGAAACCTTGGACTTCAGCGAAGGGACGATCTAAAAGGAGTGAACGCATGGAAACACTCGCCTTGATTGAACACTTCAAAGCCAGAGGGAAAAGCGACCAGGAGATATATGCCATTCTCGACGATGTGAAGGAACTGGAAGACTTCATCTTGGAACACCGGGTGAAACTGGAGAACCTGGACGTACCGCTCCTTCGCACCTTCATCGCCAAACTCATCCGTGAAGAACGCAACACAATGGCGCGTCTGGTCAACCTGATGCGCTATTTCGGGGCGACCCGTCAATATGACCTGTACATCTATTTCACCTCGCTGGTGAACTCCACGGACGTCATCGACCAGATTACACGACGCCTTGACCCGAAGACCAAGGCAAAGATCGATTCGGTGGGAATGCCGCCCTTGGGCAGCGACATCGGGGAGATGCCGGACTATACCGCAACGTTCATGGACACGCTCGCCGACACGATGGACCGTCCACAACTCAGAAAGACCCTGGCCGGAAACAACCATGAAATACCAAGAGAAGCTTTCTCAAAAGAAAAGGAAATCTTCGATAAAACCGATTCCCTGGATGAGTATCTCGTCGGATTGAATCAACGGGGCATCGCGACCCTGCAAAAACACGCGGACAGCGGATTGATCTGGTTTGAACAAGTGATCACCCAAGAAGTGGTGGACTACGTGAAGACCAATCCTGAAATCATGTCGGCCACACGGGTCGGAAACAAACTCTACACCGCCAAGATCCCCTACGATACCGTCAACTTCCTCAGAGCCACCGACCTGGATACCAAGCGTTTCTATGCCTGCCACTGCCCCTTCGTACGGACTTCGTTTCTCACCCAACACCCAAAAGTTGATAAGGATTGGTGCTACTGCAGCGCAGGGTTCGGCAAGTTCCTCTATGAAGTCCTCTTCGACGAAGAACTCGACGTCGAAGTCCTGGAAACCCCTCTCTCCGGATCGACCCTTTGCCGATTCGCGATTACGATCCCACAACGGATCATGGCGCTCAAAACGCCCAAGGTGAACTATGAAAACGATCGTTATTGATTTTCTCTATCTCGACCTCAACACCTGTGAACGATGCCTCGGCACCGACCAGGTCCTTGAAAACGTCATCGCCGACATCGCCCCGGCCCTCATCAACAAAGACTACACGATCACTCTTCGAAAGACGAAGATCGACTCGGTCGAACGCGCTTTCCAGTATCATTTCGTCAGTTCTCCGACCATCCTCGTCAACGGCATCGACATCCTGGGCGAAGTGAAAGAGAACCTTTGCGAATCCTGCGGAGACATCTGCGGTACGGAAACGCTTTGCAGAGTCTTCGAGTACGAAGGTAACTTCTACAACGAACCTCCCTATGGCTTATTAAAGGAAGGGATCCTGAAGGCAATCAACGGAACCATGAACAGAGAGAAAAAGAGTATGTATCAGATACCGGGGAATATTATGAATTTTATAGCGAAAAATTGACTAAGTTATAGTCTGTCAGTGGTTTAATTTGTTTATATATGTTTTATTACTATGTATAGATAATAAACGAATTTATGTCTATACTAAAGATATTGACTAAAGAATAGAGAGGGGGATCCAATGTCAACAAGAATGAAGTTCGATGAAATTATTAATGAAAGCGGGAATTTGATAGTTGGAACGAAACTAATTGTTGATTGCATTTATGAAGAGAAAGAAAACTCTCATAATATGAGTGGTTCAATTTTGGACAAACTTATGAAGGTAAAGAACCAAGGGGGATTTAGATATAGGGGTAAAATAAATCCTTTTGATATTAAGTATGTTGTCCTATTTACTACATATGAAGATAAGTATTGGCAAGATAAGTTTGATGAAGAGATTGGTGTTTTCATCTATTATGGTGATAACAAGAGCCCAGGATGTGACTTACATGGAACCAATTTGCATGGTAATGAAATACTAAGAGATTCATTTTTCTATGCAAGTCAAAATAATGTTCTTGATAGAAGAAAAGTGCCGCCATTTTTCGTGTTTGAGAAAACGACTGGTAAGAACGTTAAGTTTCTTGGACTTGCTGCACCGGGAAATAATTTCATGGATCAAAGAGACTGGTTAGTCGCTGTATGGGGTGCTAGATCAAGTGGAGGTAGATTCCAAAACTACAAGTCGCACTTTACTTTTCTTAATCCGCAAGAAGGAAGTCTATTTGAATTGAACAGTTCTAAAATTGACACAAGATGGCTAGATGATATCATTGAAGGCAAAGGATATGAAAGTGTGTATTGTCCTATTGCGTGGAGAAACTTCATTGAAAAGAAGAGATATACAAGTTTCAATATTATAAGAGAAAAGAAGACAAAGACAAAGGTGATGCAGTTACCAAAAAAAGACAGTGCGCAATTTGAGATGTTAAATACAATTTATAGTCATTTTTGTCAAGATCCTCAGAAATTTGAGGAATTTGCTATTTATATTGCTCTTTTGCTAGATCGCAATATCGTAAAACTTGATGGAACCAGGTACACAAAAGATGGTGGAAGAGATGGAATTGGTAAATATAGGGTTTGTGGTGAATCTGAAGGCGCCATAAATTTCGATTTTGTACTTGAAGCCAAGTGCTATAAAGCGAATAGTTTCAACGAAACCACATCTGTAGGAGTTAAAGAAACATCGCGACTTATCTCTAGAATCAAAAACCGTCAATTTGGTATTTTCGTGACTACTACATTTATTAATGAACAAGCATATAGCGAAATTGTCGAAGATGAGCATCCAATTATTGTAGTAAGTGGTGGCGATATCGTTCGATTACTTAAAGAAAAAGGGATAGACAATAAGAGTGACTTGATTAAAATGCTAGGTACTGAATTTGATGTATCAAAAAGGGAAGTGTGATGATATGAGATTCATCGACCTATTCTGTGGAGTTGGCGGTTTTCATCAAGGTATAAGAAAAGTAGTTCCAGACGCGAAGTGTATTTTTGCCTGTGATAACGACTACAATGTTGCAAAAATCTATACATCAAATTACGATATTGAGTCATTTTATGATATAAAAAATGAATCTACGCATGAACTTATCAATCAAAGAGTTATTGAGAACCAATCTGTTGATCTTCTTGTGGCAGGATTTCCCTGTCAAAGTTTCTCAAAAGCTGGGAAACAACTGGGATTTGATGATGAAACAAAAGGAACACTTTTCTTTGAAGTTGAGAAGATTATTAAAAGGCACAAACCAAAATATGTTCTGCTTGAGAATGTAAGAAATTTAAAGTCTCATGATGGAGGTGCAACATGGGCGAAAATCCTCAGCCACCTCAAAGTATTGTATGAGGTCGACTCAGTTATTATTGGGCCAAACGATATATCCAATATTCCTGCACTTAGAGATCGCGTGTTTATAATTTGTTATAGAAAAGACATAGTTAATAGTGATTTCAGTTATCTTTCATCAGGAAAGCACAAAAGAAAACAGACATCAATCTATCGTGACGGAATCCTAGATCCCAATTATTTTGACAAGGGGGAAAGCAATCTTGAACCAGACAAAATTAAGATTATCGAAATGTGGGAGAGTTTAAGACTGAAATTAATGAATTCAAATGTAAAAATTATTTCACCCGTTTGGACGAAGTACTTTGAAGAAAACCTCGACCTAACAAAAGTGCCCGAGTGGAAAAAGAAAATAATCGTTAGGAATCAAGAATTCTATCTTGAAAATCGGGAGTTGATAGACAACTGGATTGAAGAGAATTTCGAGTTCTTTAGTAAACAGAATGATTCGAACAAGAAATTTGAATGGAACGCTGGCGATGCAATACATTCAATTTGGGAGGGTATTATTCAATTTAGACCTTCAGGTGTGAGAGTAAAAAAGCCCGATTTTCTTCCAACTTTTGTAGCTATTAATCAAACACCAATTTTGGGAGTAGAAAAGCGCTATATACGTCCGATTGAAATGGCGCGTTTATATGGATTTGACGAGATAGACTTCCTAAATCAGCCAATTAATGAAACATATAAGCAACTTGGTAATACTGTTAGTGTGGATGTGGTAGAGCATCTAATCAGAATAATGCTGAGAAATGGGGGAGATATTAATGAATGACTTTGAACTAAATATTCAACCAAATGCAAGTATCCTAAATATTTTTTCAAGATTAAACTACAAACCTTGGTATGCGGTCGCAGAGTTTGTTGATAATGCAACTCAATCATATTTCGATCATCTATCACAACTTATGAGTGATGAGTCATTTTCGAAGTTAAGTATTGATATAAAATATGATGAAAACTTAAATGTCTTAACAATTGAAGATAATGCATTTGGTATGGATATTGAAGATTTTAAACGTGCAATTCTACTAGATTCAAGAAAAGAGAATTCGTTAGGTAGAAATGAATTTGGAATGGGTTTAAAGACTGCTGCTAGTTGGTTTGGTAATAGATGGACTGTAGAGAGTGTCCAACTTGGATCAGGGCTGAGATACTCAACAACTGTTGATATAGATGATTTGAAGAGTTCCGGTGCTAATTCAATCATTATTCATCAAGAAAATGTTAATTCTGGAAGTCATGGGACGAGAGTAATTATTGAAAAAGTCACAAAAAAAATAAATCCACCAAGAACAAAGGCGAAAATTTACTCATTATTGTCAAGTATGTATCGGAGAGATATTGAAAATGGCGAAATAGTAATCAGGTTTAACGACGATAAACTATCATTTCAGTCTCCTGAAGTTCTGCAGGACTTTCGCGGTAAGAACTGGATCCAAGAAGTAGATTTTTCATTTAATTTCGATGATAGTACATTCAAGGTAAATGGTTATGTAGGTATAATGAAGAAAGGTGGATTTCAAAAAGCTGGTTTCGCTCTATTTCGGAGAAATAGAGTTGTAATTGGGGGGGAAGGGGAGAATTACAAGCCAGAGCAAATTTTCGGGCAAGCACAAAGTCAAGTTTCATTGAAATTATTCGGTGAACTTAATCTAGATGATTTTCCCATAAATCAATCAAAAGATGGATTTGTCTGGCATAATGGACTTGAAGACACCTTTGTAGATTCACTAAAAGAAACTTTGACGAACAACAAGTTTCTTGAAATTGCGGAATTATCGAAAAAGCAGAGGATAAGTGAAGAAGAGACATCGTCTGAGATCTCAGACAATATTCAAACGAAAGTTCAAGCAAAACTTGATTGCATTGACTTGATTGATGATGAAGAGTTACTATATGAAATCGAAAAAGAAACAAATGAAATTGGTCCCGAAAGCACACAAAATGATGTCACTAAAGAAAGTGGTGTAGAGAAGTTATCTTTAGATATAGAAACCATAGGAAATATTCGAAGCTATGAGACGTTATTTCACACTGCTAAGATTGCAGTCCAAGTTCAGTGGGCTAGTAATACAAAGAAGTTTTGGATTGATATAAAGCATAACGAAAGCATGTCTTTGATAGATATAATTCTCAATATAGATCATGTGTTTTTTAAACCTTATTCCGAAGATCCAGAGTTTAAGGAATTGCTTGAAAGATTTTCTATTGCATTTGCCTTAGCTGAGATGGACGCAGTTATGTCTAGAAATGATGACGGTAGAGTATTTCCAAATATTATCAGAAATTCAATGAACGAATATTTGAGAAGGATTTAGGTATGGAGAAATACTACATAGCACATGATAGTTGGGTGCCGACAGTTGGATTCTATAGCAGAAAAGTTATAAAATTGTATTCAGACAAGTATAGTGAAAAAGAATCGCAACGGCTGTTTGAGAATGCACTAGAAGTTTTGAGAGTTTTTGTTGAGGACAATGAAATAAGAAACATACTGGCAATTGGCAAGATACAGTCAGGGAAAACGGCAAATCTAGAAATGTTATGTGCTTTGGCTTTTGATAATGACGTAAAAATCATTGTAATTTTTGGTGGGTATGACAACTCACTACTTGATCAAACAAATATTCGGTTTGCCGAAACATTTGGCATTAAAGAGGATCCTGAAATCGGGGGATCTAATACACCACTATTATTTACAACTGATAAGAAAAGTAAATATGCGAGAATTAACTCACTGCACGATCAATTAATTGATGATATTGTTCATAACGGACATCAAATTTTCATCACAACAATTAAAAGAAAAGATGGACTAGAAAGCGTCAATGAATTGCTGTTGAAAATACTCGAAGTAGATCGAACCATTCAGTCTTTAGTAATTGATGATGAAGGAGATCAAGCAAGCTTAAACACAAAGAAAAATAAGGAGAAAAATTTCTCGCCAACATATTCATCGATATGCAAAATGAAAGACATATTAGGTAATCCTAAATATCTTTCTGTAACAGCCACCCCTCAAGCAAACATGTTTCTTGACAAATTCAGTAGAATAAAACCGCAAAAGTTAATACTTCTAAAACCAGGAAATGGATATACTGGAGGAGATTTTTTTCACTCTGGAGATAGAGATAGTATCGTGCAAATAGATGACAATGAGAATGATGCGATTGAAAATTCACGTATACCAAAAGGACTATACGGAGCTCTAGCACATTTTTTGATAGGCAGTTCAATAATGGAAATGAGAGGGAAAGTCTACTCAGAAATGATAGTTCACTCTTTTAGGGGAGTTGATAAACATTCCAAGATATTAATCCTAATAGATAACTATATCAATCAGCTTAAGGAATTTGTGAATAAGAATGAAACTGAGTTGCAGGTTATCAGGAGTGAATTTGAAACAGTTTACCATAAAATGTTTGATGAAAAGACGACTAGCGCTTACACGTTTGAAGAAGTATTCAACATCGTAAAAACTCGGATAAAGTCAACCTATGTAATTATCAGAAATTCGAAAACTTCAAGAAGCGATGAAAACCTAGGGCTAAAGAAGAATCGCATTTACATTGGTGGAGATTTGCTTCAAAGAGGCATTACTTTTAAGTACCTAGTAACTGCATATTTTTCAAGATGGGCTGAAACCGGGAATATGGATACGAGTTTGCAAAGAGCAAGATGGTTCGGTTATAGAAGTGAATATATAGAAATTCTTCGACTCTTTGTTACAAAAGAGATTAGTGAAGAGTATGGTTATCTTTGTGATATTGAAGAAGATATGTGGGAACAGTACCAAGATATTGTTGATGGTAACCAAGAGATAGACCATTTTGTGGTTTCTGGCGAGAATACAATGTTGCGTCCAACCAGAACCAATGTAGTTGACTATTATTCTACATCAAAAGGATCGAAATGGATAAAACAAAGGATAGGTGTTTTTGAACAAAAAGTAGTTGAAAACAATAACAACATTATTAACGAATTTATTAGCGAACAAACCTTCTCATTAGGAAGTTTTGCGCGTCTCGATGGGATTTTGAACTATAAATTTACTTGTGTTGACGGAGAGAAATTGCTCGACTCGCTAAAGAGAACCGAGAGTATTTTTGATAGTGCCCCTCTTTTGCTAAGTTCTTTGGTACCTATATTAACTAATTCGAGGAATGTAAATATAGTAATAATGAACGACATAACTAGTCCAAGAGAGAGAACTTTCGATGATGAGAATAGAATAAACAATCTTCATCAAGGACCAGATAAAGCTGATCAAAGTGAACGAAAATACGATGGTGATTCAAAAGCATATGTTAACAAGAATGAAATTAATCTTCAGATCCATTTCGTTACGCCAAAAAGAAATGGAGTGAAAATGACTAATTTGTCTCAATATATGTTTGCAATTTATGCCGAGAGAGGGGGAACGTACTTTGTTAGAAAAGGAGTTTAATTCGAGAATCAAAAGCATAAAAGAGGACCCAAGTTTTGAAATGGATGTTCTTTACTTGGTTGAGAAAATAGACGATATTTCTGGCTTTTTTATATGTGGTAAGAACACCCTATACATGCAAAAAAATATTAAAAGCGAGAAAAGCATAAAGTACAAAACCGGTCTAGTTGATCTTGTATTGAATGCAAAAGTTATTTCATTTAGTGCTGACTCAAAATTCTCGAGTGACATTTATAACTATATTGAGTATGTAGGTGATAATGTGTCGAGTGAATATAATGTTTTCTTGAAACTGTGTTACCTTTACTCTAAGAATTGTGACGAGATTGGATTCTATGATTTTTTCGATTCACTACTTAAAATTTTTCAGAAAGAATCGTCTAGTGCTCGAAATCAAGTTGGTCTATTTGGTGAACTTGAATTCATTAAGCGATACCATGGTAGTTTCAAAGAAGTAATTGATGCTTGGCATAATGAGACAATGTCTTTTTATGATTTTACTTTCGAAGAGTTTAATTTGGAAGTTAAAACTACAACAAAGGAATTCCCAATATTTAGAGTGAAACATAACCAAATATTTGACGGAAAAAACACGTACATCTGCTTCATAAACCTAAAAAAGGACAATTCTGGAAATACAATTCTTGACATTATCGATGATCTTAATAAAGAAGACTGTGTCCGAGAGAATTTTAAGTTTCAACTTAAGCTAGAAAGCGAATTATCTAAACTTGAGAAAAGCGAAAGGAATCTGGAGAAATATTCATGCAAAAACATCCATATTGTGAGGAATTCTTCAATCGATTCAATAACTGGAGTACCTTCTCGAGTAAGTCAAATAAGTTATGACCTAGACATTACTGGACTTAGAACAATAGAGTTTAGCGACATATTCGTCGACGGAAAATAACTCCATAGTATTTATCATGCATATAATTAATTCTTGTGGCAATTAGTGAATATAGTGCCCAAACAGATGGTTAAGAGGTTCAGGTTTAGAACAAAGTTCAATCTGTGATAGAATACAATTAAGGGAACAGTCGTAGTAAGTATGAATGTACTGTTCAAAAGGAGTCCATCATGAAACGCAGAATTCTAATCACAGGTGCAACAAGCGGTATCGGATTGGAAGTCGCCAAGGCGTTGGTCAATGAAGAGGTGCAACTGATTTTGGGTTGTCGGAACTTGAATAAGGCGGATGAGATCTGGGGACAGGTACGGCCGATCAAAGGGGCGAAGATCGAGATTTTCGAGTTGGATCTGTCTTCCTTTGAAAGCATTGACAAGTTCGCTCTGGAGGTCGAAAAGAGTGTTTCCGGGTTGGATGTGTTGGTCAACAATGCCGGCTTGTATATGGATCAAGCGAAGAAAACGCATGAGGGCTTTGAGATGACGATTGGGGTGAACCATATCGGGTCGCACTATCTGACGCATAAGATGATCCCGTTGTTATTGAAGGGTGAATCGCCGCAGATTTTGAATGTGTGTTCAAAGGCGGCGTACTATGGGAAAGTGGTAAAGCGCGATGATTTTTTCCAAAATCATCCCTTCGGGTTTAAGGCATATTCCACATCGAAATTGCTTCAGTTGATGGCGACGATGGAATTGGCGAAACAGCTGAAACCTGATGGAATCGCAGTGAATGCGATTCATCCCGGAGGCGTGAATACGAACATCTTCCGCGGGGATACGCTGATCATGAAGATTGTCCGGAAGACGAATCAGAAATTCACCATCAGCGCCCAAGAAGCGGCGAAATCGGTATTGACCTTTATCCAAGATGAGAAGAAATGGAAGATTACAGGAGGATTCTTTGAAAAAGATGCGGTTAAGATCAATGTGAATCCCAAATTGATCGATCCGGTGAGTTGCGAAGAGTGGGTGAAGAGGACGGAAGAGGCGATCTTGACGAAAGCTTCACCGAAGAAACCGAAGATGTTTAAATTGGGAGAGAGACCTGAAGTCTAAAGAAGATGGGGTTTGGTTGACAAACCCCATTGCTTGGCGCATAATATGAATAATAAATGAAAATATTCATATAAGAGGAAAACATGCCCAAAGTGTACAGTCCACAAAAAAGAGAAGAGATCCGGAATGAGATGCTTGAGATCGGATTGGAATTGATCAAGAAGAACGGAATGAAGAAGATGAGTATCGAGGAGATCACCAAGACGGTCAAGATCGCCCAAGGAACGTTCTACCATTTCTTCGCATCGAAGGAAGTCTTTGTGGTGGAGATCGCGAAGGCATACCAGCGTAAGATCAATCGACAAATCGAAACAATCGTCAAAGTAAAGGGCGGCATCGATCGCGAAGACTTGAGGTTGTTTTATCGCCGCACCTTCCTTGAAGATCAAGACAGCGTTTTTCGCTACTTACGTCGTGAAGACATCCAGACCTTGATTCAGCGCTTACCCGAAGGTTCTTTCCAGCAACTTGAGAGCAGTCGTGACGTGATGGAGAGGATGCTTCGGAAGGTGATTGGAAGAGATGAAACCTGTGATCTGGATTTGGTCTATAACTGGATCCAATTACTGAACATCACGGTGGAAAACAAAGACATGCTCGCTGCGGTCGCATTCGAGAGAACGTTTGATGGCGTGTTGGATCAATTGCTTAACGAGATCTTCAAAGAGAAAGAGGTGGAATCACATGAAATTCAAAACATTCGGTAAGAAAGAGAATCAGGTCGTTGTATTGATGCATGGCGGCGGGCTTTCGTGGTGGTCGCTCCGAAAGATCGTCTCCTTGCTTGAAGGGGAGTACTATGTCGTCACACCGATCATCGATGGACATGGGGAAGACGGGGAAACAACCTTTCTCAGTATCGAAGACTCCGCATTGAAACTGATTGAATATATCGAAGAAGAATGGGGTGGGAAAGTCCATACGATCTGCGGCTTATCCATCGGGGGTCAAATCGCAACCGAAGTGTTGTCGCAACGTAAAGACATCTGTCAATACGCGCTGTTGGAAAGCACCTTGGTCTATACGATCCCGGGAACCCGGTTACTTACCGTTCCGATGTATTCGTTGGCGTATGGTTGGTTAAAGAATAAATCCTTTGCGAAGCTACAAGCGAAGTCCCTGTTTGTCACAGAAGACCTCTTCGATCTCTATTACCAAGATTCACTGAAGATCTCAAAGCAGTCTCTGATCAACATCACCTTAAGTAACGGGGAATATGCGATCAAAGACGGACTGAAAGAGACGACTGCGAAAGTGTTGGTCGTGGTTGGTGGAAAAGAATTGGGAATCATGAAGAAGTCGGCGAGAGCGTTGAATGAAGCGATTCCCGGAAGTGAGAAGATCGAACTGCCGAACTACGGACATGGGGAACTGAGCCTTGTCCATGCGGATGAATATGTCGATCTACTTAAGAGGCAATGGATGAAATAATGAAGTAGATACTGCAATGAGAAGATAACATCGAGTCGTCATGAGAAAAGATCCTGTTCACGCAGGATCTTTTGGTCTTGTTGATTTCAACCATTGATTTAGTGAAAACAGGAATTGATTCAAGCCGGATGCGGCCTAATTACGAATCCACATTCTATTCTTACAATCCCATGTTTCAAGCATATCGCAGTCATTGGTGATGGCTGCCCAGATTGGATGTAAGAAGATGACAATGCTTTGAATCACGTCAGGAAAAAGAAGTTCTTGTCTCTGAATCGTCCTAAGGAAGTAACGCCACTTTATCAACATCTCACCATCGAAGGATAGCTTTTGTATCCGATCAAGGCTATCAGCATCAAAGTGGGTCCTTCGATAAACAAGGGTCTGAAGGATCGCTTCACAAAGAACCTTGCCCTCAAAATCAAACATGACTGAGAGTTGATAAATATCATAGAAATCCTTCATTCGACTTGTCAGTTCAAAGCGTTGTAGAATTGCGTCGAGCTTTTCGGCAATTGTGCTTTCAAGTGAGTAAGTAAAGATTTCGGGGGTAGAATACCCTTCAAGTTGCGTGGGTAAAAAGCGTTTTTCAGTAGTCGGTGAGATGACATCGCCGATGCCGACATCGACATCAAATAAGACACGGACATTCTTTATCTGTCCTGTGATTTGAACGGACACACCCGGGTATTCTCTTTGAAGTGAAATGCGACGAGACCGTTTGACGTTGAGCATGACAACTTCATTATAGCCGGTAGGAATTCCAAGGATTTCAGCCATTACTTTATCCAAATGATCAAGATCGCTGCTTAAATCCCGAAGTAAAAAATCGATATCGACGGTCGGTCGACTCTTAAAATGGGTAAGAGCATAAATGAAATGCCACCCTTTGAGGACAAAATTCCGTGAATACTTCGAACTCGAAAAGCGACGAAAAGCTCTTCTTGAATAAAGAGTTGAATGCATTGTTGATAAGGGATTTTCGTTTCCATGGATTTATTCCTAAGTCGAGCGAGTATCGAAGCACCCAGATCATTCACTATAACCACACTCCTATAATCATCTTAACTTTCTTTAAGACACGAAGCTTAGTCGCATATTCCATGAGTTGAGGAATGTTTTTCTCGTCGTCTTCGACATAACTTCGAATCGAACGATTGAAAATTTCCTTATCCATTTTACCCATGTATCGAAGACAATCGCACATCGTACGCTCTTTATCATAAATCCGAACCGGATGACCGTCGATTTCAGTCGTACTCACACCGATTTCCAAAAGGGTTGGTTCAACATAATATGGCTTGATCAAAGGATAATCGATCCTAAAGCGACTCTTGTTGCTGTCTTTGCTTACCGCAAGATTCCACTCCAGAGGTACCCGATTGCTATATCGATGATAAAATAGCGCAGAATTCAAACACAAAATGGCATCAGGAAACAATTGGGTAATCGTCAAGGCTTCGCTATGATGATTCGGATCGACCCATTGATAGTATCCATAACGAATGTTTTCAATGACCCCTTTTTCAATCAACCGTTGGATATCATGATAGAAAACCCGTGCTTTATACAATTCCTTAGTACGCATCATCCCGTGATGTTGCCTAAATAGTTTTTCGATCGTTTCAAGACTTATCATAATTTCCCTTTCTGTTACAACATTTTACCTAAAGTGTAAATGAAGCGGATAAAGTAGTAATTAGCACGGACAAGAGTTGGCACTTTAATCATCAGAATAATGAATGGGGTAGATAGAAAAAATCCTGTTCGCACAGGATTTTTTAGTCTTCGTTGTTTCTTTCCGTAATCCGCTTATGGGCTTTCTGATAGCGTCTTAACCGTTTCAGATCCTTCTCTTCCACGACGGGAAGCCGCTCCAGGTTCATATTGTCTTCCAAATCCGCCAGTTTCACTTTACAGGCGAGTTCGTTCTTTAGAATCCTTGAAATGTACTCTTCGTAGGGTTCGTTCTCTTGATGGGTAAGCAGAATCAAGGCGTCGACGACGTCTTTCGGGAAGTTCATCGCGAGAAGTTCTTCGGGCTTGACGTTGCAGTCTTCCATGATGTCATGGAGGAGGGCGGTCACTTGTTCCTTTTCATCGTGAAAACCAGACATGACCCGAAGGGGATGTAGAATATACGCCTTGTCGGCTTTGTCGGTCTGTCCGTCATGTTTCAGTGTCGCATAGATCAAGGCTTGGGTGAGAAGGTTCATAGGGAATCCTCCGATATCTTCATTATAATCATAACCAATTCAAAACGATGTGTAAAAATACTAAACATACATGTTTTTCTTATTGAAGATGATGATTCCTGCCGAATAGAGAATCACCGCGATGATGACGAATAGGATGGATCCAAAGATGACAAACGAATCCCCATTGACAAGCTTGATCGGATCAAAGAGGGCATACATGGACAAGTTTCCGATCCAAGCCAAACGATCATCCGCATTGCCAAGCATTTGTAGGATCATGAACGTCACCGGGATCCCGATTCCCAAACCAAGTGATAATTTCGATTCATTGGACAAGGCGGAAACGCAGAAACCGATACTTCCGATTGCCAGGAAATTCAGTATCGCGTAAAGGTTGAGCTGCACCCATACGAGTAGGTCCAACTCCCCTGGATACATCAGTTCGCTAAAAAGGAGACCAGCGATGGTGACACAGGTGAAATATAGGGTGATCGACAAAATACTGAACAAAGCTTGGGTTGATGCGATCTTGATGCGGCTATTCGGGCTGGCAAGTAAATACGTCATGCTTCCTTTATCCACTAAAGAAGCGATGACGCGATGATTGACAACGACCGACAGTACGACGGGAAAGAGATACACAAGGAAACCATACAATGAACCTGCGATGAATCCAACCAAGGTAGTTCCAAAGGTATCGAATTGCAGCATCTTCACGAAAGCTTCCGGCAACATTTCCATCATCGCCTTCATGCTTTCGACTTGATCCGGGTCGAACATGGAAATCATAATTCCGATATACATGACGAAGATTAAAAACATCAAGATCCAAATGAATCGATTGGCTCTGATATTTGCCTTAAAGAGCGGCCAAGACATTATCTTACCTCCTTACCGTAATAACGGATGAAGATTTTCTCTAGAGTTTGAGCGGAGGATTCCAGCCCAATCACATCGCACTTCGATAGAAGAGACAAGAATTCGTTAAGGTTCTCCCCTACGAAGACTTCGAATCGGTTATTCCCGAGGTCGACGGACTCTTCAAGAATCGGTTTTAAGATATCTAGATCGCTTGGATTTTTGAGTGAAATGAAATAACTACGTCTTAATTCATTCTTAAGCGTCGTTAAGTCTTCAACCGCGACGACGCGGCCTTCCTTGATGATGGCGGCTCTGGAACAAGTTCGTTCGATTTCATCGAATTGATGGGAGGACATCAAAATGGTTTTCCCTCTGGCTTTTTCTTTCTGGATGAGTTCGATGAATCGACGTTGCATCAGTGGATCCAAGCCGGATGTCGGTTCATCGAGAATGAGGATTTCCGGATCATGCATGAACGCCGTGATCAGTGCAACCTTTTGTTTCATCCCTTTTGACATTTTCCTGATTTTCCGATCGCTTTCCAACTCAAAGAATTCGATCAATTCATTTCGTCGCGAACTTCCGTTCTTGCCACGCATCTTCGAGATGAAATCCATGAATTCATTACCGGTCATCTGGTCGAAGAATGCGATCTCACCCGGGAGATATCCAAGATTCTCGTGGATCTCCTTTGCCTTTGTCCGACAATCCAATCCGTTGATCGTCGCAATCCCAGAAGTCGCATTGGTAAATCCGACTAATTGACGGATGGTGGTTGTTTTGCCTGCACCGTTTGGACCAAGGAATCCAAAGACTTCTCCTTTCTTCACATCAAAACTCACGTCGAAAATCCCTTTCTTGTTCGGATAGACTTTCGAAAGATGATCAATATGGATCATTTCATTGCCCTCTATGGGGATGAATTCCCCTCTATCTTTCATGATAGGGTTTCTGGATGTTGAAAACAAGAGCAACCTATCATTTATCCAACCATACGGCGCCGGCGGTCCAGCTCGCTTTGATCCTGGCTTTGTAGTCGCCATGATTGTCGATGGCTTTGTAATAGCCTTTCTTCTCGGTGTTCTGCGCATAGGCATAGACGGTCACCCAGTGGTTCCCGTAACTCTCGGGTCCCCCCAGCCACGTCGTCAACCCGACCGCGATGGGGCGCATCTGATCGACCTTCTGCGTGACGATGTCCCAGGTCGTAAACATCGTGAACTTGGGTTGGTATTGGTCGATGCCGTAGGATTCCATGAAACTCAAAAACCCGTAATAGATCGTAATCCCGATCGTCCCGGTATACGCACCTCCGATATGCAAACCCAAGAGATGCACCAACGATCCCGGACTCAGGGATCCGCGGGTACGCACCGCCGAAGGGACGAACGAAGGATCGATGTTGTCTTGGTAATAGGCAAGTAAAATCGCGACCGAGATAGGTCCGCACATCCCGTTCCCGATGGGGTAGTTGTCTTGATTGTTGATCCACATCCCAGCGTTATAGCGGATGAAGAGGGATTCGTGGATCCCTGTCCACACCAACGGTTTAAACACGGGGTCTTGGATGGCTTGGGGCTCTTCCTCTTCCTCCGAGTCGCCGTCGACCAAGCGTTTGTTTACCTCGATCTGATTCATCGAAGGCGTAAAGGCGACCTCGCGTTGCGTATCCGCATCGAAGTAATCCTTCCTATCCCGGGTATAAAGATAATTGGACGGACCGCCGTAAATCAAGTCGACGTCGTCCAATAAGACGTCCTCGAACGGGATCTTGGAATCATCGATCGAATACTCGGACAAGATGTAGGATCGATTGGTGATGATCGCATAGCCCGCATCCCGAAAGAGGGCAAGCGTGTAATTGTTCTTCAATTCCACATCCAACAAGGCATAGGTTTCCGATATCTTCACTTCCTTGCCTTCGAGTTCCAAAATCTGGCGGATGATCTGCTCGGTGAGGGTCGATGGAAAGGAGGGTGATGTGGGGGATGAAGAAGGAGAAAAAGAGAACAGGAAAAGGATAAACGCCATGAAGAGGGTTCCAAGGATGCGGGTGGTTTTCATCGTTCTCTCCTTTCTCTTTTGAGTTTATTATACGTCAAAGGGAAGATGGGTGAAGACGGGATGCATGAGACACGTCGAGTAAGTAGTCACATCGTAACACAAAACGAAAAAGGAAGGAATAACGAAGGACAAAAAGAAAAAGAACGAGGTTCGTTCTTAGGGAAGGATTCGGATGGATGCGGCCGCATCGTGGGCGATCCGTCGTGCGAGGGTGTTCAAATCAAGCTCTCCGCGTAGCGCACAGGCCTCAAGCGCCATCTTAAGATTGAGTCCGGTAACGACACGGACATCCCCGAAAAGTTTCGCGACGTGGGCGGCGCAGTCTGTCGTGATCCCATCTTCCAGGTCCGTCAAGATCAGCATCCCTTCGAACGGTTGGTTCAGGCGATAGATCTGAAGGATCCGGTCGCAGAAGTGCTTCGGATCATCTTCGTTGAGCAGGCAGCACGCGTCGATCTGAACACTTTCCCCATAGAAGCGGTTGAGGGATTGTTTGACTCCGTCCGCGAACGAACCATGGGATAAGAGTAAAAGACTGATCATCGTACGTCTCCTTGTCGAGTTGGATTCTGAATCAAGTATATCATATCATTCGAGAAACGAATCACATTTAGAGGGAAAAGAGGAAGGACGTAATTGGTTGACACATCAACCAATTACCCGTATAATTCTACGGTAATCAGAAAAGGAGAGGCACGATGAAACGCAATATCGGACGATCCATGTCGATCCTGCATCGACAAGCCCAGGTCTTCCATACCCACTCGTTAAAGTCGTTTGGGATCAGTGCCGGGGAATATCCTTTCCTACTCTATCTCTATACCCATGACGGATGTACCCAGGATGATCTGGTGAACGCCTTGACCATCGATAAGGCGGCGACCGCGCGTGCGATCGCTTCGTTGGAAGAAAAAGGATACGTAAGCAGAGGGAAGATCGATGCGGATAAACGATGCAACCATATCAAGTTAAGCGACAAGGCCAAAGAGAACGAAGTTGAAATACGAAGAAGAGTGTATGCCTGGAGCGAGTTCCTCAGTGAAGACATCGATCCGGAAACACTGAAGATCGTCGAAGACACCTTGGATAAAATGGTGGAAAAAGTGGAGAAACGAAAGAAAGAAACGGAGATCGAATAAATGGATCACAAGAACCCTCTCGGTGAGGAAAAGGTAAGTAAACTATTATTGAGATTCTCCATCCCTGCGATCGTCGGGATGATGGTGAATGCGCTCTATAACATCGTCGACCGGATCTATATCGGAAACAGTCCGATGCTCGGACCCAACGGGTTGGCCGGGATCACCATCGGGTTTCCGTTGATGCTGATCATGTTGGCGATCGGGGTGTTGTTCGGGGTCGGGGGTGCCACCCTATTCGCGATGCGCTTGGGACAGAAGAAACCCAAGGAAGCCGAGAACGTATTGGGCAACGCCTTTGTCATGTTGGTGGCTTCGGGGATCCTTTATTCCATCCTGGGGTCGATCTTCCTGGTTCCGATTTTAGAAGCCTTCGGCGCCAGTCCGATCGTCCTTCCTTATGCCGTTGAATACATGCGCATCATCTTCTTCGGATCGACGTTCCAAATCGTCAGTATGGGCTTGAACCACTTCATCCGCGGGGATGGAAACCCCAAAGTCGCCATGATGACGATGTTCCTTGGTGCCGGCACCAACATCGTCCTGGATCCGCTCTTCATCTATACCTTCAAGATGGGGATGGCCGGTGCGGCCTGGGCGACCATCATCGCCCAAGCGATCTCAGCGACCTGGGTCGTCCTCTATTTCATCGGCAAACGCAGCCGCAGTAAACTGCGGGTCGAGAACCTCAAACCGAAACTAAGCATCGTCGCGAAAATCTCGGCGCTGGGTTTACCTGGATTCGCCCTGCAATTGGCGAGCAGCGTCTTGAATACGGTACTGAATAAAACCTTGTTCATGTACGGTGGGGACTTGGCTGTATCGGGCATGGGCGTCATCAACAGCGTCCAAACCTTCCTCATCATGCCGATCATCGGGTTGAACCAAGGGGTCCAACCGATCATCAGTTTCAATTTCGGTGCACAGAAGTTCGATCGCGTCAAAACGGCGGCCAAACTCGCCATCGCGGCGGCGACACTCATCGTCACCGTCGGCTTCCTCATCACCCGTCTCATCCCGGTGATCCTTGTCTCCCTGTTCAACCGCGATCCCGAACTCTTAACCTTCGGTAGCTATGCGATCACTTCCTGGTTCCTCTGTCTTCCGGTCGTCGGCTTCCAAATCATCGGCGCCAACTTCTTTCAAGCGATCGGACGCTCGAAAACCGCGATGTTCTTGACCTTGACCCGCCAGGTCATCCTCTTGATTCCTGCCGTATTGATCTTCCCGCAACTCTGGGGAATGGACGGTCTCCTGCATGCGGCGCCTTTCGCCGACTTCCTCTCCGCGATTCTGACCGGGCTCTTCTTCTATCGTGGAATGAAAGACCTGACCAAGATGCATGAGGGACAAGCGACGGAAATCCTGCAGGAAGGGATCCTCGATATCTCATAACGAAAAACGGACTTCATCGCGAAGTCCGTTTTTATGTTTAGATGTCCGATCCTTGAATGGCTTCGAGGGCTTTCGCTTCCTCGATCAAACGTTGTATGACTTCCTCGATGAAGAGGAAAAATACGGTACGTGATTTTTCATGAGGTTTGAGGTCCGAGGATTGCGGGAACTTGCTGAGCCAGAACAGACGGTCGCAAGTACTCATCAACGACGTGTTGTATTCTTCCGCGATCACCAAGACATCCGAACCCTTCGCCTTGGTGGATTGATAGACGGACTCAAACGAACGGAACGAACCGGTCGCGGTGAAAATCACAACCAAGGTCTTGTCGTCGACCATCGTCCGGATAGACAATTCATCCGGGACGGCGATGACGAACTTGTTGGTGAAGATGCGTAGCTTATATTCGAAATAGGTGGCGACGATGAACGACGGGCCATAACCGAAGAGGATGATTTTCTCATGGCTGTCGAGCAGACTCATGAATTCATCCACCAACGATTGGTCGAAGTCCGCGATGAAATGCTGGATGCGATCCAACTCGTTGGATGTCCTTTTACTTGGCATTTCCCGCCCATACAGGAAATCCATATACTGCTTATAATTCTTGAATCCAAGTTTTTTCACGAACTTGGAGATCTTGGAAATCGAACAATCGTTCATTTCCGCCGCCTTCGTGATCTTCAAATCGGCGTGTTCGAGCGCATAGGCTTGGATATTGCGGTAGATTTCCTGTTCCAGAGGATTCAAGCGACTAAGATCGATATTGATCATGACATACACATCCCCTTTTCATTTATGAACACTTGAGTTCATTTTAGCATTTTTTGACCTTTCGGTAAAGAATTCTTGCTTCGAGGTGATCGATCCCATATCCATCCCTAAAGGAAAGTTTTCCATATTAAGAAAATGAAAACGCTTTGAATAGAAAACTTTCGCATATTTTTGTTGACTTGCCGGAAATCTCGGATTATCATGTACTCGTAACCGCTTTCTTTTTTAATAGAAGCCGGAATACAAAAGAATGCAACATCGGAGGAAACAAGAATGGATAAAGCAACACTGCTGGAAGAATTATCAGGTTTTCTGACAAAGGATCAAATCAACACGAATTACGACGACTTGTATGATGCATCGGCGGATCGATACAAGAAATATGCGAAAGCCCGCAAAGTCTTGGATGTCCCCCTACCCACCGCGATCGTTTATCCCAACAACACGGAAGAAGTCAGCAAACTCTTGGTTTTCTGTAACGACAACCGCATCAACGTCATCCCCAGAGGCGGGAAGACGGCGACGGAAGGCGGCTTGGAAAACTGGAAAGAATTGACGCTGGTCATCGACGCCGACCGTCTAAACAAAATCATCAAGGTCGACGAGTACAACATGCAGGCGACGGTGGAAGCCGGCGTACGCTTACAGGAACTCGAAGACGTATTAAGAGCCAGAGGCTATACCACGGGGCATTCCCCGCAGTCCAAACCGGTCGCCAAATTCGGCGGCTTGGTCGCGACCCGCAGCATCGGTCAGTTCTCCACTTTATACGGGGGGATCGAAGACATGGTCGTCGGACTGGAATGCGTCTTCCCCAACGGGCACATCTCGCGCATCAAGAACGTCTCCCGTCGTGCCGGCGGACCGGACATCCGGCATATCGCCATCGGCAACGAAGGCACGCTCTGCTACATCACCGAAGTCACAGTCAAGATCTTCAAGCATTTCCCGGAAAACAACAAGTTCTACGGCTACTTGATCAAAGACGTCGACACCGGCATCAAAGTCTTGCGCGAAGTCATGGCCAACGGCTATCGTCCTTCGGTCGCACGGACTTATTCGGAAGAAGACGCGCATCAACATTTCTACCACTTCCATAAGGACAAATGCGTTTTGATCTTCATGGCGGAAGGCAACAAGGACATCGTCGAAGCGACCTGCAGAGGCATCGAAGCTTCCGTCGAGAAATTCAAAGACGGCATCCTGGAATATGTCGACAGTAAACTGATCGAGAGTTGGTTCAACCATCTCAACTGGTCGCAGAAAGACATCGACGACGAGTTCGAAGGCATGCTTGAAAAAGACTACCATGCGGGATTCACCACGGAGATTTCCGCCGACTGGTCGACGATTCCGCAAATCTACGCCAACGTCATGAACCGTGTCCGCAACGAATTCCCGCGCGCCCATGATTTGACGATGCTGGGGGGACATTCCTCGCACAGCTACATCAACGGGACCAACATGTACTTCGTCTACAACTACAACATCAACTGCGAACCGGAAGATGAAATGCGCATCTACCACCATCCGCTACAGACGATCATCGTCGAAGAAACCCTGAAACTGGGCGGATCGATGTGCCATCACCACGGGATCGGGAAATACCGCAACGAATGGACGAAGGAAGAACACGGATCGGCCTATTACATGCTTGAGAAACTGAAGGAAACCTTCGACCCCAACGGCATCATGAATTTCGGGACGATCTATCCGCAAGAAGAAGGCGTGAAGTTTCAGAAGTAAGGACGGTTATACCTCCGGCCGTTGCGAAAAGATCCGACGGACCCGCTAAGCGATATCATGCTTCCTGTGTGTACCACAACGGCGAAGTCGGATCTCAACCCGGAGTCATAATAAAGAAAAAGGGAGGCCTATATGAGCCAGGAAAAATTCAGACGATATTTTCAGTTTCTGTTGGTTGTCTTAGCCGCGGGTTCGATTTATCCTTTGATTTATCTTAAGACCGGATATCAAGAAACGATTCTTCAAGTCTTCAACATGACTTTGCCGCAACTTAACAATATGTACTCCGTATTGGGCATGGTCTTCGTCGTCGGCTACTTCCCGAGCGGCTTGTTGAGCGACAAGTTCTCCGCGAAGAAACTGCTTGCGATCTCGTTGTTCTTTACGGGTTTAGGCGGTCTCTGGTTCGCCCAGATCCCCGCGTACAACAACGTCGTCATCATCTTCGCGATTTGGGGTGTGTTCTCCGTATTCACCTTCTGGAGCGCCCACATGAAGATCGTCAAACTGCTTGCCACGGACAATGAACAAGGCAAATTCTTCGGTATTTTGGACGGCGGACGCGGTGTCGTCGAAGCCGCATTGGCCAGCTTGGCCGTCTTCATCTTCTCCAGCATCCTTGGCGGCGCTTCGGATCTCGGCGCTAAAAAAGAAGCCTTGATCGGTGTCATCTACATGTATTCCGCCGTTCTTATCCTGACCTCCATCCTCATCATGATCTTCGTCCAAGACGACAAAAAGATCATCACCACCGCAGTCGCTGGCGATCCGAAAGAAAAATTCAGTTTCGCGACCGTCTTCAAACTCTTCAAGAACAAATATGTCTACCTGCATGGCGGAATCATCTTCATGGGTTATGCCGTGTTCTGGACGGTCTACTACTTAGGCGGTTTCCTTGAATCCAACATCGGCATCGATCCCGTCACCGTCGCCACCATCATGGTCGTCGTTCTGTGGATGCGTCCGGTCGGCGGATTCGTCGCCGGGTTCTTGGCTGACAAAATCGGTAAAGACACCGTTCAAATGATCTCCTTGGCGGGCGCCGCGATCTGTTTGCTTGGCACCGCTCTGTTACCGGTATCTTCCGGTGCGACCCTGTTCACCGCTTTGGTTGTGTTACTCGGCGTCTTCCTGTATGCTATCCGTGGAACCTACTGGTCCCTGCTTGGCGACTATAAGATCGAAGCCGCGATCCTGGGAACCGCGATCGGCGTCATCTCCTTCATCGGTTACCTACCGGACATCATCCTTCCGCAATTCAACAGCTTCCTTTGGGCGACTTTCGGAAACAACGGCGGATACAACGCCTACTTCATCTCCAGCGCCATCATCGGCTTGGTCGGCGTCGTCTTGGTCTTTATCTTCGGTATGCTCGTTAAGAAAGAAAAAGCTGCGAAGTAATCAGCTTTCAGGAGTCTTATGAACCTTATTTGCCTGGTAAAATTCGTCCCGGATGTCGAGGACTTCAAGTATGACGTCACACGCAACGTATTGATCCGTGAAAACGTCAAAATGATCCTGAACCCGGACGACGCCTGCGCCTTGGCGTTCTGTTTGAAAGTGAAGGAAAAAGATCCGGATACTTTCGTGGAGATCGTCAGTATGGCGCCCACAAGCGTCGTCGGGCATTTGGAAGATTTACTGCGGCGCAATTTCGACCAAGCGACTTTGATTTCCGATCGGATGTTTGTCGGCAGCGACACCTATGTGACCAGCCGGATCCTGGCAAGGTATTTAGAGGGAAAAACCTTCGACTGTATCTTGACGGGAACCCACAGCCTGGATGGCGATACGTCGCATGTTCCATCGCAAGTGGGCGAAGCCCTTCACCTCCATCAGATGTCAAACATCGTGAAAATCGAAGAAACTCAATTTAAAACAGGTTGGCCGGTCGTCGACGTCGATAGCGAGAGATTCATCTCTTCCTATCGCGTCGGCCTCCCGGCGATCTTAAGTGTCTCGAAAGAAAGCAAATACAAGCTTCCGTTTGTTAAGTTTAAGAATCTGGAGTTGGATGTCAGCGCTAAAATCAAGATCATCACCAACCGTGAATTGGGGTTTAGGGCGGATGAAGTCGGACTCGAGGGTTCATTGACCCAAGTGGCCCATACGTTCACCAAAAACCTGCAGAAAGAAGACCGCATTTTCGTGAAGACGGACGAAGAAGGCATCGATACGGTCTACGACTTCCTAGAAGCCAAAGGATTCATCTAACATGAAAAAGAGCCTGATCTATTTGGATGCGGAAAACATCCGGAATTCCATCGATCTCTTGGAAGTGGCGGAATTGGTCCATGGCAAAGGGGAAGTGGAGACCTATGCCCTCTGCATCCACCAATGTCCCAAGGAAGCCTATGGGAAATTCGACGTGATCATCAACGTCCAGGATGATTCCATCCAGACCTACGATGTCTTGAATATCACCAATTGCCTGGAGGAGATGCATCGCAACTACACCTTCGACAGCATCCTCATTCCAGCCACACATATCGGAAGAATGCTTGCCCCGCGCTTATCGATGCGCCTTCATGTCGGATTGGTCGCGGACGTTACGGCGATCGACCACATCGACGGCATACTTGAAATGGTACGGCCGGCCTATAGCGGGAAAATCATGGCCGGGATCGTCAATCGAGGACGCGTACCGATCATGATGAGCGTACGGCAGAACATCTTCGCGTATACCTCGGATCAAGTCAAGAAAACACTCAGCATCAACGTTTATCCGACCTCCGTCCAAGCCAGCAACATCAGCCTGCTTGAGGTGAAGGTGAAGGAGAAGACGAAGGATATCAGAGAGAGTACGGTGTTGATTTCGGGCGGCGGCGGCGTGATGGACCAGTTCCATCGACTTGACGAGTTGGCCGTCGAACTCAACGCACAGGTCTCGGCCAGCCGGCGGATCGTCGATAGCGGAATTGCCACGCGCAAAATCCAAGTCGGTCAATCCGGCAACACGGTCAGTCCGAAACTGTACATCGCTTTGGGGATCTACGGATCCTTGCAGCACATCGAAGGATTGAAAAACGTCGAGAACATCATCTCCGTCAACATCGACAAGGACGCGCCGATCTGCAGTTTATCGGACATCGTCGTCGAAGGGGACGCGGTCGAGTTCATCGAGAAACTAGTCGAAAAGATCAGACGCGAAAAAGTCTGAACAACAAGGAGAAACACATGAACATTCTGGATTTCAATATGGACTTCTTTTCCCTTAAAGGGAAAAACGCCATCGTTACCGGTGGTAACAGCGGATTAGGACAAGCTTTCGCGACTTCGTTGGCCAAAGCCGGCGCCAACATCATGGCCGTCAGCATCATGGACGACGGTGGCGAAACGAAAGAAATGATCGAATCCTGCGGCGTACAATACAAGCATGTCTTCGCGGACATCACCGCGGATGGCGAATGCAAACGCGTCGTCAAAGATTGCGTCGACACCTTCGGCAGCATCGACATCCTGGTCAACTGCGCCGGGATCTGCATCAACATCGAAGACGTCACCAAATTCGGTCGTCGCGAATGGGACAAGATGGTCGCCGTCAACTTGACCGCCGCTTTCGAAATGACCCACGAATCCATCCAATACATGATTCCCCAGAAGAGCGGGAAAATCATCAACATCGCTTCCTTGTTCGCATTCCTAGGCGGACAATGGTCGCCTGCCTACGCCGCCACCAAACACGGAATCGTCGGTTTGACGAAGTCCATGTGCGACGAACTGGCTCAGTTCAACATCCAGGTGAACGCCATCTCCCCGGGATACTTCGCGACGAAGTTGACCGAAAAAACCCGTTCCGATGCGAAACGCAACGGTGAAATCCTTGCCCACATCCCGGCGAACCGCTGGGGCTGGTTGGCCGACTTGATGGGGACCTGCGTCTTCTTGGCAAGCCCGGCTTCCAACTATGTCAACGGACATAACCTGACTGTAGACGGCGGTTACTTAATGAGATAATGATGCGCAAGCATCATTCTTTCTACTAAAGGAGAAAGTGCATGAACGAAAAGTATTTCATCGGTATCGACAGCGGTTCGCAAAGCACCAAAGTCTATATCTATAATCAACACGGGGAAATCATCTGCAGCGCCAGCGAAGGGCTGAAACCGATGATGACCCGCCAACATGGTTATGTGGAACATCCCGACGACGATCTTTGGGATAGTTTGAAAATCGTTTTAAAGAAAGTCATGAAGGAATTCAAAGGCGACGTCAACGACATCAAGGGATTGGGTCTATGTTCGATCCGTTGCTGCCGCGTCTTCATGAAAGCCGACGGAACGCTTCAAGCTCCGATCATGAGCTGGATGGATGTCCGTGCCTATGAAACCTTCATCGACGATCCTGAAATCGCCTACACCTGTTCGACCTCGGGGTATCTGACCCACCGTCTCACCGGTCAATTCAAAGAAATGTCCGCGAACGCCTATCAATGGCAGTTCCCGGTCGATATGGACAAATGGGACTGGTCCGATGACAAGACGTATTTCGACGGATTCAAAATCCCGCGCGAAAAACTGATGGACATCCAAGTCCCGGGAACGATCCTGGGGTATGTGAATGAAAAAGCCCACCTTGAGACCGGTTTACCCATCGGACTTCCGGTTGTTTCCACTGCCAATGATAAAGCGGTCGAAGCCCTCGGATCGGGCTTGAACCAACCCAACGTCGGTTTGGTCTCTCTTGGAACCTACATCACATCGATGGTCTTCGGCAGCAAGAACATCCCGCAAGCCACCAACTTCTTCACAAACCTTTCCTGCATCCCGCAAAAGTATCTCTACGAAAGCGGCGGCATCCGCAGAGGCATGTGGCTGGTTTCCTGGTATAAAGGAATCATCGGCGACGAATACGCCGCCAAAGCCAAGGCGGAAGGATATTCCGTCGAAGACTATCTCGCCCGTGAAGCCGCCAACGTACCGGCCGGATCCGACGGTCTGATGACCATCCCCGACTGGTTGGCCCCCGCGACGCAACTCTACCGTAAAGGCGTGATGCTGGGCTTTGACGATCGTCATACCCGCGGTCACATCTATCGCTCCATCCTCGAAGGCATCGCCATGACCTTGAAAAACAGCTACGATGCCATGAACACCGAATTGGGCGTCACCCCGGACAAGATCATCGTCTCCGGCGGTGGTTCCAACAGCGACTTATACATGCAGATTTTCGCCGACATGTACGGTGTGAAGACGGTCCGTAACGAAATCAACGGGGCGGCTTCCCTGGGCGCCGCCATGTGCGCGGCCGTCGCATCCGGCTACTACAAAGACTTCGACGAAGCCGTCGGACACATGATCAAGCAAAAAGACGAATTCCTTCCGAACATGGAAAACCACAAGATCTATCAGAAACTAAACAACCAAGCCTACCGTGATCTACCGAAAATGTTGGAGAGCACGCTGAAGTCGGTCTTTGAAGGATTGAAGTAGTCCATATTCGAAACGGGGATCCATCCGTGAAACCAATAATTCTTGTCACAAACGATGATGGAATTCATTCTCCAGGGCTCTGGGCGGCTGCGCAAGCCGCCTCTTCCCTGGGGGATTTGGTCGTTGTCGCCCCGATGTACCAACAAACCGGTATGGGTCGCTCCTTTCCCAAAGGCGAGGATGTCGGGAAGATCCAACGATTCACCCGATGGATCGACGGACAAGAAATCGTAGCCTACGGGGTCCACGGATCACCGGCCCAAGCCGTCGCTTACGGAGTCCTTGAACTCTGTCCGAGTAAGCCCGATCTCTGCATCAGCGGAATCAATTATGGCGAGAATCTGGGATTGTCGATCACATGCAGCGGGACGCTAGGCGCTTGTTTCGAAGCGGATAGCCATGGCATCCCTTCGATCGCCTTCTCCATCCAAGCCGACCTAACTGACCAGCACTCCAGCGACTTCAAGGAAATCGATTGGGAACCGATCCGATCCATCGTCCATGCGATCGCCAAAGAACGATTGAGCGAAGGGTTTCCCCAAGAGATCTCCATCTTCAACGTCAATATCCCCAACGGTGCGACCGTCTCTACCGAGAGACGCCTGACCCGCCAAAGCCGATCCAACTATTCCGTCTTTCTCAAACCCGGGTTGCGCGATTTTCAACAGGCATATCCGCTTCAAACCAGACTGGATGTATCGAAAGAAACGATCGACCCGCGCAGCGATATCTACGCTTACTATTTTGATCAGGTTGTTTCCATCACTCCGTTGACGTGGGATCTTTCTTCCGCGTACTTCAAGGAGTAAAGCGGTTCACTTCGCGAAGATGAACCTGAAAGGATCATACTATGAAACGAAAAGGAATGTTGAAGAGTTTACGACTCGTCGTCTTCCTCCCCGCATTCTTGTTGTTGGCGCTTACGATTCTATTGAATTTCGTCAATGAAGAAGCTTTCCTGCATGTCACGACCCTGGCCAAGGACTTCATGGTCACACAATCCGGTTGGTTGTTCAGTTTGGTCGGAGCAGCGTGTCTCATCGTCGTCATCGCAGCGTATTTCTCACCCTTCGGCGAAGTCCGCATCGGCGGACCGGATGCCAAACCGATGTTGAATAAGATCTCCTGGTTCACCATCACGCTTTGTACCACCATCGCCGCCGGCATCATGTTCTGGGGGATGGCCGAACCGATCTGGCATCTTGCCTATCCGCCGGCGTCTTTAGGCATCGAACCGATGTCCGCCGAAGCCGCGAAATTCGCCATGGAAACCTTGTTCCTTCACTGGACCTTCCTTCCGTATGCCATCTATGCCGTTCCGACCATCGTCTTCGCGTTCGCTTACTATAATATGAAGCGTTCGTTCAGCGTCGGTTCCGAAATCGCCCCGGTTATGGGGAAACGAAACCAAAGTAAACTCGACATCGGCATCGATGCGGTCGTCCTCTTCTGCGTCGCCGCCGGAATCGCAGCTTCGTTCGGCACTTCCGTCATGAACATGGGCGGAGGGATGGAATCCCTCTTCGGCATCGCCGATGGCAAAGGACTCTGGATCATCCTCACGATTCTCGGTACGATCGCTTTCGTCACATCATCCGCCACCGGACTTTTGAAGGGGATCAAATATCTTTCAAATTTCAACGTCTTGTTATATGTCATCATACTCGGTGCCTTGTTGATTCTCGGACCGACGGTTTATATGTTCGGACTTGGGACCGAAGCCATGGGCGGCTTCCTCACCAACATTTTCGATAAAGCCTTATTCACAGGCGCCGCCGCAGGCGATTCCTGGGCTTCCGGATGGACGATCTTCTATTGGTCCAACTGGATGGCGTGGGCACCGGTTTCGGCCGTCTTCCTTGCCCGTATTACCTATGGATACAAAGTCAAAGAAGTCATCACGATGAACTTCCTGATCCCCGGACTCTTCAGTGCGATTTGGATGACCATGATCGGCGGAACCGCCATCAATTTCCAAATGACCGGACGCGTCGACCTTCTCGCCATCATGTTGGAAAAGGGATCGGCTGCCGCAGGGTATGCGGTCCTCGGTGAACTCCCGTTCGCAGAAATCCTGATCTTCATCTACTTGGTCGCCGTTTTCATCTCCTTCGTCACCGCGACCGACTCCACGACCAATGCCATGGCCAGTATCTCCACCGAAGGCATGGCGGACGGACGCAAAGAAGCCCCCTTATACATCAAAATCATCTGGGGTGTCACCGTCGGCTTGGTCTCCCTCGTCTTCATTTCATCGTTAGGCATCGACGGCATCAAGATGTTGTCGTACCTCGGCGGATTCCCGGCACTCTTCCTTGGCATCCTAAGCGTCGTCTCACTCTTCGTCCTCATCAACCATCCGAAGAAATATGACGAATACGAAATCGAAAAGAAAGCATCGGAAGAAAAATAGTCAAAGCGTTCCCGCAAGGGGACGCTTTTTAATGTATTGGGAAGTAGGTTTCCACTTCGATTGAATCCTGCTTGTTTAACGATCAGCCAATCAATAAAGTGCATAAATAATGAAATGTAAAAAATAATTGACAAAAAGTATATTAAAGTGTACCATATGTCTATAAAAAAGAACAAAGGAGTCAATGAATATGTCCTATCAAGAAAAAAGAACCCTCTTCTCCATCCTTACCGGCATCCTCATCTTGGTCGCTTATGGTATCTATGCTTATGGCAAGTATCAATCCGGGGCGATGATCGCCGAGGATCTCACGTTCTGGGCAAAGACCATCCTGATTTTCATCGGAATCGGTATCGCGGTCAACATCGTCGGACAAATCGTTTTCCACATTCTGATCGCGATCCAAATCGCCATCAAAGAGAAACTGCACGATGTGAATACGGATGACAAGGCGATCGAGAAATCGATCCAAAACGAAATGGTGACGGACGAAATGGATAAGATGATCGAACTCAAATCCATGCAGACGGGATTCTTCGTCTCCGGGATGGGATTCATAACCGGACTCATCGTCCTTGTATTGAACTACTCGCCGGTCGTCATGCTTCATATCGTCTTCGTTTCCTTCAGCGTCGGTTCATTGCTTGAAGGCTTCCTGCAACTGTACTATTACAGAAAAGGCGTCTGACATGGCGAAGAAACTGAACATCACAAACAACATCCGTACCTTGCGTTTCTTTGCGAACGAGATGACGCAGCAAGGTCTTGCGGAAAAAGTCGGGGCTTCCAGGCAAACGATCGTAGCGGTCGAAGCCGGGAAGTACACCCCCTCGCTTGAACTGGCCTTCCGGATCGCCATCGCGTTCGATGTGGAAATCCAGGAAGTCTTCAATTGCGAAATCGAAGGAGAAGGATGACATGAAAGCGATCGTCTACGACAAGAAAAACAAGACGGACTTCCTCGTGATGCGCGAGGTCGAGAAACCGATCGTGAAAGCCGACCACGTCTTGGTTAAGATCCACAATGTCTCTCTCAATGCCGCCGATTACCGATCGCTCAAAATGGGGATCGTACCCGATGGCAGAATCATGGGGGCGGATATCGCAGGAGTGATCGAGGAAGTTGGCGGAAACGTTAAAAAGTTCAAGATCGGGGATTCCGTGTTCGGTGATCTCTCGGGTTGCGGATTCGGAGGGTTGGCGGAATATGTGGCGGCTCCGGAGAGCGTTTTGGCATCGATCCCTCCATCCGTAAGTTTCGAGACCGCTTCAGCTCTGCCGATGGCTTCGGTCACCGCCTTACAGGCGATGCGTAACCTTGGGAACCTTCAATCCGGTCAAAACGTTCTGATCTGCGGTGCCGGCGGAGGCGTCGGCACCTTTGCGGTTCAGCTCGCGAAACACTTCAATGCGAACGTCACGGCCGTATGCGGTAGAAACAACGTCGAGACCATCAAGTCGCTTGGGGCAGATACCGTCATCGACTATTCCCAGGAAGATTTTGCGAAAAGCACCAAGCGATATGACCTTGTGTTGGTTCTCAATGGGAATCGCTCGATTTCATCCTATCGGAAAGTCATGTCGCCGAAAAGCATTTGCGTAATGAGCGGCGGCTCCTTGTCCCAACTTCTTAAATTCACGATTCTTGGACCTTTGCTTTCAATCGGCGGCAAGAAGATGCGTCTTCTCTCCGCGAAACCCGACACTTCCGATCTAGCGTTCATCATGCGGCTCGTGGAAGAGGGTAAGGTACGTCCCGTGATCGACAAACGATACAGACTTGATGAAACCCTAATGGCCATGCGTTATCTTAACGAAGGTCATGCGAAAGGGAAAGTCGTGATTGGTATCTAGCGGTTGGGTCGCATGACGGGTTCTACGCGAAGTCCACAGTTCAATAGGATCGATACATTCCGCAACAGCCAAGTTTAGTCATTCATTATGTCGTATTAAAGTAAAAAATCCTCCCTTGAAGCTTTTTCAAGGGAGGATCTTATTACCATGCTTTTGTTTAGGTTTTATCTACCTGTCTCATAAATGGAATCACAGTCCGATATTTCCATGAATATCAACTGAATTTTATCGTTTGTGCCCATTCGATAAACAAATCTTGAGAATCTTCCGCGTTTTTCGACTCACATGCAAACTGAATCAGCCAAAACGCATCCGAACTTTTATAGACGGTCGCAAAGTAACTTATCTGCTTTCCGTTCACTGCCTTCTCGTACTCGAAGTAAACCAGATTATCTTTTTCTTCAATGGTCGAAGCAATCATATTGTTGTCGATCACAAGTTTCGCATATTCCTTTGCGGAGATATCCGTGGACATACCGTACGATTCAAAGATCGTGAATTCTTCCTTTAGTGTCGTCACCATATATTTCTGCGACTCATAATAGGCGGTTTGAGAAGCGATTTCTTTCTCGAAAAAATCAGTTGTCAACGTTATCGTCATGCCTGCTTTCGTAAATTCTTTTGTCTTTGCCTTCGATTCAAAGACATTATCCAACCCTCCACTAAGTACGAAAAACACTGAAAAACTCAAGACGGCCGATAATACGATCAATCCAATCTGCATAGGTTTGCTAAGTTTTTTCATAATTCTCCCCCTCAAGATGAACTTGATTTTTGTGTAAAGCTGAACACTAGACACGCCACCCGATTTCCATTCTTATCTGCAACGACTTATCTTGAATGTAACGAGGCAAGCTACCGTGTTTCAACCATTAAGAAAAGAATAGCATTTATTTTGATGTGAGTAAACGTTCAAAAGGAATCAATTAAAGTCAATCACCGGAACAGATCGATTTTTGTAAAATCCCAATGTTAAAGTCGTACCTATACGTAAACCAAATCCCGAAACGAATCCACTAAAATTGGTACTCGTCTAAAAATAGCTCAAAAAACGAGCAGGATTGCATCTATCTTTAGGAATCGTCCAGAAGACTGAGAATCATGAGATTAGGGTGAATCAATCGATAGTTAGGTTAAGCCGCCTAAACGTTACCGACGACTTTTAAGGCAATCTGAAGTAGAAAACAGCTCTTGAAATACATCAAATATGATGTATAATCATCATAGGAGAGTTGGGACTTGTCGGGTAGGGGGAAAGTACATGAAGGTACATTCGTATCATACCGCCGGGGGAAAAGATCTTATTCTCGAATTCTTGAGCACACTTAGCCCAGTAGAAAAAGCGGAGGGATTCTATATCTTGGAATTGCTTGAAACGGGTTCTTTCGAAGATTTGCATAAACTTGATGTTAAACATTTTGAAAGTAAGGTGTGGGAGATAAGATTCAGGAAATTCAACAGGATATTCTATGTTCTGATGGATAAGGAAAACATCTATCTACTGCATGGTTGTAAGAAGCAGAAGAACGCGGCAGAGCTAAATGATAAGAATCTGGCGATAGAAAGAGCAAAAGAAATAAAGTGAAAGGGGAAAACGATATGCCATTCAAAAAGATCGACGTCAAGGAAATCCTTGAAGAAGAACTGAAAGATGAGTACTTCAAATCGAACTATGAGCAGATCAAGAAAGAGTACGAGCTGATCGAGCAAATCGTGAGAATAAGAAAACTGAAGAAGATTTCGCAAGTCGAACTCGCGAAGAAAGCCTGTGTTTCCCAACAGGCCGTTTCCCGACTCGAAAGGGAAAAGCATATCCCCAAGATCGATACGTTGATGAAAATCGTCGACGGGTTAGGACTTAAGTTGACGTTGACCGAAAGATAACCGAACCGAGTTCAAGATTCCGATTTCTTGTGCTTAACGCGTATCTCAAGTTTGCATGTTTCCGTTTACAGAAACGGGTTTAGGGCTTATGATATAGGTACAAGTTAATCTGCGATCCGAGACACTGAGGCTTCGAAACATTCATCGAGTTTTAGTGTTTTTCTTTCGAAGGGAGAGAACATCATGTATGACTTCCTAATTATCGGCGCAGGAATCACTGGTTCTTTGATTGCACGTGATTTATCCCATTATCAATGCCGTGTGGCGGTATTGGAAAAAGATAACGACGTCGCAAACGAAGCCACTAGCGCAAACAGCGCAATCATCCACTCCGGGCATGACCCCCATGACGGGTCTTTGAAACTGAGACTTAATCTTCGCGGAAACGCGATGTATGAAGGGTTATGCAAAGAACTGAAGGTCGACTTTGAACGTAACGGCGCTTTTGTCGTCGCGGTCAATCAAAGCGAGTCTTCAAACCTACTGGAAATCTATGAGAAAGCCAAAGAACGGGGGATCCCCTGTTCGCTTTTGTCGCGTGAAGAGGCGATCGCGAAAGAACCCAACCTGAGCGACGATGTCATCCTGGCTTTGGATCTGCCATCCTCGGGGATCGTCAGTCCTTGGGAAGTCTGCATCGCGGCGATGGAAGACGCCATCAACAACGGTGTCGAACTTTATTTGGGAAACAAAGTACTCAAGATCGATAAAAAAGATGAATCCTTCGTCGTCCATACAACCAAAGGGAACTATGAAAGCCGGTTTGTCATCAATTGCGCCGGTGTCTATAGCGATGAAATCTATGCGATGGTCAGCGACCGACCGGGTTTCTTCGTCAAGGCAAGAAAAGGCGAGTACTATGTACTTGATAAATTCGACGAACCTTTGGTGACCCGGACGATCTATCCTTTACCTTCCGAAAAAGGGAAAGGGGTGTTGGTCGTGCCGACCATCCACCACAATGTCTTGTTGGGTCCGAACTCACAAATCATCGACGATAAAGAAGCCAACGACAATACCGCCGCCGCGTTGGAAAACGTGAGAAAAGATGCGATGAAAACGGTCAAGAACATCCCGATGAACATGGTGATCCGTACCTATGCGGGACTTCGTTCATCCGGTTCGACCGGGGACTTCATCATCGAAGAAGCCAAGGATGTGGCGCGGTTTGTCAACGTGGCGGCCATCGAGTCCCCGGGATTGGCGAGCGCACCCGCGATCGCGGAGTATGTCCATGAGGAAATCCTAGCGAAGAAATACGTGTTCGTCTTGAAAGACGAACCCCGGATCGAGCGTCGTCCGTGGATCATCATCAACCGGATGGGCAATGAAGAAAAACAAGCGCTCGTCAAGCAAGATCCGCGTTTTGCGCAGATGGTTTGCCGCTGCGAGTACATCAGCGAAGGGGAGATCGTCGACATCATCCACCGCAACTGCGGGGCAAGGACGGTCAAAGCGGTGAAGAGAAGGGTCAGACCGGGGGCGGGACGATGCCAAGGCGGGTTCTGCGAACCCCGCGTCGTCGCGATCTTGGCACGTGAACTCAATCTTTCCCCCATGGATATCCTGCTTGACGGCGATGAGTCCAAACTGTTGATCGCACGGACGAAGGAGTAGACCATGAGAACCATCGAACTTGTCATCATCGGCGGAGGGTCCGCCGGATTAGCCAGCGCAATTAGCGCGTATGAACACGGAATAAAGGATATTTTGATTCTTGAACGGGATAAGGAGTTGGGAGGCATCCTCCAACAATGCATCCACAACGGATTCGGACTGCATACCTTCAAAGAAGAGTTGTCCGGACCGGCCTATGCGGAAAGATACATCGATAAAATCAATGAATATAAAATCGAGGTCAAACTCAATGCGATGGTGACCCATCTTTCAAAGGATCGCATCATCGAATATGTGACCCCGGATGAAGGATATGTCACCTTGCAGGCGAAAGCGGTCATCTTGGCCATGGGATGCCGCGAGCGGACACGGGGGGCGATCGCCATTCCCGGATATCGTCCGGCCGGGATTTGGAGCGCAGGCACGGCGCAACGCTACCTCAACATGGAAGGATACATGGTCGGCAAACGCATCTTCATCCTGGGCAGCGGGGATATCGGGTTGATCATGGCGCGACGGATGACCCTGGAAGGGGCGAAAGTCCTGGGCGTCGCCGAAATCATGCCTTATTCCAACGGTTTACCCCGCAATATCAAACAATGCCTCGAAGACTTCGACATCCCGCTCTACCTTAGTCATACGATCACACGGATCGAAGGGAAAGACCGGGTNNGTCGGCTTGATTCCGGAAAACGCATTGAGCGAAGAAGCGGATGTGACTTTGCACCAAAAAACCAAGGGACCGATCGTCGACGAGACCTATCAGACCGACGTCCCCGGCATCTTCGCCTGCGGGAACGTCCTCCATGTCCACGATCTGGTCGACTGGGTGTCGCTTGAAGGGCAGAAGGCCGGGATTTCCGCGGCTCGTTATCTAAATCATGAAGTGACTTCCGGTAAGACCATCCAAATGGTCGCCGGGGAAGGGTTGGGCTACATCGTCCCCCACCACATCAATCCAAGCAACGTGGAGAAGTCGATCGAATGTATGTTTCGGGTGACGAAGACGGCGAAGTTTGTCGAGTTGGTCGTCAAACGCGACGGACAAGTCCTCAAGAGAATCAAGAAACGCCATCTCGCCCCGGCGGAGATGGAGCGGATCGTCCTCACCAAAGACGAACTGATGGGATGCAACGAATCGATTCGGATCGAAATCGGCGAGGTGACCCTATGAGCAAGGAAATGACCTGCATCGTTTGTCCGATGAGCTGTATGCTTCATGTGGATTTCGACGGGGAAGGGCACATTTGTGCCGTGAGCGGGAACACCTGTCCGCGCGGCGACGCCTATGCCCGCAAAGAATTGACGAATCCCACGAGGATGCTGACATCGACGGTGAAAATACACAACGCACCCTACGACCGGCTACCGGTCATCACCTCCAGCGACATCCCCAAAGGGAAACTCTTCGAGGTCATGGAAGCCCTGAGAGTTGTCGAAGTGAGCGCACCGGTGAAATGCAAAGACATCATTGTCAAAGACATCTGCGGCTTAGGGGTCGACATCCTGGCATCGCGTTCGATGCCTCAAGTCGATTGAGTTCAAACGAAGAAAAAATGGTATCATAAACACAACGATCATAAGGAGAACACCATGGAGAACTATGTCTTAGCCATCGACCAGGGAACCACAAGCACACGGGCGATCGTATTCGACCACGACACCAATATCGTCGGGGTCGCACAGAAGGAATTCACGCAGATCTATCCCAAACCGGGATGGGTCGAACACAATGCCAATGAAATCTGGACCAGCGTCCTGGCGGTCATGGCCGACGTGTTGATCACGACCCAGATCAAGCCGGAACAGATCGTCAGTATCGGGATCACCAACCAACGGGAAACCACCGTGGTGTGGGATAAAGAAACCGGGTTGCCGATCTACAACGCCATCGTCTGGCAAAGCCGCCAGACCGCATCCATCTGCGACGACATCAAAGCGGCGGGGAAGGCGGAAATGGTACGAAGCAAGACCGGATTGGTCGTCGACGCCTATTTCTCCGGAACCAAAGTCAAATGGATCCTCGATCATGTCGAAGGTTCGCGTGAGCGCGCCAAGAAAGGCGAATTGCTTTTCGGTACCATCGATACCTGGTTGGTCTGGAAACTCTCCGGAGGGGCGGCGCATGTGAGCGACTACTCCAACGCTTCCCGCACCCTCATGTATAACATCTACGACCTGAAATGGGACGACGAACTCTTGGAAATGCTGGACGTACCCAAGGCCATGCTTCCCACCGTCCTCCCATCAAGTCATCTCTATGCGAAAACCGCCCCCTATCATTTCTTCGGCCGTGAAGTCCCGATCTCCGGGATCGCCGGCGACCAACAGGCCGCCTTATTCGGTCAAGCCTGTTTCCTGCCCGGGATGGCGAAGAACACCTACGGGACCGGCTGTTTCCTCTTGATGAACACCGGTGAAAAACCGGTCGCCAGCCAGAACGGTCTCATCACGACCATCGCCTGGGGGCTCGACAATAAAGTGGAATACGCCCTGGAAGGCAGCATCTTCGTGGCGGGTAGCGCCATCCAATGGCTACGCGACGGTCTACATCTGATTTCCAGCGCACCGGAAACGGAAGAGATCGCAGGTCGGGTCGATTCGACCGACGGGGTCTTCGTCGTTCCTGCCTTCGTTGGCTTGGGCGCCCCGTATTGGGATGATCGGGCAAGAGGCGCGATCTTCGGTCTCACCCGAGGCACGACGAAAGAACATTTCGTCCGTGCCACGCTTGAATCCTTGGCCTATCAGACCCGCGATATCCTTCATGCCATGGAAATCGATTCGGGAATTACTTTAGCCGCACTGAAAGTCGACGGCGGAGCCGTTAAGAATAATCTTTTGATGCAATTCCAAAGCGATATCCTCGGGGTCAACGTGGATCGCCCCATCGTCCAGGAAACCACTGCGCTCGGCGCCGCGTTCTTGAGCGGATTGGCGGTCGGGTTCTGGAAGGGGACCGAAGAAGTCACCAAACATTGGAAAATCGAACGTTGTTTCAAACCTCAGATGAGTGAAGAAAAACGCGAAGCGCTGTATAAAGAATGGCAGAAAGCGGTCGCCGCGACCTGCGCCTTCCACATCTAACCCTAAACCACGGAAACACCGTGGTTTTCTTTGGCACGATTTTTCTGGTTTTCGCTTGTGTTTCGGTTCATGCTGCAGTGCTTATTGATTTATAATGAAGAATATAAGGAGAATGATCATGCCATTACCGAAGAATTTTCTATGGGGCGGAGCGACTGCCGCCAATCAATTGGAAGGGGCTTATCTTGAAGACGGAAAGGGATTGTCCAACGTGGATGTCATCCCGTTCGGGGAGAGACGTTTCCCCGTCATGGCCGGGAAGGATACGAAGTTCGATTTGACCGATCCCGCCGGGTATCCCAGCCATGAAGCCATCGACTTCTACCATCGCTATAAAGAAGACATCGCGTTGATGGCCGAGATGGGGTTCACGGCGTTCCGGATGTCGATCGCATGGAGCCGCATCTATCCTAACGGAGAAGAGGCACAACCCAACGAAAAGGGATTGAAATTCTACGAGAACGTCTTCGACGAGTTGATTAAATACGGGATCGAACCGGTCGTCACGATCGACCACTTCGATGTCCCCCAAGCCTTGGTCGAGAAGTACGGATCCTGGCGTAGCCGCGAGATGGTCGACTTGTTCGTGAAGTATGCCACCACCCTCTTTGTCCGCTACAAAGGGAAGGTCAAATACTGGATGACCTTCAATGAAATCAACATGCTGATGCACTTACCGTTCATGGGGGCCGGGGTCTTCTTTAAAGAAGGCGACCACAAGCTTCAAGTCAAATACCAAGCCGCCCACCATTTGTTGGTGGCTTCGGCGACCGTCACCAAGATCGCGCATGAAATCGATCCGAACAACCAGATCGGATGCATGTTGGCGGGCGGGATGACCTATCCGTATTCCTGCGCGCCGGAAGATGTCCGCATGGCGCAGGTGAAGAACCGCGAAAGTTATTTTTTCATCGACGTCCAAAGCCGCGGAGAATATCCCAGTTATGTCAAAAAAGAATTGGAACGCGAAGGCATCGTGCTTGCGATGAAAGACGGGGATCTGGAAATCCTCAAGAACCATCCGGTCGATTACATCGCCTTCAGCTACTACTCTTCACGCGTCGCCAGCGGCACGCCTGACGCGTCTTCGAACACGGCGGGGAATGTATTCAAATCCGTCAAGAACCCCCACCTGAAGTCCTCGGAATGGGGCTGGCAGATCGATCCGATCGGATTGCGCACCACCATGAACGAATTGTACGACCGCTACCAAAAACCCTTGTTCATCGT
>DOUE01000026.1 GCA_003520745.1 Erysipelotrichaceae bacterium
CTACAAAAGTCGACCTATTCCACTTTATGTAAATACACTCAAATAGATAGATTGGTGTTTATCTCAAGTGATAAGAAGTTAAATTAGGAGATCGAAATCTTTCATATCTAGTTAGCTATCTTAACTTAACAGTGCGTTGGATACCGCGACTTTATAGGGTCTCACCACGGCTCTCATCACATCCCCCATCACGGCGGGATCGTCTTCGATGAAATCGTTAGCGTCTTCGAGGGACTCCGCATAGAACAGTACCAATCCGACCGGAGGGTCGTCCTGGGTCCGGCCGGCCATGATCACCTTCCCTTGTTTCGCGAAACGCTGGAGGCGGGCGAAGTGTTCCATCACGAGGGTTTCATCCGCATCGTTCCAGTCTTTTTTCGCAAGCATCCGTTCGCTTAAGGTTAGAAACGCGATGAATTGGGCCATGTCAGCCGATGCTTTGCGAAATGAAGTCGGGGTTGAGTTCTTTCCCGGCGACTTCATCGACGCTCAGGATGGCGTTTTTGTGGAGGATCATGAAGGATGCGGGGAAAAAGGTCGAGACTTCGCGGGTTTGGACCAAGCGGCGGACGACGGAGGATTTATTGGGACCGGTCGCGACGACCAGCAGTTTACGGGCGTTGAGGAAATCGGCGATCCCTAGGGTGATGATCTGGGAAGGGATTTCCGTTTGGTCGCTGAAGTCTTTCATCAGGCTTAAGCGGGTGTTTTCTCCCAATCCGTTCACGTGGATGCGCGGGGAAAGAGACTCCGCGGGTTCGTTGTAGGCGAGATGGCCGTTGAGTCCGATGCCGGTGACGATGAGGTCCAAGCCTCCGACTTCGTCGAGGAAACGGGAAAACGCGGCGCATTCCTTCTCGGGATCCGCCGAACCGTCGATCAGATGGATCTGATCGGGACGGATGCCGCAAGGCAGGAAGAAGCGTTGGTACAGGCTATGGGCGACGCTATCGGGATGGTCGTGGCCATACCCCAGGTATTCGTCGACCCCCATGAAATGCGCCTTACTGAAATCGACTTCCTTTTTCGTGTACGCGTCGACCAATTGTTCAAACATGGCGACCGGGGTCGGTCCGGAAGGTAAGGCGATGAACGATGCGGGTTTCTGATGCAATTGGCCTTCGATGATATGCGCGGCCATGGCGCTGGTGAAAAAAGAATCTTTGGATACGACGAGTTTCATACGGACACCTTCCTTGTAACTTTATTATAGTGATATGTCGTCTAAAATGAAAGATACGTGACTTTCGATTGTGTTAAGTGTATGTAAAAAAACGATGACGTTTCCGTCATCGCGTGTCTGCGACGAATCGAACCCCCGCATGCTTCCGTCCGTCTTCCATGATCCGGGCGAGAATCAGCGAATGTTTGGTCAAAGTGTCATAGACTGCTTGGTCGCGGGTATGGAAGAGGTTCGCGAACACTCCGGCTTCATAGACCATGCTGTTTTCGACTTGGGATACGCCCAGTTCTTCCTTGCCTTGCGGTGTGACCAGGGTGACGTTGCCGATCCGGCTAGGCGCCCCGTCGATCTGCAGATAGCCCTGATCGCCTTCGAAGACGGCGAAATTGGGACCGTAGGAATCTTTCGTGAAACTGCAGACGGCTTTGGTATCGGGATACTCCAACAGGAAGATCCCCGAAAGGTCGACGCCGTTTTCATGCAGGTTGGCGGTATAGGTGAAATTGAGCGGTTCGCCCAAAAGACTGACGACCAAGGAAATCGGATAGATCCCGATGTCGTAGAGCGCCCCTCCGGAATGATGCGGATCGAAGACGTTGGTGACTTTGCCTTCTTTGAGGGCGGGATAGCGGCTGGAGAACTGGCTCATGTCGGCGCGAATGATTTTCAGCGCACCGATGCGCGGGAGTGCTTTTTTGACGATTTCAAGATTGGGGACATGTCTCAGTGTGATCGCTTCAACCACGAACTTGCCGGTGACGATGCTGGTACGGACCAAATCTTCCATTTCACGCAAGGTCGAGACCAACGGCTTCTCCCCGATCACGTCTTTCCCCGCCAACATAGCTTGTTTGGCCTGGGGGTAGTGCATGTCGTTGGGGGAAGCGATGTAGACGACGTCGATCGCATCCTCCTTCAGCATCTCATCCAAGTCCGTATAGACTTTCGGGATGTTGTTCGCATCGGCGAAGGTTTGCCCCTTGTCCAAGGTACGGGAATACACGGCCAAGATTTCATAGGCATCGCATTCGCGCGCCGCCGAGAGAAACGCCGCGGTGATCCAGCTGGTGCCGATCACGGCCAATCCGAGTTTTTTCATCTCTTCTCCTCCTACAGTTTGTTTTCCTGAATGACGGCGGAAACCCGCGGTATGACTTGTTTCTTACGGGAAACGATGTCTTCGAAGATATGCAGGTTGATGTTGTCGATGCCGGGGTAGGCTTCCTGCGCGATCCATCCTTCTTTACCGGCATACAGCATGGCGGATCCGTTTTGTTGGAGCGACGTGAACAGCATCAGCAACAAATCGATCTTCTTGCGCGACGCATAGTCTTCCATCGCTTTGACCAGTTCTTCCTTGAGCGGTTCCAACTGGGAGATGTCGTAGAGGCTCATCTGTCCGACCAAGAGTTTCGTGTTACTGAAATTGAACTCCTTGATGTCGTGTTCGATGATCTGATCCATCGTCTTGTCGCCCAAGGCCGCGCCGTTGGTGAAGATTTCCTTCGCCAGGTCCGCGATGCTGAGGTTGGCGATCTGGGCCAGATGCTGGGCGGTATAGAAGTCGGTCGGCGTAGTGGTCGGCGACTTGAAGTTGAGCGTATCCGAGACGATCGCCGAACACAAGAGCCCCGCGATGTCTTTCTCCGGGATCAGGCGCGCTTCTTCATAAAGGCTGGCGATGATCGTACAGGTGCTGCCCACCAATTGGTTCCGGAAGGTGATCGGCTTGTTGGTCTGGATATCCCCGATCCGATGATGGTCGATGATTTCGATCAAGTCGGACTCCAGGATCCCTTCGACCGACTGCGACACTTCGTTGTGGTCGACCAGGATGATCCGTTTCCTCTTTGCGTTGAGAAGGTGGAAACGGGAAACCAGTCCCAGGACACGGTCCTTGTCGTCGACGACGGGATAGGTGCGGAAGCGCGTCTTGATGATCTTGTTGGAGACATCGTCCACGTATTCCGCTTTATTGAAGGTGATTAAATTGTGACTCATGATCAGTTTGACCGGGGTCGAGTAATAGACATAACGGGAGGTGTTCAACGTTCCGTGTCCGGACTTGATGATGACGCATCCCTTGACGCGGGCATGTTCGATGACTTCCTGAGGGATCTCGTCGCACCACACCACCACAAGACAGGCCGCGTTCTTTTCGATCGCCTGGATCATCGCTTCGGTATCATTGCCGACGATGACGGTCCGGTCGCTGAGTTCATAGCGTTCCAGTTTATGTTCCGCGACGGCGACGATCGAGACTTTCCCGTTGAGCCGCGTCTTTTCGGGACGATACACCAATTCCCCTTTGATGGTCTTCGCGATGTATTCGACGGGTGTCTGTTTCAGCAGTTCGATCGACCGCGCGGTATCGCCCATGGCGACCGCCGACAAGTTCGAATTAGTCAACATCCCCAGTAAACGCGAATCTTCATCCGTGATGACCAAGGCTTGGCGACCGGTCGAATTCATGAGTTGCCAGGCTTCATAGATCGTGGTTTCAGGTAATACGGCGATCGGACTGTCGATCTCGATCTCCTGTAAGGTCATCCGGGCATCATCCAGGATCATCGGTTCTTCGACTTTGAATTTGTCTAAAATATACTTGGTCTCGCGATTCAGTTCCCCCAGGCGGCATGCGACGGCATCGACGCCCTGGATCTGTTTCAAACGTGCGTAGGCGATCGCCGAACACACTGAATCGGAGTCCGGATGCTTGTGTCCAGTCACGTAAATTCGGTTGATTTCCTTCGGAATTAGGGTCATATAGGGTTCTCCTCTTGTCCGCACTCTTATTGTACTCTACTTTCCTCTTTTTTTGCATCCGCACTTGACCGAAATTTCGTACAACCTTGCATAGACTCGTTGATTTTTCACAATAGTTGTCGCAATTTTAACGAAAAGTTATTATAATAAGTTTACCTAAGTACTAATGGGGGGAAACCATGGAACTTCAAATCGATGACGTGATGCTTGTGCCGATGTATACCATCAAAGTGCCGACGTTGTTGGAATTCAACCGCGCGAACCGTTTTCATATCGAGCGGAATTTCCCGACCAAACAAAAGGATTTCTATACGCTGGAGGCGCATCAGCGCCATGTGTTGGAGAGTCTGTTGAACTTTGAACGCGGGGATGCGTATAATTTCGCCGTGGTCGGGAAAGGGCGCAAGATGATCGCCCGTGCTTCACTGTATAGGGTGTTGCGTGAGAACTACCATAACGCACACATTTCGATCTTAGTCGATTATCGCCATCAACACGTGGGTTACGGGGATAAGATCCTCAAACGATTACTGAAGCATGCCTTCGAGGATTTGAAGTTGCATAAGGTGAGCGCCGAGGTCATGCCGACCAACTTCGCCACGGTCGCGCTGTTAAAAAAGAACGGCTTCGTCATGGAAGGCGTTCTGCGTAAAAGCATCAATGTTTTCGGGCAATGGGAAGACCATGCCATCTACGGATTACTGAACCCGAATGAACCGACCGTCTTGGATTGACGGTCTTTATTTTATTTCGAAGGTCGTGACCCCTTGGTCGCTGCGTAAGAGGATGGTCGCTGTCGATGCGATCCAGTCCGCGAACGTCTGGACTTTCTGAGCGTTCCCGCTGAAATGCAACGGCAGGAAATACGCAGGTTTCGTTTTCAAGGTGAAGATGCGGGCGCCTTCGTCGAAGTCGCCCCCCAGGCGCGGATCCACCGGAAACATCGCCAAATCCAACGGTGAATCGGGGATCAAACGAAGTTCATTTTCGAACCGAATCCTGGCTTCCTCGATCTCATCCATCGTCGATTCATCCTTCCAATGCCACAAATTCAGGTCTCCCGCATGGAAGATCTTTCTTTGATTGGTTTCGACCAGGAAACTTACCCCTTCATCGGTCGATCCGAACACCGAAATCAAGACGTCGTCGATTTGGATCGTGTCACCCGGAACCACCGGATGATGCATCGGATCAAGCGGAAGATTCACGCCTTGGTCCGCGATGACGATGCCGTCGAAATCCAGCACTTCTTTTGTATAGTGGTCGCTATGGCGATGGGAGATGAAAATGTAGAGGGGCTTCTCCAAGGGGATGGTCAGCTTCCCTTTCCAATAGTCGAAAAGCAGGGTTTTGTCTTCGAATTCGATCAACACCCCGCTGTGTTGGATGAAACGTACGATCATACGTTGAATTCCGAGAAACGACGTCCGAAATCCATCAGACCGTCGATCATCTCCCCTTCCGGTGTGCCGAGACAAATGAACCCTTCGTCAAAAAGGATCGCCCCGTCCAAGATGCATCGTCTTTCCCATTTCTTCATCCAATGCCCCACGCCCAACCCATAGGACCCGAACAATGCGACGGGTTTATCCCTGAGATGTTTTTTGCAGGCTTCGTAGAACGGCTCGAAATGGGCTTGTTCCAACTCTTCCATCCCGGAAGCCGGACAGCCCAAAAGGATCTTGTCATAGTCAGCGACCCGATCGGGATGGATCATCCCGACCTGGACGCATTCCACATCCATGTTTTTATTCTTCGCGATCCCGTCTTTGATCGCCCGCGCCATCGCCTTTGTGTTCCCTCCGCCGCTGTAATAGACCATGAGGATTTTTTGCATGCAACCACCTCTTTCTTCTATTTTATCGTACTGCGCCGTGATTTGACAGTAAAACGAAATCGAAGCGCATGGACAGATGCGGTCGGATAACGTATGATGAAAACGGTGATCAATATGACGAAACTTGAAGAACTGACAAGCGAAATCCGGACGTTCTGCGAAGAACGCGACTGGACGCAATTCCATACCCCCAAGGATCTGGCCATCGGCTTGGTCGGGGAAGCGGCCGAACTTTTGGAGCTATTTCGATACAAGAACCTGGAAGAATCGCTGAGTGCGTTGGAAGAAAAGCGCGAAGCGGTCGGCGACGAACTCGCCGACGTGTTTTTCCATCTCATCCGCTTCAGCGACTTGTACGGGTTCGACCTCAGCGATGAACTGCGACGTAAAATGGTGAAGAACGCCGTGAAGTACCCGGCCGAGAAAGTCCGGGGCAAAAACCTCAAATACGACGAATACGAATAAGGAGCCGCGCGAGCAGCTCCTGTTTTTTATTCGATTTCCAACTTATTCTCAAGCAACCAATGCGTCCCGAACCCCAGTCCGGCGATGTAGATCAGTTTCCCGACCAAGGTGATCGCGTAATCCATCCCGTTGAAGGTGAAGTTGAATGCACGCAAGGCGTTGGTGAAATCCGTAAAGCCGCTGCTATCATTCAGTTTCAGGATCAATTCCGTGAACAGGATCGATTCGCCATGCAGGTTACTCAAGATGGACCCAAGGATCATGCTTGCCAGAAGGTAGAGCGCGACCCCCGCGGCGACGCGGTTCTTGCGGATCAGGCTGGTGTTGACCAAGGTGATGATAAACAAGAGCAGCGTCATCGAGTAGACGGTATCCATCAGGCTGAGCGGGAAGCCCAGCAGCGAAGCATTGAAGAGGACCTTGAAGATGCCTGTATCGCTGATCTGACCCAGGATGGTGGCGATGTCGACGCTGAGGTAGTACCACTGCGTCCCGGTCAGGATGAAGTAGAAGATCGTAGTGAAGAGCGTGAAGGAGAGGAAGAAGACCGCGATGGTCGCGAAGGACCAGAACACGCCGGTGGCGACTTTGGAAGCGATGGTGTCGCGTGTCTTGACCGGCAAGGTCAAGGTGAGATACCCTTCATCGCTGAAGAGGCGACGGCTATATAATTTGATGATGGTCATGAAGGTGACGACCAGGGTGGCGATGGTGAATCCGAAGAGGCCGAAGAACAGAATCGCGATTAGCCATTCGTTTCTCGTGCTGACGACGAATGGTCCGACGATCGCCATCGAAATCAGGGCGACGTATAATCCGGTGAACTCGCGATAGGTGGCGAGTAAATCATGTTTGATCAATTTGATTAGCATCTGAAGACCTCCTTGAAATATTCTTCGATGGACATGCCTTGTTTCGTCCGGACACTGTCCACGTCGTCATGCAAGACGACTTTTCCCTCTTTAAGAAAGATGACCGAGTCGAAGATCTGCTCGATGTCGGCGATCAGGTGGGTTGAAATCAACACCAAGGAATCGCTGGCATAGTTCTGCAGGATCGTATTCAAGATCAACTCGCGCGCCGCGGGATCGACGCCCCCGATGGGTTCGTCCAGGATGTAGATCTTCGCGTTGCGGCTCATGACAAGCGCCAACTGGAATTTCTCCTTCATCCCCTTCGACATCGTCTTCAACTTCTGTTTCGGATTCAGGTTCAACTTCTCAAGCAGACTGCGCATCTTCGTTTCATCGAAGTCCGCGTACATGTCCTTGAACATCTTGATCGCCCCTTCCGCATCCGTCCAATTGGGCAGATAGGTCCGATCCGGCAGATAGGAAACCAATCCTTTGGTGTGTTCATCGACCTTGTGTCCGTCGATCAACACCTCTCCCGTATAATCCCTCAGTAATCCATTCAGAATCTTGATCAGCGTCGTCTTCCCGGAACCGTTGGGTCCCAAGAGCCCGATGATCTTGCCGGCGGACAAGGTCAGGTTGACGTCGTCCAAGGCGGTCTCATTGGCATATTTCTTGGTGACGTTGGTGATTTCAATCATGTGTTTTCCCCTTTCAACTGGATTCTCACAGCGGTGATCGCGTCCTCGGCGCTCACCTTCAATTCATTGACTTCATCCACATAGCGGGATGTCGCCTCGATAAACAGACTTCGATGCAATGCTTCGATCATCGACATATCGTCGGTCACGTATCGTCCGACCGTCCGGTCGCTCTTGAGCAATCCTTCGCGTTCAAGTTCGCTCAGTGCCCGCTGCACGGTGTTCGGATTGACTTGATAGTTCATCGCCAACTCGCGCACGCTCCCTAGTTGTCCTCCCGGACGAAGTTGGGCCGTGGCGATCTGACGCTTGATCAGTGCCATGATCTGAAGATAAATCGGTTGGGTGGATTGGAATTGATCCATGTCTCCTCCGTTCTGTACTACTGTATTAAGTACCTAATACAATAATACACCAGTTTTCCGTTCTGTCAACACTTAAAATAAAAAAAGTGAGATTTTTTTCTCACTTGTATTTCCGAACGATTTCTTTGAACTTCTCCAAGGTCATCGCGCCGTACTGGTCGCTGTCGATGTTGAGGTTGGGACCTTCCATGCATCGACGCAGGCAATGTTGGGTCTTCAATTCGAACTTCTTGTCTTTGGTGGTCTGCCCCACCGGACAATCGAGATACTTTTCGATGTCCTTGATGAGTTGGAAACTCTTGCGATTTTCGCAGCGCTCCCCGTTGCACATCAGGATCGTATGCGTCGCGCTTTCCCCCAACAAACTGGGAAAACGGCGGATCATCGATTTCAAGATCCCTTCGCTGGATTTCATGACCCGGGCGATTTCCAGAATCTCCTCGTTGGGGACGCATCCGAAGATTTTCTGCGTTTCCTTAAGAATCGTGATCAGGGTCCCTTGGTCGTTGGAAGTGAACGGCGTGTCGTAATAGTCCAACATGCGTTTGAATTCTGTCTTCTGTTCTTCACTCTTGATCATAAACGGTTCTCCGTTTCTTTCTGATGGATGAATTTATCCAGATTGCGAAGCGTCAGCTTCGCAAGCCGTTCTTTACTGTATTGTCCGCTATAGGAGATGTGCGGGGAGACGACGCTGTTCTTCGCGTCCCACAAAGGGCTTTCCGGCGGCAGGGGTTCGACCTCAAACACATCGAGGGCGCTGTAGCCGATTCGTCCCTCATTGAGCGCACGGGCAAGCGCGACTTCATCGAGTATCCCGCCGCGGCCGATATTGATGAGGGTCGCACCCGGTTTCATCGCATCGATCATCGAAGAACAAAACAGGTTTCTACTGTCTTGGTTCAAGGGAAGCGTCAGGATGACGCAATCATAGTCCGAAATCCGATCCTTGAGTTCTTTGAGGGCGAACGTGGTGTCGAAGTTCGGCACGCTGCGTCCATCCCGGTTGACACCGGTGATTTTCACGTTGAACGGACACATCCGCTTCGCGATTTCATTGGCGATGTCGCCGGTCCCCAGGATCAGGATTTCCTGGTCCTGCGCTTCTTTAACCGAACGGTTCTTCCATGATTTGGCCGTTTGCATACGATAGACCTCGATCGCCTGCTTCAGCGAGATGAGCCAATGCATGACGACCCATTCCGCGATCGGTTGGCCATAGACGCCGCGCGCGTTACAGACGACCACGCCCATGTCCTTGAGTTTGGAAACGGGGATTTTATCATAGCCTGCGCTATTGAGTTGCAGGAACGTGAGGTTGACGAAGGGGGCGGGGTCGTGGGTGACGAAATAGTTGGAACCGATCATCAGATCGATGGACTCCGGATGATCCAGGGGGTTTTGGGTTGGGGATACGACGTCGAAGCCTAGCATTTTCAGTTCATCTTCAAAGCCGGCCGGATAAGGCCGGGCATCGGAATAAAAGAGTTTCATTCAATTCTCCTCCACTTCTGTTATTCTACCATGTTTCTTCCTGCTTCATTCACTAGAAACATGCATGAAAAAAGAGAACGACCGGCGTTCTCTTTCCGTTATAATTTAGAGGGACTCTTTTTTGAATTCATCGAAGGTCTTCAACGCGGTATTCTTGGTGGACTGTCTGGCGAAGGCCTGGACATGTCCGTTGGCTTTGTTTTGATTGACGATCGTCCCGGCACCGCCGACACATCCGCCCGGACAAGCCATCCCTTCCAAGAGATAACCGTTCTTCTTGCCGGCTTTCGCCAAGAGGATCATCTTGCGGCAGTTGGTGAGGTTCTCCGCCCGCTCGATGGTGACCATGGCATCGGGATCCATGCGTCGGATGACGTTCTCGACGGCTTTGAGGACCCCTCCGCTCACCGCGAACCCGCGTCCGTCCATCGACGCGTCGTCGAGTTTACGACTGGGCGTCAAGGTTTGCAGTTCCAGGTTCTTCGCATAGAACATCGCGCTCACCTCTTCGAAGGTCAAGACATAGTCGACATATTGATGCACATCGCCGTAGGTCGCTTCCAGTTTCTTGGCGGAACAGGGACCCACGAAGACGATCTTGGTGTTTGGATGCTTGCGTTTGATGGCGCGCGCGGTCTCGATCATCGGCGACGACGAGGGAGAGACGCAGTAGTTCATGTCCTTCAATTCGTTCATGGCCATCGTCGTCCAAGCCGGACAACAGGAGGTCGCCAGGAAAGGCTGATTGTTGGGGACATGCTTCAGGTAATGTTCGGCTTCTTCGACGGCGGTGATGTCCGCCCCGTAGGCGACTTCCTTGATGTCGGTGAACCCGAGTTGAAGCAAGCCTTCGATCACTTGGTCGGCCGAGACTTTGTCGCCGAACTGCCCGACGAAAGCCGGCGCGATGATCGCCGAAACTTCTTCGTGGTTCTTGAAGGCATGGATGACCTGGTAGATTTCGCTCTTGTCCATGATCGCCCCAAACGGGCAAGACACCATGCACATCCCGCAGGCGACGCATTTCTCGGGTATGATGACAGCGCGGTCGACTTCATCCTTGGTGATCGCGTTGACGCCGCAGGCCGCGTTGCACGGACGCTCGTTCTTGGCGATGGAATTATAGGGACAGACATCGAAGCACTTGCCGCACTTGATGCATTTCTCCTGGTCGATGAAGGAATGTCCGTTCTGCATGCTTGTGGCGCCGACCGGACAGACCGAGATGCACGGATGGGCCAGACAACCGTGGCAGGTATTGGTGACGAAGTAACTCTTCTCTTCGCAGGCTTCGCAGGCATGCGGGATGACTTTCAGGAGGTCGCGGGAAACCTGTTGGGTCCCCAATGAATCCAAGTCGAAATCCTTCGTATAGCCGTCTTCGCTCAGGTCGGAAAGATCCATGTTCATGGCGAGGCGGACGCGCGAGCGGACGATCGCCCGTTCACGTTCGACCGATTCGCGGTATTGCGGAATGTCCCCTTGGATGATCTGATAGGGAATTTGTTCGATCTGTTCGATCGTCCAACCGTCATAAGCGGCTTTCGCCACCGTCTTAAACACTTCCCTGCGCAGATACGTGATTGGTGTAGCGATCCCTCTCATAGTTGCCTCCCTTGTTATTGATTTCACATTAATTATAGTCCAAACCGAATTGAAATCAAGAAACAAAATGTAAAAGACTTTGTTAAAGCGGTTACAATTTATACTATACAATGACAGAACGGAGACTTATTTCACATGAAGAAGAAAAACCCGTATGAACTCTACCTCTCAACCGAACTTGAAACCTTCGAAGACCGGCTCAACCTTGCCAAGTATATGGACCTACGTTTCGAGAATCGGACGATTACGGTCGATTTCCCGGTCGAATTCAATGGTTGCGTGTTTGAACGCTGCACGTTCAGCGGGGATTTCAAGAAATCCCAGTTCATCGATTGCTTGCTGGAACATTGCGACCTTTCAAACATCGATCTTGAAGGCAGCCGGTTCCATCGTATCAAGATGACGGGATGCAAAGGACTGGGTGTCCGTTTCTCAAAGTCCAAGGGGCAATATGTCACGATCGAAGAATCCATCCTCAATTACGGTGAATTCGCCGACGTGGATTTCCAGGACATGCTCCTGAAGAAATGCGATTTCTCGCAGGGTTCGTTCTTCAATTCAAGTTTACAGCGGATCCAACTTCAACAAATCGACTTGAGCTCCACCGATTTCAGCGACACCCCTCTATCCGGTTTGGACATCAGCGATTGCAAGATCGACCAGATCCGCATGAGTCCCAAGTGCCTGAAGGGATTGATCGTCAGCAGCGACCAGGCGATCGCACTGGCGAGTCTTTTAGGCATCGTCGTGAAGTAATCCTCTCCTTTCGTTATACGCCTGTTGCAGTGAACATGCAAGGGTGGGATGCGCTAAGTTCAAGCCCGCGAAAAAGTGATATAATGGCAATTGTAAATGAAAGAAGGTATGACGATGGATTTCCGATTCACCGATCGAAAGAGGGCTGGACGAGACTTCGCGATTTCTCTTATGATGGTCGCGTTCACGACCCTGGTTTCCCTCTTCTTTAAGTCGCTGGATTTTCAGGACGCGACACTGACGATCACCTATCTTTTGGGTGTCATGGGCGTCGCCGCATTGACGCGGGGCAAATTCTTCGGCATCCTCGCTTCGTTTCTAAGCGTCCTTTCTTTCAACTTCTTCTTCACCCAACCGATTTTCACCTTCTATATCAACCATCCGGATTACTTGGTCACTTTCATCGTCATGTTCGTGGCGTCCGTCCTGATCTCTTCCTTAACCACCCGGCTGACGCACCAAACCGAACTCTCGAACCTTCGTCAGGAACGACTTCGTTTGTTGGATGAAATCAACCGCTTATTCATTCATTCCGTATCCATACAGGATACCCTGGGAAAGGTCGCCGACCTTTCCGCATCCTACTTCAAAGGCGAAGTGAAAATCGTCGTTTTAACCCAAGGCGGACCGTTGTTGTTTAAGAGTGTCGTCCCGTTTGAGACCGACGATTTCGAACCGACGATCATCACCCACCCCTTAACGACGGAGAGCGAAATGTCCGGCAGTTTCTCCTTGAAAACCCATCATCCTTTGACGGAAGAAACCGCGCAGTTCACCTTGAACGTGGCGAACCAGATTTCCGCCGCTTTGGAGAAAGAGGCGCTGCTGAGAACACAGACGCAAGCCCAGATCGAGATACGGGAACAGAAACTGAGGAATAGTCTCTTGGGGGCGATTTCCCATGACCTACGTACCCCGTTGGCGACCATCATCGGTTCCACCGATACGATCATCGAGAATTACGACCAGCTCAACGAGCCCATCAAGAAGGAACTCCTCACCAATATCCGCGACGATGCGGAATGGTTGATCGAATCGGTCGAAAACATCCTGAGTTTCACCCGGGTAGAAGACGGGAAACTGAAACTGAATAAACAGATGGAATCGGTGGAAGATCTATTCGGGGATTTGGTTTCGCACGTGGTGAGCACGGCGAAACAGAAGTTCGTGCTGGATGTCCCCGACGAACTTCTCATGGTCCCCATGGACGGTGCCCTTATGGAGAAAGTATTGTTGAACCTGCTGAACAACGCGGTGAAATATTCACCGTTGGATAGCGAAATCACCTTACGAGCCTACCGGAAAGGCAAGACCGCCGTATTCGAAGTCAGTGATCATGGACTCGGGATCCCCAAGGAACAACACGAGAAAATCTTCGAACGTTTCTATAGCGGGGATGTGGGTTATCTGACCAAACGCAAAGGACTGGGCTTGGGCTTGTCGATCTGCAAAGCGATTGTCGAAGCCCACAACGGGTCGATCAGCGCACACGACAATCACCCTCAGGGTTCCCTGTTTCGCGTCGTGTTGCCATTGGAGGGAGGGTTAAGCGATGAATGAGAAAATACTGATCGTGGAAGACGATCGCTCGATCCGCAGTTTCATGCGTGTCTTGTTGACGGCGCAGAACTACCATGTGATCGAGGCGGAGGACGGTAACGGGGGGATCACCCTCGCCCTGTCCAACCAACCCGATGTGATCTTGCTTGATCTAGGTTTGCCCGACAACGACGGACTGACGGTGATCCGGGAAATCCGTCCCCACGTGAATTCATCCATCATCGTGGTGAGTGCGCGAGGCAAGGAAAACGACAAGGTCAGCGCCTTGGATGAAGGCGCCGACGATTATCTCACCAAACCGTTCAATGCGCAGGAACTGTTGGCGCGCATCCGCGTCGCCCTAAGGCATAGAAAAGCCACCGCCGATAAAGCGGTCATCCCTGAAGAATCGTTCTGCTACGAAGGGCTCTGCGTCGACTTCGAGCGCCGTAAAGTACTTGTCAACCAACAGGAAGTCCACTTAACCCCCATCGAGTATCAAGTATTGAGCCTTCTGATCAAGCATCAGGGCAAAGTCTTGACCTATCGTTTCATCGTCAAGGAAGTGTGGGGATCGGTCGCATTGGAGTCCGATACACAGACCCTGCGTGTCACCATGGCGAACCTGCGACGGAAGATCGAAGCCGATCCGGCACGCCCCAGTTACATCGTCACGGAGATCGGAATCGGCTATCGCTTCTGCGAAGATCCATCTTAACAACTTCTTTATATCGCTTTTCGCTTCTTTACACTGTTTTTATATCCCATTTTCTATAATAGTTGCGGAAGGTGATTCGATGACAGAAAAATACGGAAGTTTACAGGAGATCTTGGGTAGAGCGGTTGAATACATCCAGTCGGCGGATTTTCAAGGAGCGAAGGAACAAATCCAACTCGCTTTCGCCATCGATGTGAACGCCCCGCAGATCCATAACCTCTTAGGGATCATGTTTGAATTGAAGAACGACGAAGCGGTGGCGATGCGTCATTATCGTGCCGCGGCGAACCTTGACGGTACCTATCGTCCGGCGTTGGCGAACCTTTATCGCTTAGGTGAGTTCGGACGCAAGAAAAATAGCATCGATTACGGACTCGACGTCTTGAGTCTTAAGCAACGGATGGAGAATTCAAAGTAACCGCGCAAGCGGTTTTTTTGTGTGACACAAAAAAACGGACATCGTCCGTTAGTAGAAAAGTGCGTGGCTTCTTCGCTCCAGGATCGCGATGTCTTGGAAAACACCGAACCTGTCATGGCCGAGTTTCTCATGGATCCCGACCAAGCGGAACCCGCAGGCTTCCTGAAGTTTGATGCTTGCGAGATTGCTTGCGAAGGTTTTCGAATATAAAGTCCAGAACCCTGCCTTTTCGCCCGCTTCGATCGCATACGACAACAATGCTTTCCCGATCCCTTTGCCCTGATGGTTCGAATCGACATAGATGCTGACTTCGGCGACGCCGCGGTAGGCATAACGATCGGAGAAAGGGGACAAGGTGCACCATCCGACGATTTCGTCTTCATCACGCATCACGAAACGAAGGTCGGGGTGTTGCTTGGCGCTCCACGATGAAAATTCCGGACATTCAAGTAAAACGCTAGCACCTCCGTGATCGATGGCTTGCGTATAGATGCGTGCGACATCCTTCCAATCCGAATCCATCATTTTTTCAATCATCATTCCGTTTCTTCCTCGCTCTGATGGCCGTGTACCCTCTTGGGTTTTACGGTATGGTAAAAGTATACACCAATCCCCAGAGTGAGAAAAGCCAGGAATCCAAAGACGATCACTTTCAGCGAATCGATCGGATGTTCCGTCGGCGAACCTGCCTTGATGACCGTGATCGAAGAAGCATGCAGATCCATTTCCCCGCCGTGTTCATCGCAGGAATTATAGAAAATCGCAGAGAATCGTAGGGTATCCCCGGTATGATGGTAGTCTCCGAAGTACTTTATCTTCTTCGCTTCGTCAAGCGGGACATACACCCCGATCGCATTGGTCCCGTCGTTGATGTTGACCCATGCGAATTCTCCACGCTCCAGGACTTCGCCGATCGCCTCGGCTTCGATGGTCACGACCACCCCGTCCAACAGACTTGCGTTTTCGACCAACTCGTTGATCGTCCATTTCGAAGCATGGACGGGTAAGGCGAACAAGAAAAACAAGAAAACGAGGATTACGCTCTTTTTAACCATGTTTTCACTCCTTGCGCCATGACACCGATCAGTGCGAACACCGACAGGAATTCCAATCGGCCGAGATACATCGCAAAAATATAATAGATTTTCATCGCCGAAGGCATGGTCGTCGCGGTGATGCCGATCGAAAGACCGACGTTACCGCTGATGGATGCCGCTTCGAACATCGAATCGACGACGGGATAGCCGAAGTACGCCCCCAACATCGTCGCCCCGGTGAACATAAGGAGATAAAGGAAGATGATGGTACTTGAAGTACGGACGACCGCGTCGTCCAACACCATGTCCTTGATGTGATGATACTTTTCGATTTTGACGCGGCGTTCCGAAGTCAGAAGCTTGCGCATGTCCGCGAAGAACGCTTTGACGACGATGCCGACACGTAAGCCTTTGAATCCGCCGGCGGTCGAACAGGCACTCCCCCCCACCAACATGACGAGAGTGATCGCAAGCATGCCCAAGGGTCCCCATTCCAGGATGAACTGACGGGCGAACACGGTACCGAAACCGGTCGTGGTGTTGGCGGAGACGATGTTGAAGACGACACGGCGGAACAGTGCGACCGAATCCGAATACAATCCGGATTTCGCCAAGGCGACCGCCGCGATGGCAGATCCCGTCAACGAGGTGATCAGGAAACTCTGGATTTCGATGTTCTTCAAGAACTCCATCTTCTTGCCTTTGATGATGGCATAATGCAGACCGAAGTTCATCGAACCCAGAATGAAGAAGAGGATGGAAACCACTTCAAACGAGAAACTATGATAGAACATGATGTTTTGCTGATTCGGGGCGAATCCACCCGTACTCCATCCCGCCATGAACATAAACAACCCGTGGAGGAAGGCGTTGGTCGGATTCAACCCGATCAGAAGTCCAGTGATGAATAAGGTGGAAGTACCGATGAAAAGATAAACCATGCTGATGATCCAAATGATTTGCGTCGTGCCCCGGACATTGGGGACCAAGGCGACATCCTTGCCTTCACCGACATAGAACTTGTACGCGCCGGCCATTTCACGGACCAGGAAAGAGAGTGCCAGAACCACCATGCCTTGACCCCCGATGAACGTCAGCATATGGCGCCAGAGATTCAGACCGATCGAAATGTGATCCAAGTCCTGCAGCAGAAAGACGCCTGTGGTGGTGAATCCGCTCATGACATCGAAGGTCGCGTCGAGCAATGAATTCATGTGACCGCTGAGCAGATAGGGGATCGCACAGAGAAACATCAAGACGAACCAAGACAATGAAGCCACGACGAATCCGTGTTTCCACATCAACCTTCCGTTGTGGAGACGAGTGTTACGGCCAAACAATACCAACACCATCCCTAAACTCAATGAAATGAAGAGTGAGATCAGAAAATCCAACACGACGTTCCACTCACGAAACAAGGCGGAGGCACTTGCCGGCAAAATCATGAACAGACTCATGCCGACGATGATGTAACCGGTGTAGTACGAAATGATCCCAAGCGTGGGATGTTTGATTTCCTTTACCATGGAATCACCGAGATGATCCACGACAAGAGAAACAAAGCGATCGTATAGAGGACCATCCATCCAATCTCGCTGGCATAACCGACCGCATCCGATTTGAATGTCGCCCGGTTGAAATTAAAGCGTTTCATGGCTTATCCCTTGCATACGCTTTTACGTAGCGTCTGCATGCTTTCTTTGTCGGTTACGACCAACACTTCATCGTTCAGAAGCAACATGGAATCCCCGCGGGGGTAGATGACTTTCCCGTTGCGGACAATCGATACGACGACGCAATCCAACGGTAGGTTGATGGCCTTGATGGGCAAGTCGATCCATTTCGATGTCGGCTGGATATGGACTTCAGCCAACACCATCGATCCCATCTCAAAGGTCTGCACGATGCGTACCGAGTCGTTGTCCACTTCATATTCGATCAGGTCGGCGATGACTTCCGTACTGCATACCGTTTTATCGACACCCAAGGCCTTAAACATTTCGATGTTTTTAGGATTGTTGATGCGTGCGATCGTCTTCGCCACGTTGAAACTGGCTTTGGCGATCTGACAAACCACCAGGTTCTCTTCATCGCTTCCCGTCACCGCAGCGACCAATTCCACTTTCTGAATCCCGGCATCGTTTAAAACGTCGATGTCCGAGCCATCGCCGCATTGTACTTCGATATTCAACTCTTCCGAAATCCTCTGGGCGGTCAGCGGATCTTTCTCGATCAGGGTGATTTCCATCCCTTTTTCATTGAGGGTCTTTACCAGATAATAGCCGACCTTCCCTCCACCGACGATGATTGCTTTCATACCTTACTCCTTCACGTAATCATGTAGTTTTTGACGATTCTTGACATGCAAGGTGACGACGAGGCCGTCGCCTTCCTTGATTTTGCTATGCTTGAGCACGGGCAGAATGACCGTGCCTTCCCTCTCGATCGCCGAAACGATCGACTCCGTCTTCACTTCCAATTCCTCCACCGAAAAGTTCGGTTCGCGATGATTGACGACGCGAACGACTTCAAACCCCTGCCCCAATTGGGAGAGTTTCTCGGTGGTCGCCAACGCCATCCTCCCCAGCAATGAATTGACACCCATGCGGATGGGACTGATCACTTCGATGTTGAGGGCGTCGTAGACATGGCGGCGCCCCGGATCGACCACCTGGGCGATGACCCGTTTCACGTTGAAAATCTTGGTCGCCACCAAGGAAACGGTGATGTTGATGTTGTCGTCGTCGGTCAGCGCCAACACCGCGTCGGCTTTTTCGATCCCAGCCCCGATCAGATTGTCGTGGTCGAATTCGATGCCTTTGGTAATGAAGCCGTTAAAGCCTTGACCCAAGGCATACAATTTTTCGCCGTCGCGTTCAACGACGGAAATGTTATGATTTTGATTCGCAAGTTCTTTGGCGACGATGGATCCGATCTTCCCGCATCCTACGATTACGATATACATGGCATCTCCCTTAAAAGGACAGTGGTCCTCTAACAGGGTATATTGTATCTTTTTAGGTATAAAAAAGATGTTAAGACGGAAAGCGTACTATAAATTCGGTATAAAAAAGGATCTATTCCCATAGACCCTTGTTGTTTTCCCTGGCTTCTTGCGTGAATTCCGTAAAGTAATCTTGATAATTGACATCGGGTTGATAGGTCATCCCTTGCGCATAGCCTTCAAGGAGGATGATCGCGTTCAGCATCCCTTCCCGGATTTCTTTTTCATCGAACTCTTTTGGTTCAATGATCCACACATATCTCAACAATCTTCCATACTTGTCCATATCGTTGACATCCTTTTCAAGATAGACGATGTCGATCTCCGCCATCCTTTGCGTGAGGTAAGCCGAGGACTTCCTTCCGTCTTCGGTATTGTAGTCGGGATTGTTGTGGACGGATTCCGGTGCGTTGATTCCGATCAACCGCACGGTTTCATTCCCCATCCCCCGATCGACCACGATCGTATCGCCATCGACCACACGGATGAAGGTCGCTCTCTCGACATCGGTTCGGGTCAGATTGCATGCGCTAAGAAACAAGACGATACAGAATGTCAGGATGTAGTTAATGGTCCTCATTTTCGTTTTCCTCGATTCGTTTCAGCAGCGTTTCAATCGGCACGGTCATCGCCTTGTCGCGATGCATGATCCAGCTGACCGTCCGCTTCAATTCGATGCCGTTCAGTTTGATCACCTTGAGTTGTCCGCCTTGTATGTTTTCCTTGGCGACACCCCGCGGCAACAACGTGTATCCCAATCCTTCCGATACCGCCCGCTTGATGATTTCGATCGACGAGCTACTCCAGATCACATTCAAATGGATGCCCTTCTGTGCCATCATCTCGTCGATGTAAGCCCGGTTACTGCTTTCGGCTTCTCTGAGGATCATTGGAAGTCGAATCAAGTCCGTGACATGAACCTGATCGAAGTCCGTCTCCATCTTTCCAAGAAGCACCACGTCTTCCGTAAACAAGGTGTGTGTCGATAATTGCGGATAAGAGGATTGACCTTCGATGATCCCCACGTCGGCTTCGTTTTCCAACACCATCTTCTGGATCACGGGCGAGATATGGACATTGACCCGGATGTACCACTGAGGCTGGGTTTCCTGAATCCACTTCATCGCATCGATGAAACGTCCATGGGAACTCGCGACACCGACGCCGACCCTGATTTCCTGATTACGTACTGGTTGCTTCATTTCCTGTTCCATGGCACCGTACTCGCGGATCAATTCATTCACATGACCCAACAGCACCCTTCCGCTCTGTGTAATATAGAAACGACGCGCTAACCGCTCGAACAATGCGCAAGCGTATTCTTCTTCCAACTCTTTGATCGCCAGGCTGACCGCCGGCTGTGCCATGTTGAGTCTCTTGGCGGCTTGGGACACGCTCCCCGTATCCGCGACTTCCTTGAAAATCCGTAGTTTTCTCATCTTTCCTCCTTTCCATAAGATTTTTATATATATATTTTATTATATTCTTATTATACAATCATATGAAATTCATATACAATGACTTTGAGGTGATTCTATGGAAAAACCAAGTTTATTCCGCCTGGCTTCCTCTTTCTTCAAAATCAACATGGTGACTTTCGGCGGTGGCTATTCGATCATCCCCGTTATCTCCAAAACCTATGTGGAAAAGTGGGGCTACTTAAGCGAAGAAGAGATGTTGAACCTGATAGCGCTCTGTCCTTCCGTCCCGGGCGCCATGGCGGTCAACGCATCGGTCTTGGTCGGCTATCGTCTACGCGGTAAAACCGGTGCCCTCGTTTCGTTCATCGGGGCCATCCTTCCACCCTTGTTCATCATCACGGCGGTCTTCTATTTCTACGCCGAATTCCAATCCAACCAGATCATCCAAGCCGTCCTCAACGGAATGCGCGGCGCCGTCAGCGCCATCATGCTGTATGCGACGTTCAATATGGCCAAAGGGGCGCTCAAAAGCAATAAGATATTTTCGATCTTGATGATGAGTTCCATTTTTCTGATCGGTTACTTTTCGGATGTCCCGACCGTCGCCCTGATTCTATCGGCCGGAGCGATCGGTTTCTTCTACTTCAGGATCTTCAAGACCCTGGTTCTTAAGGGAGGTCTCTAACATGGCGATGCTTTGGGATTTGTTCGTCACGTTCCTGACGATCGGTTCGACCGCCTTCGGTGGAGGATATGCGGTCATGCCCTTGATTACCCGTTATGTCGTCGAAGAGAGGCAGTGGATCACGATCGTCGAATTGGCGGACGTCACCTCGATCTCCCAGATGACCCCCGGTCCGATCATTTTGAATTCCGCGACCTTCGTCGGTGTTAAGATGGCGGGTTTCATGGGAGGCGTCGTCGCGACCCTGGGTTCCGTCCTTCCCTCGTTCATCCTCATCTTGATCCTGGGGTATTACTTCTTCAAACATTCCGACCTCGCCTTCATCCAAGCGATCCTGAGCGGACTTCGACCGGCCATCGTCGGTTTGATCCTGATTGCTTCCCTCGCCTTGATCCAGACTTCCCTGTTCAACGGGGCTTGGCCGGGGATGGAAGGTTCTTCCTTCAATCTCGTTGCGATCCTTACCTTCATCGTCGGAATCCTCATCAGTTCGAAAACGAAGATCGATACGCTGGGGATCGTTACGATCGGCGGGCTGATCGGATTGGCATCGTATTTCATCCTCTAGGACAAGCTTAGGCTTGTCTTTTTTTACATCGACCATCATCGTCAAGCTGATTTCACTCTAGACGATGTCCTCTGATCGATTCAGGCATATCACTCCAAAATGTTGACATTTACTGTTTTCGGGACTACTGTATGGGTAGAGAATGGATGTTGGATATCATCAAGGTTATCGTACCTAAGGGAGGTCGAAACATGAAACTTCGTCGTGCATTCACACTGTTTCTGAGCCTGTTTCTTCTCATCGCGTTCCCGCTCTCCGTCGCGGCCGGCAAACCCGTAAAACCTGCGACAGCCGTCCGTTATGTCGGATTGGGGGATTCGATCGGATATGGAATGAGCGCCACGCCCGGCAACGATTATTTCACCAAATACTCCGCCTATCTTCAAGCCAAGGCGATCACTGCGGGTTCACCGTATTCCAGTGTCAATTCCGCTCTTCCCGGATTGACCTCGTCGCAATTGTTGGATGAGATCACCGGGACCGCCTTATTGACGACGACACGCGCCGCCCTGCCGGGATCAAGCGTCGTCACCGTCAGTATCGGCGGAAACAACCTCCTGGGACCGTTCATTAGCTTCGTGGCCGATTTGTATGGCGTTTCCACCAGTGATCCGGACTTCCTCAACAAGCTGACCCTTGCGGTCAATGCGGATCCCGGAAGTTTGGAAGACGCGATGTTCTGGCAAATCCTCTGGCCCTATAGCGAACTGAACGTCGCCTTCGCCGCCGGTGTCGTGGACTTCAAAGCGGATTTACCCGCGACGATCAACGGAATCAAAGGACTAGCCCCCAACGCCAAGATTTATTTCCTCACGGTATTCAATCCGGTCTATGGCAATTCCGCTCTGCATGATTTCATCGATAAATACATCGTTCAAATCAACAACGAACTGAAAGCCAAAGCTTCGACCTACGGATACACGGTCGTCGATGTCTATGCCGCCTACGCGTCCTATACGGGAACGGTTCCGCTGGTCGGATTCAACATGACCGCCGTCCCGCCGACCTACGACCCCCATCCGACGGATGCCGGTCACCAAGTGATCTATGAATTGTTGGTGAGTGCATCGACGGTTCCGGTCAAACCCGGGAAGCCGAAATAAGCGAATCCAGCAAACAAAAGCCCTATCCTTCTTCGGATAGGGCTTTGTTTGTTTATGGATTGTTATTCTAGAGGTGTCGCAGCCAATGCGCCATCGGCGGTCGTTAGACCCCAACCGCTAGCGTCATCGCCCCAGCTCACGGAAGAGGAAGAGCCATCGGGATTCGTAATGGTACGGGTTCCCGCAGGAAGAGGAATCGCAGATCCTTCAAGGATGGTTTCGACTTCGGTAGCCGTCAACGATGAATTCTTCTGAACCATCAACGCGACGATCCCTGCGACATGCGGACTAGCCATCGAGGTTCCACCCAAGAAGTAGAAGCTTGTCTGTCCGCTGTTGTTTTGGTAAGGACCGACGATCCAGGAACCAGGAGCCGCGACGTCAAGGTCTTGACCTGCAAGTTCACGGCTGGAGAAATCGGTGATATAGAAGTCTTCGATGTTGGTAGGATCTGCAACATTCGAGGCTAACCACCAATTTCTTGGTCCAACCCATTCGCCGACCCATCCGGAAGCGGCGACGGAGATGACCGGTTCGTAAGCACCCGGATACCCCATGCCCGTTTCGCCTTCATTTCCGGCGGAAGCGACGATGATGACACCGGCTTCGATCGCATAGTCGATCGCGGCTTTTTCCACGACATCGAGTCTGGATCCACCCAAACTCATATTGATGACGACGGGATAATTCGCCAAAGGACCCTTCTTAAGATCTGCAACATACGTGATCCCCTGAGCGATGACCGAGGACCAACCCGAACCGTTCTGGTTCAGGACTTTGACCGGGATGATCGTCGCCATCGGGGCGACCCCGTTGATCGACGTACCTCCTAAACTATAGCCAAGAATCGAACTGGTGACATGGGTCCCGTGCGAGTTCTGGTCGTGTTCCCATTTGTTTTTCTGCGAGGAAACCGTTCCGACCTCGCCGCCGCCTCCGCTGAAGGAAATCGCGTATTCTTCGGCGATTCGTTCTTCGGGGAAGTATTGACGCCAGGCATCGACCAAACCGGTATCGAGAACCGCGACATACACGCCGGTTCCGTCAAAGGCGACTTGACGCGTCGTCGAACCGAACTCGGTCACGTTGACGGCGTCTTGGTCCCAAGTACTTATACCATCGGAGAAATCATCGGCTAAGACGGTATCGACCGGAGCCCCGTTACGAACGGCATCCGTCGAAACGGCGGCGACGAAAGGCAAGGCTTTGATGGTCGATACTTTGGCGGCTTTGACACGCATCGTCAAGGCATCGATCTCATCGAGAACGGTCAAGACCGTTCCATGTTTGGCTAATTCACTGAGAAAGTTTGAACTGACATCCGACTTCAAGAGAACGTTGATTCCGATGGATCCCGTTGCGCTTGCGGCGCCGACAGGGAGAAGGGCGAATACCAAAGCAAGGGAAAGCAGGGCGCTGTAGACAAGACGTTTCATAAAGTGCTCCTTTCAAGAACGATTTGTATTCCCGTGTCATCTTCATGATGTTTGTACAAAAAAACGTTTCGGCAGAAAGCGGTTAACGTGAATCGAAGACGTACGACGACGACTCATGAATCTTGTGAAATGACGATGGGTTTGAAACTATTATACTCGTTTTTTCCATCATGTGTTACATATTTACATATCTTTTCAACTTTTTACATCCATCTTTTACTACGTTCCGAAAGTTTCCCGGAAATCAGGGGAGTCTAGTATTCTTGGATGAAATTTTCCACGTCGCTAAGATAGGGAAGCGATTCTACGCAACCGTTCTTGGTCGCGCAAAGGGCGGCGACCGCATTGGCGTAGATCAGGGATTCCTTCATGGATTTGCCTTTGGCGATGGAGACGGCGAGGGCTGCGTTGAACGCATCCCCTGCCCCGCTGGAATCCGTCGGGGTGATGGCGAAAGGCTCGACGAAATACGATTCATCCTGTTTCGCATAGAAACAGCCGCGGTCCCCCAAGGTCACCACCACATGCTTGACGCCCCAACTCAATAGAATCGCAACCCCTTCCTCAAGATCGGCGCTACCGGTCAATTTGGATAGTTCGTCCGCGTTGGGTGTGATGCATGAAACATAGGCGTAGAGGTTGGCGGGGAGACGATACGGAGGGGCGGGGTTCAAGATCACGAAAGGGTTATGCAGGGCCGTGAGGGCGAGGATCGACGCCATCGTGTCGGGGGGGATGTTTTGTTCAAGAAGCAAGACTTCGCATTCCCGGATCCTGGCGGCGTAGGGTTCGATGTCGTTGGGTCGAAGGTCGAAGGAAGCCTGGCCGCCGGTCAGGAAATAATGGCGTTTCTCATCGTCGAACACGCCGAAATTGACGGAGGTTTCAAGCGGGCTTCGCTCGATCGTCAGGACACGGATGTTTTCGTTAAGCAACATCCTGATTAGATCGGCGGATTCGGTGACTTCGGAGAAACGGCAAAGCAAGGTTACATTGGCGCCCAAACGCGCGCCTTGTACCGCCTGCATGATGCCGCGCCCGCCGACGGATGAAGAAAGGGTCTTCGCGCGTTTACTCTCGTTGGGCGAAGGAAGTTGGTCGACATGGAAGGTGAAGTGTTTGGAAGCCGTACCGATGACCGTGATGTTCATGGAACTCTCCTGTGTTTATACTTTCATTATAGCCCTCTCTACCGATCTGTCAAAATAAAGAAGAACCGTTTTTCAACGGTTCGTGTTACGTATTTCTTCGATGCGCAGAATCAAGGATTCATTCAGTCGTTTACAGAGTTCCAAGTCCATCGCCGGCGTATCTTCCAAAGGATAGGCGATGTGCAATTTGTCGTACTTCGCCTTCCCCATTGTATGGTACGGCAACAATTCGACCTTCACCACGTTCTTTAGCGTCGCGATCTTCTGTGCGGTCGCTTCCAGGTTCTCGGGCGTGTCGTTGATTTTCGGGACGATCACTTGGCGGATCCAAATCGGCGTACCGACCCTCTGCAGGGTCGACAGGAAGACTTCGGTGGGGTCGATGGGTTGGGATGTGATCCTACGATACAGGTCGCTGTCGGCGGCTTTAAGGTCGTAGATGACCAAGTCGACTTGGTTCAACACTTTCTCGTGATACAACGGGTTGCCGACCCCGGAAGTATCCAAAGCCACATGGATCCCGTTGGATCGAAGCAATGAACACGTTTCGATCAGGAATTCCGACTGGGCGAGCGGTTCTCCACCGGAGAACGTCACGCCGCCATCCTTCCCGTAATACGACTGATACCGTTTCACCATCTTCAACACTTCGTCGCCGGTCAGCGAATTCCCGTTTTGATACGCCCAGGTTTCAGGGTTGTGGCAATACAGGCAACGCAGCGGACAGCCCGCAAGGAAAAACACCGTGCGGACCCCCGGACCATCCACCGTCCCGAACGGTTCGATTTTACTGAAATAACCGAGGTTAGACTTGATCATGGAAAGTCCGTTCGAGAACTTCCAATTGTTGGTCTTTGGTTAACCTGTTGAAACGGACGGCGTATCCCGATACACGGATGGTCAGGTTGGGATACAGTTGCGGGTTTTCCATCGCGGCCATCAACGTTTCACGCGAGTAGACGTTGACGTTGAGGTGATGCGCTTTAAGTTTGAAGTAGCCGTCCAAAATGCTGACGCAGTTGGAGATCCGCTCCTCCGCCGTTTTACCTAAGGTAGAGGGCAGGATCGTGAAGGTGTTGGACACCCCGTCCTGACAGATTTCTTCATAGGGGAGTTTGGCGACCGAATTAAGCGAAGCCAGGGCTCCGGAGTTATCGCGGCCATGCATCGGGTTGGCCCCCGGGGCGAAAGGTTCGCCGGCTTTGCGACCGTCCGGCGTCGATCCCGTCTTCTTCCCGTAAACCACGTTGGACGTGATGGTCAGGATGGAGAGCGTGTGGACCGCGTCGCGGTAGAGCGGGTGTTGCTTCAACATGCCGCTGAACTTGGAGATGATGTCCACGGCGATCTGGTCGACACGGTCGTCGTCGTTACCGAACTTGGGGAAATCCCCTTCGATCTTGAAGTCGACGGCGATGCCGTGTTCATCGCGGATCGGGGTGACCTTCGCATACTTGATGGCGGAAAGCGAGTCGGCGACGACGGAAAGACCGGCGGCCCCGAAGGCCATCAAGCGGGTGATCCAGGTGTCGTGCAGGGCGAACTGGCTCTTTTCGTAAGCGTATTTATCGTGCATGAAGTGGATGATGTTCATCGTATCCACATACAGTTTCGCGGTTTTCTCAAGGGTCAGCAGATAGAGTTCCATGACCTTGTCGTAGTCGAGGACTTCCCCTTCATACTGCGGGATCCCTGCGATGACCAATTCTTTATAGTTTTCATCGCGCCCGCCGTTGAGCGAATACAACAGCGCTTTCGCCAAATTGGTGCGCGCGCCGAAGTATTGGGTTTGTTTCCCGACCGACATCGCGGAAACGCAGCATGCGATCGCATAGTCGCCTTGATACAAGGGTTCCATCAGGTCGTCGTTTTCATACTGGATCGCACCGGTTTCGATCGACATCTTCGCGCAGTACTTCTTGAAGTTCTCGGGAAGGCGTTGCGACCAGAGGACGGTCATGTTGGGTTNNGAGATGTTGGTGAGGCTATGGAGGTATCGGAAGGAGTTCTTCGTGACCAAAGGGATCCCGGCGGAACTGACGCCCCCGATGGATTCGGTGACCCAGGTCGGATCGCCCGCGAAGAGTTCGTCGTACTCCGGGGAGCGCAGATGACGGACCAAGCGGAGTTTGATGATGAACTGGTCGATGTATTCCTGCGCCAACGTTTCATCGATGAGGTTCTTGTCCAGATCGCGTTGGATATAGATGTCCAGGAAGGTCGACGTACGTCCTAACGACATGGCCGCCCCGTTGTTTTCCTTAACCGCCGCGAGATAGGCGAAATACAACCACTGGACGGCTTCCTGCGCGGTTTCGGCCGGTCGCGAAATATCGAACCCGTAGCTTGCCGCCATCGCTTTGATGGCCTTCAAGGCCTTGATCTGGTCGCTTACTTCTTCCCGGAGCCGGATGGTGTCTTCGGTGATGTCGAGTATCGCTTCTTTGTCGGCTTCTTTCATCTTAATCAAGTAATCGATCCCATACAACGCGACACGACGGTAATCCCCGATGATACGGCCACGGCCGTAGGCATCCGGCAATCCTGTCAACAAACCGGTGTGTCGCACCTTGCGCATTTCCTTGGTATAGGCATCGAATACGCCCTGGTTATGCGTCTTGGTATATTCGTTGAAGATCCGGTCGTATTCCGGCTTCATTTCACGACCGTAATGTTTTACGATCGACGCGGCGAGTTTGATCCCGCCGTAAGGGTTGATGATGCGTTTCAAGGGGGCGTCCGATTGAAGGCCGACGATCGATTCGTAGTCCTTCAGGATGTATCCCGGTTTGAAATTGGCGATGCCTGAAATCTCGTCGGTATCGATGTCCAATACCCCAAGACGTCTCTCTTCCGTCAACAGTTCTTCGCATCGCGCCCACACTTTTTCGGTATTCGCGCTGATCGGAGCTAAGAACGAATCGTCCCCTTCATAGAGGGTAAAGTTCTTTTGTATGAAATCATCGACGTCCACGTCGTTCTGCCAGTTTCCTTCGATGAATCCTTCCCAAGGTTTGCTCATGTATGTTCCTCCTGTTAAAGCGTAGTTATTGTATCACATTCGTTTCCGTGTTTCTAACGTTATCCCCAGGGGTAAACGCTTACACCGAAATCTTTTTCTCGACCTGATTCTTTCTGTGATGTACATCACGAAACATCAAGAAAAATACGCATTGCTTGTGAAAAGCATAAAAAAACGTACTTGGAATGAACCAAGTACGTGATTTAATTATGCTAATTCACAAGCAGGAAGGTTTCGATCAGGAAGTAGACGAAGAGGACGGAGATCATGGTCTGGACGACCTTTTCACTCCGGGTAAACCCCAGTTCCATCTTCCATAACCGGTAGAGACCATACGGAGGCAAGAGGAACAACATCAAATAGGTCAACGGCTTGCCGGGAGAGAAAGGACGGATCGCATGGGGATCGACATAACTGTTGAGTTCCTTGCGCAATTCGAGATTTCGTTTCTGCATCTCGGTCAATTCTTTCTTAGGCTTCACCGCTTTGATTTTCTTCGACATTCATCCACCTCCTAGGGGAATCAAACTATTCCGAGACTTGTTGTTTGTTGGCGATCAAGACAAACGGGATATAGATCAGGAATGCGATGACATATGCACCTAATTCTACCAAAACCGTACCCATATGTCCACCGGTCGACAACCAGGACTTCAACAGCGGAGGCGTGGTCCAAGGAACGGTGTAGGCCATCGGGATGGCGACCCCGATTTTGGTCATGAAGTAACCGAAGGTCGCGGATGCGGCCGGGGCTGCCATGAACGGGATGATTAGCAAGGGATTGAGAACGATCGGCAAACCGAAGGTCATCGTTTCGTTGATGTTGAAGATACCGATAGGAATCGACAATTTAGCGATCGTCTTGTAGTCATCACGCTTAGAGAACAACAAGATCGCGACGATCAAGCCGGCGGTCATACCCGCACCGGAACCGGTGGAGAAGACCTGCATGAAGCTGGTATTCAGGATATTCGGAATTTGGCTTCCGGAAGCTCCGGCGTTTACCGCATCCATGTTTTCAGTCAAGGCTTGAAGCAAGGTCGCCTGGTAGATCGGTTGCAGAACCTGCGTACCGTGGATACCGACGGACCATAACAGCGTGGTCATCCAGACGAGGACCAAGTAACCCGGCAGACCCGTGAGTAAGCCCTTCATCGGTTCTTGGATGAATTTGAAGATCGCATCGTACAAGTACAATCCGGTCAATTTGAAGAAGACGAATCCGAAGACCGCGACGATGAGGATCGTCAGGATGGACGGGAACAATACGCTGAAGGATTTCGCGATGTTCGTCGGAACTTGTTCCGGCATTTTGATGTCCAACTTGTGGCTGTCGACCAATTTAACGTAAATTTCAGTAGCGACGATCCCGATGATCATGGCGAGGAACAAGCCCCTGGCATCGGTGAAGTTACGCGGCAATACGTTTTGGATCGTCGCGATGACGTCCGCACCGGCGGCATCCACGTACTTGAACGTGGTGAACGGTTGAACGACGGCGATGTAGGATGCCAAGACGACAACCGGCAACATCGTTTCTTCATGTCCATAATACTTACCCAATTCGATGGCGATCAGTACAACGATACCGATGGCGAAGAAATTGATGGTGGCGTAGTTGATGGAATTGAAGATCGGCGTCAATTCACCTAAGAATGCCATGCCCGGAAGTTTTGCGAGACTCAAGCCCGTGGTCGTCGTCGATGTTACGACGTTGGCGACCAAGGTCCCGAAGGCTCCGGCGATGATGATCGGCATGTTCGCGGTGAACGCATGCTTGATCGAAGACATGTAACGGTTCATCTGGAGCTTCGAAGCGACCATGAGTAGACCGTTGATAAACTTGTCTTTCATTAAGATTTCCTCCTCTTTCTGTGTGTTATTCCTCTCCCCTTGAAGATATGGAATAATCTGACGCCATTGTAATCGATTACAGTCGACACTGATAGTCGTAATTTTTGATTTGGTAAGTCTTTCCAACGAAATGTGCAATGAATTCTATTTATCTGAAAAATCAGTTCATGAATATGTGAATTCGCATCCATTCTGAAAATCGTTCGCATATTTTTGACGCATCGTTTTCAGAAATACTAGCTTATTTTGATCTTTTTTTCAAAGGAATTGTCTATTGACGCAAGCCGAAAGCACCTCTATCATAGAGATAAAGAAATGGGGAATGGATATGATCGAGTGTATCCGGGTAAAAACCGAAGATGATTTACGCAAATGTATGGAAATCAGGCGCACCGTATTCATACAGGAACAAAACGTTCCCGAGGCCGAAGAAATCGACGACCATGACCAACTGGACGATCCGATCGCCGATCATTTCCTATTTCTGAAAAACGGCGTCCCGGTCGGAACCGTCCGTTGCCTAAAAAAAGGAGGCGGGGTACTGAAGGTCGGTCGCGTCGCCGTCCTGAGAGAAGCACGCGGAGGCGGAATCGGAAAAGAAATGATGGATTTGACCGAGAAACGGTATCCGGACATCGACCGATTCGCGCTGGATGCACAGGAACACGCCATCCCGTTCTACGAGAAATGCGGCTATGTCGCCTCGGGCGATGTCTTTTTGGATGCCGGCATCCGCCATCGGCATATGGAGAAACGAAACCACGTCGTCTAAATTAGCAATATCCACCACTTATCATCCACCGAGATTAAGGTGTATAATAAAATAATAAGTGACAGGGGGAACGTCATGGCAGCCAAGTATAGAGAGGTCTTCTCGGCGATCGAGAAGGACATTCTGGACGGACGGTATAACGGCACGCGCAAGCTTCTTACCGAAGATGCGTACATCGCCGAATACAAGGTCAGCCGGAATACAATACGCAATGCCATCGACCTGCTTGTAAAGCGGGGTTATTGTTTCCCCATCCAAGGCAGCGGCGTTTTCTTGCGTCGAACGAAACCCGCCTACAGCCTGAACCTTGAAAACATCTACGGGTTGACCTATTACATGGCACCGCTTCCGGTGACAAGCCGTTTGTTGCATTTCGATATGGTCGAAGCGGATGAAGACCTAGCATCGAAGATGGAAATCCCGGTCGGATCCCCGCTTCTTTATGTCGTCAGGGTCCGACATGTCGATCATAAACCCTATGTTTATGAATATAATTACTTCAATCTTTTACTCTTGCCCGAACTTGACGAGGAAACCGCCAGGTCCTCCATCTTCACCTACATCAACCGTCATGAGTCCCTGCAGATCTCATTCATCGACACGGTGCTCAGCGTCGTGAAGATCAATGCGGAGGAAGCCGAGAAACTTGAATTGGTCGAAAACGATCCGGGGTTGAAGATCGAAGCGTTCGTCATGATCCGGACCGGCGAAGTCATACAGTTAAGCACAGGGGTTTTCCATTACGAAAACGCACGGGCGTTGAAGATGGCGACCTATATCTAAATCTATCCGGGGGGATCAAGATGCAAACGAAATTCAAAGAGATCTATGATCGGATCGAGCAAGACATTCGTCGGGGGGAATACGACGAAACCCGTCGCCTGAAATCCGAAGACGAGTATGTCACCTTATACGATGTTTCGCGCGTCACAGTGCGGCATGCGATCGACCAACTGATCCGCCGCGGGTACTGTTATCCGGTACAGGGCAAGGGCGTGTTCCTGCGTCGTCATAAGATCGCCGGTGCGACCAATCTGGAGAACATCCGCGGGCTGACCTACGATTTGTTTCCTCAGGTCGTCACAAGCAAGATCCTTACCTTCCAACAAGTCCCTGCCGACGCCTTTCTGGCCGACAAGTTGGATTGCGATGTCGAGCAGCCCTTGACGTTCATCGAACGTCTACGTTTCGCGGACGGACAGGCCATCAGTCTTGAAAGGCTGTACTATAATAGCGAGAAAGTTCCCCTTACACAGGATGCGTGCCTGGGTTCGATCTANNCCAATCCAAGTTGGGGATCAAACTTTGTTTCATCGACTATGTCATCGAAGCGGTGAAGCTGACCCGCCACGAAGCGGATTTACTCTCCCTTTGCGAGGGGGATCCGGGGTTCCAATTCGAGAATCTCGGGATGGATCGTAAAGGCAAGGTCGTCCATTATGGGAGAACCGTCTATCATTATCAGAAAATACGGAGTTTGAAAATGGCATCCTTCCTCTAGAAAGGGGGCGTTCGATGGAATCGAAATACATAGAGATCTTCCATGAAATGGAGAAAGACATCAAAGCCGGGAAATTCCGCGACACCCGCAAGCTCTTGACGGAAGACGAATACATCCAACTGTACAACGTCAGCCGCAATACCGTTCGACGCGCCATCGACATGCTGATCCGTAAAGGGTATTGCTACCCGGTCCAAGGCAAAGGGATCTTCCTTCGCAAACATCTGATGGATGGATGCATCAATCTTGAAAACATCGGCGGCTTGACCCATGATTTCGCTCCGCGCGACGTCTCGACGCATCTGATTTCATTCATCGAAATCCCTGCCGACGACGATCTGGCGGAAAAACTGGAGATTCCTGTCGGAAGCATCCTCTACTACATCGAACGTTTACGTCTCATCGACAAGAAACCCTATAGCCTGGAAAGGATGTACTACCGGAAAGACTTGATCCATTTGACGGAGAAAATCGTATCGACTTCAATCCTCAGTTACTTCCGGACGCAACCCGGCATGAAGATGACCTTCAACGACTATGTCTTGCGGGCCGTGAAGTTGACGAAATATGAAGCGGATTTGTTGGAACTCAACGAAGGCGACCCGGGATTCAGGACGGAAAACTTCGGGATGAACCGCAAAGGTGAAATCGCTTATTTCAATCGGGGGACCTATCATTACCAAGAGGCACGTTTCCTCAAGATGGCTTCCTATCTCTAGAAGAATTATAGAAAAACAACCCGTACGGATTCCATTTCTGGAAATCGAACGGGTCTTTTTTAGAATTTCGCTTCAGGGTTTTGGTACCTTCTTCGGTTGCGCGTCCCTTGACCGTATTGGATGGCTTCAACCGGACAGCGGTGGATGCAGGCGAGACAGTGGGAACAGGTCGGATTGACCCATTTCGGCTTCTTTTCGCCCATCGCAATCGTCCGTGTCGGACAGACTTCCTCACATAAGCCGCAGGAGATGCAGGTGTCGTCCACGTTGAACTTGACGGTTCCACGGCTGAACCGGTAAAGGGTCGACGCGGTAAGCGAAACGACGTGGGGTAAGGGTCCTTTGAGAAGATTGAAATCCCCTCTTTCCTGGGATCGAACCAATCGCCTGATGTCGCCGATCGTGGTTTTCGAATGGATTAACCGTAGTTTCACTTGTTCTTCGGTTGGCGGGTTGTAGAGCAGGATGTAGTTGTCCGGCATCAAGACGGAAAAGGAAGCGGAAAGACGGACTCCCTTTCGACTCAGGATCCGGCGAGCCTTCTCCATCGCCGCCCCGGTCGTCCCGCCGCAGGTCGCGACCGCATAGACATAGTCGGGAGGATAAGAGAAACGCAGTTTCTCAAGAAACGTTTCCACGACCGTCGGTAAGGTGTAGAAATAAATCGGAAACACGATCCCGACGGATTCGCCGGGGTCGAAAGTGTACTTCCGATCACGCATCGCATCGACGATCGACACCAAGGGTTCGTCGCGGATGAGTTGCGAGGCGACGGATAGGGAGTTGCCGCTCCCGGTGAAGTAGAAGATCATCAGATGAACAGCAGCGTCAGAACCAGCGCCGCCAGAGCGATCCGATAGTACGCGAAGACGGTGAAGTCATGGTTGCGGATATAGTTCATCAGGAAACGGATGGCGAAGAGCGAGACGACGAAAGCCGTGATGAAGCCGGTGGCCAAAGCCGCCCATTCGATCGGTGCGAAGTCGAATCCGGCTTTGATCAGTTTCAAGCCTCCCGCCCCAAGCATGACGGGGATCGCCATGAAGAACGAGAATTCGGATGCGACGACGCGCGAAGCGCCAAGTAGGATCCCGCCAAGGATGGTCGCACCGCTACGCGATGTTCCCGGTACCAAGGCCAACACCTGAAACAAACCGATGAGCGCAGCCGTTTGATAGCTGACTTGATTCAAGGTGGAAATCCCCGGTTTCTTCCCTCTGCGCTCCACCCAAAGGATGGCGATCGCATAGACCACAAGCATCGACGCGACGACCAAGGGCGTGTAAAGCACTTCATCGATCAGATCGTCGAACAGAATCCCGATGATCCCGGCCGGAATCGAAGCCACGACGATCTTGGACCACAAGACCAACGTGTCTCTTTTCTGCGTTTCGTTTTTCTTGGGGCTAAACGGATTCAACTTAGTAAAGAACAGCAAGATGACCGCGAAGATCGATCCGACCTGGATGAGGACGAAGAAGGTCTCGACAAACGTTTCCGATAAGGTGAACGGCATCCAGTTTTCGGCCAAGATCAAATGTCCGGTCGAACTGACCGGTAACCATTCGGTGATGCCCTGGACGACCCCCAAGATCAGCGCTTTAAGTAATTCGACTAGGTTTTCCATGATTTTCCCTCACATTCCATCTTATTGTACCCCCCGCTTTTGGATTTGGCAACGCTGCATCGCCGTTCATGAACATCTTAAGCTTCACTTAACATGGAATGTGCTATCCTATCTTTGGAGGTGGCATCATGAAAAAGCAAATCCTGTCTTTTATGTGCTCGGCGATGTTGCTGAGTGCATGTACGACATCATCGATCCACAAACTATCGAATACCACCGGTTCGCTTTCATTGAAGGAAGCGGCGATCCTGGATGCGGGCTTGGTCCAGAACATCAACGACCTGGCGTTTCTGATCCAGGATGAATCCAGCGACAAGAACGTATTCATGTCGTCCCTGAGCATCTACGTCGCCCTGGCCATGGCTTCCCACGGAACAGCCGGCAACACCTACAAACAATTCGCGGACCTGCTGATCCCGGCGAACATCGACCAAGCCGGATGGTTCGATCAATTGCGGGCGCTTCAAGGAAACCTGAATGTCCAGGACCCCGTCATCATCAAACTGGCCAATAGCCTCTGGATGAGGGAGGACTTCAAGGACAAGGTGAAACCGGCGTTCCTACAGCGCAATCAAGACTATTTCGGTGCGATGATCGCGGCGATGGATTTCGCCAAAGACAGCGCGTTGGATGAGATCAACGGATGGGTCGAAAAGAACACCAACAACCTGATCAAGAAAACCTTGGATAAGATCGATCCCAGCACCGTCATGTTTTTGATCAACACGATCTATTTCAAAGCGGATTGGCTGAATCAATTCGACAAGGCGGAAACGAAAGACGGGATTTTCCATGGCAAAACCGATGTGACCGTCTCGTATATGAACCAAACGAGTTCGTTCAACTACTATGAAGACGATGCGATGCAGGCGATCTTGCTTCCCTACAAAGGAAACAAGACCGGGATGGTCGTCGTATTGGGCAAGGATGAAACCGCGCCGATTACGACAAGCGACATGCTGAACCGGCTGTTGGACGACATGCAGTCCGCATCCGTCACCTTGAAACTACCCAAAGTCGACCTTGCGACCAAGGAGATCCTCAACGACAAGTTGATCGCAATGGGCTTGAGCGATGCCTTTACCGGCGGGGTGGCGGATTTCTCGGAACTGAGCGAAGACGGCGACCTCTACATCGCCGAGGTCTTGCATAAGGCGCGACTGATGATCGACGAGAAAGGCACCGAAGCCGCAGCCGTCACGGTCATCGACATCCGTGAAACCTCGATCGAAATCGGGGATTACGAGATGACGGTGGATCGTCCTTACCAGATCTTCATCGTCGATCTGGAGAACAAGTTGATCCTGTTCAACGGGATCATCCAGGATGTCAGCGCGAAAGAGTAAACAAACAAGGCTCCGGGAAATCCCCGGAGCCTTGTTTCATTCTTGGAACAAACTCGAACCGTTGGTCGAAATGACTTCCTTATACCAGTGAAACGACTTTTTCTTCTTTCGGTCGTAGGTCCCGTTGCCCAAATCGTCCGCATCGACATGGATGAATCCGTAACGCTTCGACATTTGGTTGGTGGAAGCCGAAATCAGGTCGATGCAACCCCAGGAGGTATACCCCATGAGATCGACACCGTCTTCCGTGATCGCGTCGTACATCGCCTGCAAATGCGCCTTGAAGTAGGCGATCCGGTAATCGTCGTTGATGCTTCCGTCCGCTTCGACCATATCCACCGCACCCAGGCCGTTCTCGACGATGAATAATGGTTTACGGTAGCGGTCGTAGAGGTCGACCATCGAGATACGTAAACCCGTCGGATCGATCTGCCATCCCCAGTCGCTGGACGGGATGTAAGGGTTGGCGACCCCGCGCAGGGTGTTCCCGTCGGTATGGTCGAGATTCTCGGGGTTGGCCGATGAACAGGTCGACGAGTAATAACTGAACGAGACGAAATCGACCGGATAATTTTTCATGATATCATCGTCGCCATCTTCTTTTTTAATGACGATGCCTTTGTTTTTGAACTTGCTGAGAAGATACGCAGGGTATTCCCCGAAGACCTGCGTATCGCTGTACGCGTAGGTATGACGGGCATCCTGCTGTGCCTTCAAGACATCCTGCGGATCGCAGGTATAAGGGTAGAACGTCAGTTTCGTCAGCATGCATCCGACCTGCGACCCCGGTATGATTTCATGGCAGATCTTGGTCGCCAAAGCGCTCGCCACGAACTGGTGGTGCATCGCCTGGAAAATGACTTGTTCGAAGGTCCCCTCCGGGAAACGGTCTTCGATCAGCCCCCCCGTAGTGAAGGGATGACGGATCATCGAATCGACTTCGTTAAAGGTCAGCCAATATTTGACCTTGTTTTTATAACGCTCGCAGATCGTATCGACGAAACGGGTGAAGAAACCGATGACTTCGCGGCTATACCAGCCGTCATAGTTTTCGGTCAGGTTGAGCGGCGGTTCATAGTGGCTCATCGTAACAAGGGGTTCGATCCCGTATTTCAGCAGTTCGTCGAAAAGATCGTCGTAGAACTTCAACCCTTCCTCGTTGGGGACCAGGTCGTCCCCGTTGGGGAAAATCCGGCTCCACGCGATGGAAAGGCGATAGACGTTGAAGCCCATTTCGGCGAAAAGCGCGACGTCTTCTTTATAGCGGTGATAATGGTCGCTACCGCGCCGTTTCGCATAAAGGGTCAGATCCGTCGCAGTGCGCGCGGCTTCGATATCCTTGGATGTGACTTCGTTGTGCGCCTTATAGTTGGTGACGTTGAGTTTCGGCTTGAATCGGGCGACATCCGAGACGGACATCCCCTTTCCGCCTTCGTTCCATCCGCCTTCGACCTGGTTGGCGGCCGTCGCCCCGCCCCAAAGGAAACCCTCGGGGAATGTTTTGTGTTGCGTCATGTGTTCTCCTTAAGCAAGTCATTCCTCCAAATTCCAGGTATCCCTTGAACCGAACAGTTTCTTTGCGACCTGCTCGACCGATTCGAAATTCTGGATGTACATCGCCATCACCAAGACCTCGAAGACATAGAGCGTCGATAAGGTGAATAGCGTATTGGACATCTCCAGCGTACTGGTCGATGTCATGATTTGAAGGGTTTCCGTGCAGAGGCTGCTTAACCGGCGATCGGACTTGCCGCAGATCGCCAGGGTCGGAATGTTATGTTCCTTGAGGCGCTTGGCCGCGTCGAGGATGTTGGGGTTTTTGCCGGTATGCGATAGGAGGATGGCGAACGCCGGGATGTGGTTCATCCCCAGCCTGGCGATGTGCTGCCAATGCGTGCTTGAATACGCCTTGGCGTTGATCCCGACTTCCTCGAATTTATAGGCGGCGATGTTGGCGACGTCGAAATTGATCCCGTCGCCATAGATGTTGAGATACTTGCATCCTTTGATCTGGTTGACGACCCGGACGATGGTCGCCCGGTCGATCATGCTTTTGGTGTAGTCGATGGTCTTGTTGAAGATCAGAGGCAAGGTGTGGATGACATCGTCGATGTTGGACGTTTTGTCAAAGGGGACCTGCTTCAGGCTTTCATTCAGGCGCATCAATTCGGGATACTCGGAAATGTAGACCATTTTGAAATCCACATATCCCTTGGTCCCGGCTTTTTTACAGAGCCGCACCACGGTCGACGCCGACGTATAACTCGCCAACGCCAAATCGTTGATGCTCATCTTCAAAAGCGATCTCGGATTCTTCAGAATGTAATCGACGACGGCTTCTTCTTGCGTCGTCAGGTTATCAAGGTTTTTCAGTCGATCTACGATCATGGCGCACTCCTTTATCGGTTACTTTTATTGTAATCAAGTTTTTCGGATTTTGCACATACATCGTAAGATTCGTCTAGAATTTAGGATAACCTTTGTCTGATTTTCGACTTATCCCCGGGCGTCCCCGTCATCCGTAGTTTACCTTGCATGATTTGTACATACAATCGAATGCCCAGGGATTGGCAAGGGTTTCCAAACTTTTGGGTCGAATCCCCTTGTTTTGTGAAGATTCAGTTCGTCCGTCACGATTGAACGGCGGCGAATCGAGTACCATTGGTTTCTTCGCTTTCGACCTGTCGGTTGGTGATGAAGACAAAGGGCAGATACACCAGGAAGACCAAACCGTAGGCGAGCAGTTCGGTGACGACTGTTCCAAGATGTCCACCCGTCGCCAGCCATGATTTGATCAAGGGCGGCGTAGTCCAGGGAACCAGGTAGACCATCGGCGTCGCGAAGCCGATGAGCGTCATGAAATATCCGAAGGTCGCCGACACGATCGGTGCCAGGACGAAAGGGATGATGAGGATCGGATTCATGACGATCGGCAACCCGAAGGTCATCGTCTCGTTGATGTTGAAGAAACCGGGGACCAGCGAGAGTTTCGCGATCGTCTTGTAGTCGTCCCGTTTTGAAAACAGAAGCAAGGCGACGACCAATCCGCCGGTCATCCCCGCCCCCGTCCCGCTGGTGAACACCGTGGTGAAGGTCGTGTTGAGGATGTTGGGTGCGGGAAGTCCGGCCGTCACGGCGTCCAGGTTGGCCGCCAACGCCCCCAGCATCGTCGATTCGTAGATCGGACGCAATACCATGGTCCCGTTGATGCCGATCGACCATAGAAGCGTCGCCAAGACGAACAGGACAAGATAACCCGGCAGACCGGTCAGAATCCCTTTCAACGGCGTCTGGATGAAGATGTTAATGGCATCGTAGACCGTTCGTCCACTCGCCATCTCGAACACCATCCCGAATCCGGAGATGGTCAAGATCGTCAGGATCGCCGGAAACATGACGTTGAAGGGTTGGGCGACGTTGGACGGCACGCTGCTTGGCATTGTGATTTCCAGTTTCTTCGATTTCACCAACCGACAGTAGATTTCCGTGGATGCGATCGCCGCGAACATCCCCATGAACAAGCCTTGCGCATTGGTGAACTGACGCGGTAAGACGTTGAGGATCGTATGCATTTCCCCGTCGACGACAAGCGTCGCCGATGTGGAACAGAGCGAGACGAAACTCGCGATCGCGACCATCGACACGACATTGTCCTTGATGCCGTAGCCCCTCGCCAGTTCCATCGCGATCAAGAAAACGATGCCGATCGCGAAAAAATTCATCGTCGCATAGTTGGCCGCGTTGAACATCGGTGCGAGATGGGATAGCCAAGCCATACCGGGAAGCTTCGCGAGACTGATCCCGGTCGAAGTCGTCGATACGACGACGTTTAGGATCAAGGTGCAAAACGCCCCTGCGATGATGATCGGCAACATCGTCGAAAACGCGTTGCGTATGGAAACCATGTGACGTTGGGTCTGGAGTTTCTTCGCCGATCGTAAAACGAGATTCATCAATCTTTCTTTCATGGGCTTTCGTTTCCTTTGTAAGCATCACTTTATCGGGACAAGGAGTGTAAAACAAGATGCCGCCAAGACATTGGCAAACATTACCATGCATTCGTCGCCGGCTCCCTCAGATCGAGTTAAGCGTGGTAAATTATTCAAGAAAAGCCAAGAAAAAACCGTCGTGTTTTGACGGTTATGTTATCTACTTTGCGACGTAGGTTACGCCGGCCGCTTCCAATTCGGCGATTTTCGCGCTGAATTGCGGGAGGTAGTTCTTGTTTGCGACCAACATTTCGTTGAGCAGATCGCGTGCGATCGCACCCGAGGGGATCAAAGGATTGACGGTGAACGCTTGGAGTGCTTTCCCGTAATCGCCGGTTACCGCCGCGTCGATGACGACTTCTTCCATCGCCTTTTGAACCTGCAGGATACCGCGGGTCGCCGGCGGGAAGGAGCCCCAGTTCAGCGCTTCGGCGCCGTGGGATGTGATCAATGCGGAGACTTCGACGACGCAATCGTAGGGCAAATCGGAGATCGCACCGTTGTTTTGGGTACTGACCACCATCTGGGTACGCTTGTCGTTGACGATCGAGGCGACGACTTCACAAGCCGCGTCGGAGTAATGGGTTCCACCACGTTTGGTCAACTGTTCCGGCTTGTAGTTGAGGGCCGGGTCTTTGTACAACTCGAACAATTCCGCTTCGGTTCTCTTCACGACTTCGGCACGCGTTTTTCCTTCGGCATATTCAGCCATTTCGCTCTTCAGCATGTCGTTGGTGATGTAGTAGTAACGGTGGTAGGAACACGGCAGCAAGCCCGTATCCCTGACTTGTTCGAAGTTGAACGCCAAGTCGCGGACGTTCTTGACCCCGGCGTATTTGCCTTTGTTTTCAGGTTTGTAGACCTCGTCGATGATGTGGGCGGTGACTTCGTTGCCGTCCTTATCCCAAACGCGGTGCCAATGGAAATGGTTCAACCCGGCGAATTTCGTAAACAGTTCTTCCGAATCCTCGGCGACGCCCATGACGGCGTTGGCCATTTTAACCAAGCCGATCGGAACGTTACACAACCCGATGGTCTTCTTCCAACCGCCGACCTTGATGGCGGCTTCGGTCACCATGCCCGAGGGATTGGTGAAGTTGACCAACCACGCGTTGGGGCAAAGCTCTTTCATATCCTTGATGATGGCCAGGATGACGGGGATCGTACGGAAGGCTTTGAAGATTCCGCCGGCTCCGTTGGTTTCTTGTCCGATCAAGCCATGGCTTAAAGGAATTCTTTCATCGCGGATCCGTGCATCCAATAATCCGACACGGAATTGGGTCGTAACGAAATCCGCGTCTTTCAGCGCTTCGCGGCGATCCAAGGTAAGATGGACTTCCCAAGGCAATCCTGCGGCTTCGACCATGCGTTTGGCCATCGCTCCGACGATTTCCAATTTTTCCCTGCCTTCTTCGATGTCGACCAACCAGATTTCCTTGATGTTGAGTTGTGCCTGACGATTGATGAATCCTTCGATGAGTTCCGGCGTGTAGCTGCTTCCCCCGCCGATGGTAACGATCTTGATTTGTTTCATTTTGTTCTCCTTTTAAATTTCGGAACCCTAACCGCCGGTTCCGTACGTTATCATTATGTCAAAAAAATTCCGTATTACCATACTTGACCGATGTTTAGAAACGTCTTTTCAGGTAAAGTTGAAATCGTTTCCATTTCATTGGAATTATCTACCACGATTCCCCCAATAAGTCGAAAACGAGTCTCGCGACGCCGTTGTCGTCATGATGTTTCGCAATGACTTTGGCGACGCTAAGGACATCCGGCGTCGCATTGGCCATCGCGACACCCAATCCCGCGTCCCTGACCATTTCCACATCGTTCCCCGTATCCCCGAAGGCGACGACGTTTTCCATCGATAACCCATGGTTATCGCAGAAGGCTTGGACGGCCGCGCTTTTCGATACCCTTGGGTCCATGAACTCGAACAGATCTTTCTGCGAACGGAACGCACGGTAATGCGGACTGGGATTCTCCGCGTGGAATCTCTCCATCTGCGTGATGACATCGAAATCCGCCGCCAGGATCACTTTTTCGATCGGGCGGTTAACCAATTCGACCAAGTCGCCGAAGACCACGGTCATGTTGTTTTTGGCGACCAGCCGTTTCACGAAGTCGTCGTGTTTGGTCGCGACGAAGTGATCCTCCATATAGGCCGTCGGATTGGCATCGAAATGCTTGTAGGTTTCGACGATCTCACCGATCAGCGACGGGTCGAAATATCCGATGTGGTCTTCTTTTCCGTGGATGAAATCGAAACTGTGGTTCCCGTTGGAACAGAACAAAGCGGAGACCAGATTCTCGATCCCCCACTCGTTGAGTTTCGGATTCACGGTGAAGAACGGTCGTCCGGTCGCGATCGCAAACGGAATCCCCCTTCTCTTTAATTCAACCAACATTTTTTTCGTAGCGTCCGAGATCTTCCCTTTGGCGTCCAATAAGGTACCGTCGAGATCCGCGACGATCAGATCGATTTTTTCCATTCGTACCTCTTTCCAGTATGGTTCCACGTTACTATAGCACAATGAAAACAGAGAGAATCTTCGTTTGACACACTTGGCAATCCGTTTCGCATTCATTGCGGATCATCCCTGTTTATCGGAATATCCTTCCAAATGAAAACGGACTTTTTCAAGTCCGTCGTCATCTTGCTTATTATTTTTCTTACTATTGTTTGATTTCGTAGATGTGGTCGACACAATCCGCCATGACATGCAGGACGTGTTGTTTCGCGACCAATTCACTGCGGTTGGCATCCGCGTCTTTCAACGCTTCGACGATGGCTTTGTGTTCATCGTTGATCCGCAGACGATCTTCCTGGGTGGTCGCGACGTTTTCCAGAGGAATCCGATTCCAAAGGATTTCGACCAGTTCGGCATGCGTGGTGGCATCCGAAAGTCTGAACAATTCTTTGTGGAACTTCACATTGATTTCGAGGAATTCAGGACCGGATTTACAATGATCCATCAATTTTACATACTCTTCGAGTTTCTGGGTATCCGGTTTCGTCAGTGCCGCGCGGAACGCCGCATTCCCTTCCAGAACGGAACGCACTTCAAACGATTCGATGATTTTGTCGACACCGAGATCAAGCTGCAGTTTATTTTCCATAATCAGTCCTCCGTCAAACTTATTATATCACTTCACAAATGAAAGCGGTATCAACATTTTTTAGTGAAAATGCCGTATTCTACGTCATCATCCGTGTTTCTATCCCTTCGTTTCCAGAAATCTTGCATACTGTCACGTCGAATACGTCGGGAACGACATCGATTTTCCACCCTTGTTTTCATCTCTTCGACCTTGTTTAATCACGAAAAAGGCGGCGATGACGCCGCCCTTTAGGGTTACTTGACTTCGATCCGTTTCGTTTCTTCCAGAATGTGGTCCCTTGAAGGAAGGGTGACCTTGAGAACACCGTCATCGAATTTCGCATCGATCTTCGCCGGGTCGATGTTGGTGAACCGGATTTGCTTCACATAGGAAGCCATGGAGCGGGAACGATAGACATACTTCTTGTTTTCTTCATTGGACTCTTCTTTATGTTGCGCACGGATCGTGAGTAGGTCGTTTTCATACTGCAGTTCGATCTCTTCCTTTTTGAATCCGGGAAGGTCGGCTTCGACGACATAGTTGTCGTTTTCCTGATACACATCCAGATGCGATCCCAAAGTGCGCGGATAGAAGAAGTCGTCATTGAAGAAGTCTTCAAGCAACGAATTCGGACGTCGGATTAAACTGTTTCTCATACGATTTCCTCCTTTTCTGCGGGAGATTTCTCTCCCTAATCCTAATATAGCATATTTTTTAGCACTGTCAAGTGGTGAGTGCTAAAAAGAAAAACCCTCTCGGGTCGTTCATTTTTTCAGGATCATCCGATCTTCGACGGGCTGCGAAATCTTGGTTTTCGCGATGTCGACCGCCGATCCGAAAGGCATCTGGGCGATGAGTTTCCATTGTGCCGGGAGCTGGAATGCGTCTTGGGTCACTTGGTCGATCAGAGGGTTATAGTGTTGAAGCGATGCGCCAAGCCCGAGTTGCGTGAGTCCCAGCCAGGTGGCGTATTGCAGCATCGCGTTGGATTCATACGCCCAAAGCTGTGCGCTTTCCCCATAAAGAGGGAACCGCTCTTCCATCTGTTTCGTCACATCCGTGTCGTCGTAGAACAGGAAGGTCCCCTGCCCGTTCTTCAAGCCTTGGATCTTGGCCTGGGTTCTTGGGAACTTTTCTTCGGGGACTTCATAGCGAAGACGTTCCAAAACAAGATCCCAGAAGGTATCATGCTTTTCCCCAAGCAGTAGAACGATGCGTTGGCTTTGGGAATGAAACGCACTGGGCGTGGTCGAGAGTAAATCTTTCGTCAATTGAATCAACGTCTGGTCCGAAATCGTGGACTTGGCGTATTCATAATGGCTTCTGCGTTGTTGGATGAGTGTATTGAAATCCATGGTAACCTCACGTTCCTGTTCATTTTAATGCAGAAGAGGATGCATTTCAAAACTTATGACTGCTTCATTTTTACGCAAAGGGCAAGATCGCTGACCGTGATCCGTTTCGCCCCGCTTTCAAGGATGGTTTTCGCGATGTCCTCGTTCTTCACCAGCCCCCCCGCCCAAAGTTCCACCGAGGTCTTTTCGCGGATCATCTCAAACAAAGGATACGTCAACGCCGGCATGACTTCCATCGCATCGGGATTGGTTTCGTTGACCGAGGCCAAACCCCGGGTCAAGGACTTACTGTCGATCAGGAAAACGCGCTGGATCGCAAAGGCATGGTTCTTCTTCGCCGTCTCGATGATCTTGGGCTTGGAGGAAATGATCCCGTCGACACGAAGTTGCTGTGTCAGGATCTGCGCTCCGAACTCATCGTTGGATATCCCGTGGATCAATTCGATATGGACCAAGCCGAAGCGTTGGTTTTCATGCAGGATGCGTACGACTTCTTTAAGAAGACTATAATGCATGTCCTGGAGTAAACAGAGCGATAGAGGGGTCTCAAGAAACAATTCGACTTGCTTCATGGTCGTCAATACGGGAATCAAGGGTTGTTCAGGCAGATTCTTCATGGTTACCTCCAAAGGTTAGGGTTCAAGCACGGCATAGATGATGCATCCGTCATCCGAGTTCATGATGTTCAAACCGGCGGTTTTCTTGGAACCTCGATAGAAGACATTGCGTTCGAACTCCGAAATGACGTTGTCTTCGATCTTACGTGAACAGCGAAGTCCGGTGACGAGGATCGGACGTCCCGCTTCTTTGCGCAAAACGATGTCCGCCGCATGGCACTGCGGTTGCATCGATGCGAAGTCCAGAATCTGACGGACGGCCAGGTAGATCGCGGACGCTTGGGCGAAAGTCAACACCGTCAAGTCGGGTGATGGCGTGATTTTGATCTCCAACCGTTGCGGATCATAAAGCGTGACACAGGTATCGATCAATCGGCCGATGTCCATGATTTCTTCCGCCTGCGAACGAAGTTCCTTCACGATCCTCCTCAGCATCATCAAAGTCCCCTGCAAATCCGCCTTCACCTCGTCCAAGGTCTCATCCGATCTTTCTTTAGTCAATCGGTCGAGGGCGTGTTGGTAACTCGCGACCAGATCCTGTTGGATGGCATCGAACACTTCCTGCCGGTTGGTTTCCTGGATCAACTTCTCCTGGATCACCATGTCCTCCAACAATTGGTCGTTCAACTCATCCAGTTTCCGGACTTTCTCTTCGCTCTCGAGGATGCTTTTACGCAACGATGTCACATCGTTGAAATAAACCGCCGTCGCATAGTTCTTCCCTTCATTGTATAACTCTTCCTGGATCGCTTGGTAATACCGGTTCTTGATGAGAAGGATCGGTTCGTTGTGCTGTCTCAAGTGGAGTTTTTCCAAAAGATTGAAATCGGTGTGGGGATAGATGTCGTCGCGGTAGGCGATGTTGAAACCGAGACGCCGGCCTTTCATATCGAAGATGGCGATCGGATAGTCGATGTTGTTGATCATGTTGGAAAGATGGACGGAATAGAAGAAGCGAAGACGAGGCAGGATCATCGTGAAATACAAACCGATCGTCCATAGCGGGACAAAGAGGGAGAAGGTATCCACGTTGGTCGACACCATGTTGAAACCGATCAGATAGGCGACCAAGGAAGGCACGGTCGAACCGAGGAAACTGAGGATGAAGTAGAGATTCCTGTGTTTCGAAAGGCGATAAAAACGATCCATGTTCATCAACATGATCAGGACGAACGTGAAATAGTAAATCATGTTGACCAAAACGCTGAACGTGTAGAAGCGCGATGTGGTCGTCAAGGCGAGAAAGAAGTTGTCGTAAAGCAGATAACTCGTATCCGCGAGATTCAATGCGACATAGAAAAGCATCGGAGGAAAGAAGACCATCCAGAGGTCCGCTCGCTTCACCACATAGGTTTCATCGATGGAAAGCGCGACCATCAATAACGCGGAAGGAATGAAAACCATGGTGTAGCGCATCATTTTCAAGAGGATGTAGGCTTCCGCCGTTTCCGGAATCCCGTTGAAAAGCGCCGAGACATGCCAGACCAATTCAAGAATATGAAGCAGGATCGCGAACTTGATAAAGTTGGTTTTCTTAACATAAGACTGAAGCCGCACGATGATTTGGATCAGGAAGACCGCATTGAGCGGAACGACCAGGATCCACAAGTTTTGAAGGTTCATACGTCTTCCTCCGTCATCCTGATCAGAGGAAGTAGGCAGGAGAGTTCGAATCCGTCGTTGCCATGATAACTGAACGACCCTTGGTTACGCTCGACCCTGGCCCGGATCGCTTTCAATCCGTTCCCCTCCTTCACCATTTTACAGCCTTTACCGTTATCTTTGATGATCAGTTCAAGCGTATCAGGATTCTCGCTGACTTTCAAAGTGACTAAAACCTCACCGGCATTCCCATATTTCACGGTGTTCGAAAACGCTTCTTTGCAGATCGCGTACAAGGTCAAAATACTTTCCTGTTTCAATTTGAGCTGTTGGGTCGATACGTTCAAGGTGACATGGATCCCAACCCACTTCAAATAAAGTATATAACTTTCAAGCATTTCTTCGAGATATTTCCCGGTAACGGTGTTCTTTCGGTCCTGGGAGAGGGACAGGGTGATGTTTTTCCCTTCTTCCAATAGTCGTTCGATGGAATGATCCGGGATGCTTTCACGCAATTTTTCGTCATGCATCCGGTCTAGAACCGATACCGCCAACGTCAGGTTATGTCCGATTTCATCGTGGAGTTCGATGGCGATCCGGTTCTTGCTTTTCAACTCGATCAACTTCTCAAGCAGGTTCAGTTTATTTTTTAGTAGCAACGAGATCATCGAAAGACGCTGATCCAAAAGATTCAGGCGTTTCAATGCATATTCCTGCTCGCTGACATCCAGTAAAACCAAGGTCTCCACATGATAACTTTTCATCAGCGTCGAGATCGGATACCGCTTGATCAGATAGGTCTTGCTATCGATGTTTATTTTCTCCTTCGTTCGCAAATCCATCATCGGCACTTGGTCGAGGATTTCACGAAACGCCGTATTGGAGTCGAACAAGTCGGTATCGTTGAGGATGGCGATCGGCGTCGTGTTGGAGTAAAACAAGTTTCCGATCGTTTGTTTTTCGGTCGAACGCATGGAAAAATAGATCATCGTGACCATGATGGTCAAGGCGATGGTCACCACAAGCAACGACTGGCTGATCGACTCGTGTTCGGAGAAGATGTCCATGACTTCCTTCAGAACCCCTTCGATTTCATAATACCGGGATGTGAAGTCGATATAGCGCATTAAAAAAACGAACAAGGCCAGTACGTTCGCGACGGTTTGCTGAATGTAAAGGAACTTAAAATAGAGGGATCGGCTTCTTTCCGTCATCAAGAGTGAAATGATGACGAAACCCAAACCCAATTCGGCGACGGCGATGACGATATACGGATCGGCCCAAAGCATGAGTTAAAGGATACCGTTCTTCGCGGCCAAGACGGCGAGTTGGACGCGGTCTTGCACACCGAAGCGTTCCATGAGTAAAGCCAGCCGATGTTTGACGGTGCTCTCGCTGATGAAGAGTTGATCGGCGATGCTCTGGTTGCTTAACCCTTGGGAGACACAGCGGATGATCGACAGTTCCGTCATGTTGATTTCGAATTTGGTCATGATCTGTTGGTCTTTATAAGCAGGGCTTTGAACGATCTCCTTGAATTTCGCAAAGGTCTTGGCGTCCATCACCGACATCCCGGACATCGTGTTCTTGATGGCAAGGATCAGATTGTCTTTCCGCAGGTCTTTCGAGATGATACCATCCACCCCGGCATCCAACATCGCCCTCACGGTTTTATCGTCGTCGAAAATCGTCAAGGCCAGAATCTTGATCCCGGGGAACTCTTCCTTAATCTTACTTGTCAGCATCATCCCGTCGCCATCAGGCATATAGACGTCGGTGATGATCAAATCCGGCTTGTACTGACGCGCCAAAACCAACGCATCGTTGCCTGAATTCGCCCCGCCCACGACCAACATGTCATTCTGCGAAGAGAGGATCGCCTTCATCGACTCGACGATCAGTTCGTGGTCGTCCACCACAAGGATCCGGATCATAGATATCCCTCGTTTCTTGTGTTTATTATATCGTTTCCATCCCTGTTCTTCAAAGGTTTCCGCACTCCGTCCAACCACAAAAAAAGTCCGATCCCCATCAGACTTTTTTTGCTCTTGTCGAATCGATTCTAGACTTCCCACGTTGACCCCAAATTGAGTGGTCTTTTAAACCGTCCTCATTATAGCACGTCAACTTATTCCTACAAGTGGTTTCTCGAGATTTTGGCTACTTGGTCAAAATAAAACCCAAGTGGTTAAAATTTCTTCAATGAACCAAGGACACCGCGGATCAGTTCACGCCCGACCGTCCTTCCGATCTGGGTCATCATGCTGTTGGCCGCCTTTTCCAGCCCGGTCGTCCGCCTTGAACTCGTTCTGCGGCTCGTCGTGGTTTTGCGTGTCGTCGTGGTTTTGCGATCTTGTTTTTCCCGTTCCAAGCGTTCTTTTTCGCGGGCTTCTTCTTTTTCTTCCCTCTCCATCCGCTTCGTGATCAGTTCATACGCCGACTCGCGATCACGGACATCCCTGTATTTCCCGTCGAATTTGGACTCCCGGATCAACCGCGTCCGTGTGCCTTCGTCGATGGTGCCAAGCAAACTGTGTGGAGGAAAGACAAAGACGCGTTGTACGATCGAAGGCCGACCGTCTTCATCCAACATGGATACCAACGCTTCCCCCGTTTTAAGTTCGGTCAATGCCGTGATGGTGTCCAATTCGGGATTGACGCGGAAACTCTCCGCCGCCGTCTTCAACCCTTTTTGTTCATGGGGGGTGTACGCACGCAAGGCATGTTGGATCCGATTGCCCAGTTGCGACAGGATGCGGTCGGGGATATCGCCCGGGTTTTGCGTCACGAAGAAGACGCCGACCCCTTTGGATCGAATCAAACGTACGACCTGTTCGATTTTCTCGACCAACGCCTTGGGGGCGTCGTTGAACAATAGATGCGCTTCGTCGAAAAAGAACACCAGTTTGGGTTTATCCAGATCCCCGACTTCGGGAAGTTCTTCGAACAACTCGGAAAGCATCCATAAAAGGAAGGTGGAATAAACCCGTGGCGAATGATAGAGCCGTTCGGAGGTGAGGACGTTGATGACCCCTCTTCCTTCTGCGTCCGTGGTAAAGAAATCAAGGATGTCCAGGGCGGGCTCGCCGAAGAAAGATTCGGCGCCTTCGCTCTCCAACGTCAGCAATCCACGTTGGATCGCGCCGATCGTGACTTTCGAGATCGTTCCGTACTGCGTCGTGTACTCGGAAGCCCGGTCGCCCACATAGTTCAGCATCACTCGTAGATCCTTAAGGTCAAGTAAAAGATAGCCCTCGTCATCCGCGATCTTAAAGACGATGTTCAACACACCGATCTGCGTTTCATTGAGCTGGAGTAGACGTGAAATCAGTAACGGTCCCATCTCGCTGACGGTCGTGCGGATCGGATGACCCTTCTCGCCGAAAACATCCCATACGCGGGTTGGATAGGATTTCCATTGAAATCCTTCCAAGCCCAACATCGTGATGCGATCCTCAAGCTTCGGATTACTGATTCCGGGAATCGCGACGCTCGCGAGATCGCCTTTGATGTCCGCGAGGAAAACCGGGACGCCGTGGCTGCTGAAGGACTCGGCGAGCACCTTCAATGTGACGGTCTTCCCCGTCCCCGTCGCGCCGGCGATGATCCCGTGGCGGTTCATCATTCTGGAAGAATAGGAAAGTTCGACTTTCCCCTTGGCGAATCGATCCTGATACATTTCGTTCATAGTGCAACCTCTTTGGCTTTATTATACGTAAAGTTTTGGCCCCAAACAAGAAAAAGGATATCCTAGATTCGGGATATCCATCGTTTGATGTGTTTCGTTAGTGATCGTTTCGCAATCACGGGATCCGGCTTACGTCGCGCCAAGACTTCCTGCGGATTGGTGAAGAAGAGTTGATGCGTCCGATTCTTCCCCAATCGTTTCAATACGACCGCATAGACATCGTCGAGTCGGCAGGTACGCCGGCCTTCCCCCGCATGGGCATCGCTGGCGACCAGATGGACTTTCCCGGATTCAAGCAAGTTCCACGCGTTGCGAAAATTGTTTTCTCCGTGCGCCCCCAACAAGCTGGTCGAGTTCAACTGAAGCAGATATCCATTACCCAACCATTCGTCGACGACCCGAAACATCTCGTTAGGATCGCGGAAATAACGTTCGGGATGGGCGATGACGATGGTGTCGACGACCAGCGAAATTTCATATAAGCGCTCGTTGATTTCACGCCAATCCGCCCCGCTGCGCGAGAATTCCACAAGCAAACCGTCCACGCCTTCAAGCAAGACGAACCTTTGGTTCGAAATGCGATCCACCGCAAACTCGTTGAGGTAAAGCTCGGACCCTCCCCTGATCTCCACATCGAGTCCAAGGGATAAAGCAAGTTCCCTCAATTCATCAACGGCTCTGCGGATCGTCTCGATCGAGGCATCGTACTTCCCTTGGGGAATCATATGCGGTGTGCAGAAGATCGTTTTTATTCCGGTCGACTGCGCGGTCTGAAGAAAAAGGACGGCTTCGTCCTTTGTTTGGACTCCGTCATCGATCCCCCAGCAGCCATGGCTGTGGAAATCAACGAATCCCGTCTTCATAGTACATCATCTCGCCAAGAACCGGCAGGTTCAAAAGCGTCTCCGCATCGTTGCGGTCATGGATCGTACGGTCCATCAGTTTTTTAACCAAAACATAGGCAGCCGCGAGAAAGAGCCCCAAAAAGCCTCCGATCACCGTATTCAAGACGGTGTTGGGTCCGACCTTCTGTTCCTCGATGATCGCTTCGTCGATGATCCGCAGATTGTCGATCGTCATGATCGAGTTGATTTGTTCGATGAACACCTCGACGACCGTGTTCGCCACATCCGCCGACAACTCGGGATCGATGGTCGTCGCCGAAATCGAAATGATTTCGGTATCTTTGATGGAAGAAACGCTGATGGCGTTTCTAACGTCTTCGACCGTGATGTCGCCCGGCAGTTTCGCGACCACGCGGTCCAAGACCCGGTTGCTTTTCGCAATCTGCGTATACGTGTCCGTCAGCTTCTGATTCGTGATCAGTTCGTTGTAATTGACGACCCCTTCATCGACCGACGGCTTGATGTAGACGGTCGACACGCTCCGATACGTCGGAGAGACCAAAAACCTCGTATAAGAAAAAGCCAAGCCCATCCCCAACACGGTGCAAAACATCAGCAACACCAGGTTGTCGCGAACGACTTTCAGCAGTTCAAGTAAATCGATTTCGGTACCGGAATCCTCCGGATTGTAGAATTTTTCGTCCATAGTTTCACCCCTGCCTATTTTATCATACTTTCCCGACTGATTTGTCGACGATAAGTGGGATGCAATGTATGGTTAATGAAAATCTCCCGAATGCATTGCCTTTTGCTTTGGATTACCCTAAAATACACCTATCAGGGGGGATTTACAATGTCAGATCGCATACTCGTTACTTTACTGGACCAAGCCGCACGAGGCAAAGGATATGGTTATTCCGCGGATCTTTCCGAGGCATTCCGCCATCTTCGCACGAACATCGAGTTCTCGAATTTCGAGAAGAAAATCAAAGTCATCTCGATCGTTTCAGCCAAGCCGACGGAAGGGAAATCGACGGTTGCCGCGAACCTTGCGGTCGTCATGGCCGGTCAACACCCGCGTGTCCTTTTGATCGACTGCGATCTTCGCAAACCGGTCGTCCACAAGATGTTCCACGCGTCCAACAAGAGTGGTTTATCGAACTTGTTGCTTGAGTCCTCGTTCGAACCCGGTGTGTTCAATAAATATTGCCAGCAGATCATGCATCCCAACATCACCAACGAACTGTTTCTGATCACGTCGGGACCCGTCGTCCCCAACCCTTCGGAAATGCTTTCTTCAAAAAAATTCAAAGACTTGATCGCAAGTCTGCGTAACTCCTTCGATATCATCATCCTGGACGGGCCTCCGGTCCTTCCCGTACCGGATTCGATCCCGATCGGTTTAACCGCCGACGGCACCTTGTTCGTCATTGCGAGCGAACAGACGGAGAAGGAAGCCGCGCAGATCGCGGTGACGACCTTGCGTCGCTCCAACGTCAATTTGTTAGGTACGGTTTTGACGATGATCAAGAAAGAAAGCAGTTCTTATCAGTACTCTTACACCGCCTATCGCGAAACACACCCGAAGAAATCGATGTTCAAGAAGAAAAAGGAAAAACTGGACTAAACGGCGAAAGCCGTTTTTTTACCATTCATGAATCTTGTCATGATGTATACGTGAGTTGGCGCATATGTTAAAATCATAACAAGGAGGAAGTGCTATGTTTAAGAAACTGACGATTGTGTTCACTCTATTTCTCGTCATTCTTAGCGGTTGTTCGAAAACCGCGAAACAAGACCCTGACGATGAACCCGTACCCACCGGCATCTTCCCGCAGGTCACATTGAAACTCGAACTTACCAACCCGGAAGAAAAGGATGATCGCTATCTCGTCTACTTAATGGTTCCGGGCACCAAAACGGAAGAACCCGGCAAAGCGCAACAAGGCGACTATTACGGGCCCTTCGAGACCGATGCCGATCTCAGTGTCACCATCGATTTCGAGTTCAATTGGGATATGGATTATTATGTTTCGACCGCGATCGAGGCCGGTCACAAGAGACTGCAGGTCTATGTTACGACGATGGAGGATATTTACCTACGTAACCCGTTGAATGAAGAAACCTTTATCGATCTTGTGGAAAACAAAGATGAAGCGACGAAGGCGGATTATGGGTACGGAAGTCTAGTGGAAAATAAAACCGTAGTGATCACCGATGCTTATCCGGAAGGCGTATTGTCCCTCACGTTTCCCGATGCGACCTTCGTCATCAAATTGAATGTCCCGGAGGGTACGACGAAATCCTACGAAGTCGCCATCCATCGTCCGAACAGTACCGGAGATGGAATATCTATGGTCCGAATTGGACGCATCGACCGGGCATTCCAATATTACGATACACCTTTCTTTAAAGAGGACAAACTAGAAACCTGGAGCGGATTCATCGTCATCAATGATTTCGATACAGGGGCGAATATCGAGTATGAAGGCTATCCGCGCTATGTCGAATTCGATGCGGATGGCAAATGCAAAGACGGCGATATCGTCATCATCAACATGCCCTAACCCAAAAACAGATCGATTCGATCTGTTTTTTACTTGTTGTCGGAATATTCGATTCTTTCGTCGTTATGGTAATCGATGCATAAAAAAACCTCCTTGCGGAGGTCTTGTTATCTAGATGCGAGTCTGTCGTCCATCATGACGATGGAAATGGCGGAATTGTCGGTCAAGGCCAAACGATCCAGGATGTTGTTGAGGTTTTCCTCTTCTTCGATCTGTTCGTCCACGAACCATTGCAAAAACGAATTCGCCGCGAAATCCTTGTTGGCTTGCGCGATTTCGATCAGGTTGTTGATGCGGCTTGTGACGATGCGTTCATGCTCCAAGGCTTTCTTGAAGAGATCGACATAACCTGCGAATTCCGTTTCCGGATCGGGCATCCCTTTAATGGTTACCTTTTCTCCGACGGAAACCAGATACTTATACATCTTCATGGCATGTTCTTGTTCTTCGTGGACCTGCTTGCGGAACCAATGCGCTGCCCCCGGATAGTTTTTCCCTTCCGCGAAGGCGGACATGGAGAGATAGAGATTGGCGGAATCGAATTCGAAATTCATTTGCGTGTTGAGTGCTTCTGCGAGTTGTTTGCTGATCATGATATTTCCTTTCTGTTCATTGACGATTCTATGGTTATATTATACCATAAAACCAGTCCGCTTGATGATGGATGACCCAAATCCAAATGCACGAGGGAAAAATGCACCTAAAAGAAGTAAAGGGGATCTTATCCGCCCAAAATGGAATGAATCTCTACCGCGGTTGTTCGCACGGTTGCATTTACTGTGATTCCAGAAGCAAATGTTACGCGATGGACCACGAGTTCGAGGACATCGAGGTGAAGAGCAACGCCTTGGAATTGTTGGAAGAAGCGCTGCGAAAGAAACGGACGAAATGCATGATCGGGACCGGTTCGATGAGCGATCCCTACATCCATTTGGAGACGGTTCTGCAACACACCCGAAAAAGTCTCGAGTTGATTGAGAAATACGGATTTGGTCTGGCGATCCAGACCAAATCGGATCGGATCCTCAGGGATCTCGATCTGCTATGCAAAATCAACGAGAAAGCGAAATGCGTCGTCCAATTGACGTTGACGACGTTCGATGAAGATTTGTGCAGAATCCTGGAACCCCGTGTCAGTACGACCAAAGAGCGGTTCGATGTCTTGAAGGTGATGCGCGACCATGACATCCCGACCATCGTCTGGATGGGACCGATCCTTCCCTACATCAACGATACGGAAGAAAACATCCGCGGTATTCTAGAGTATTGCATCGAAGCCAAGGTGTACGGCGTCCTCTTCTTCGGTGCCGGCGTGACCTTGCGCGAGGGTGATCGCGAATACTATTACCAGAAACTGGATGAACATTTCCCGGGGCTTCGTGAGAAATATGAGAAAAAGTATGGTTTGGCATACTCGGTGATGAGCGACCACAACGAAGAACTGACGAAGATCGTGAAAGAAGAGTGCGAAAAACACGGCATCGTCTGCGATGTCGAGTCCCTGTTTACCTATATGCGCACCTTCGCATCGAAATCGTCGATCCAACAGACTTCTTTGTTTTAACGATGGATATATTCTTTCGCTACCGCTTGGGTCGTCATACAGCCGACCACGGCGAAATAGCGCATCGAGAACCGGATCTCGTCCCCGACGTCCAGGTTCTCTTTTTTAAGATCGATGACCAGATGGTTACTGCTTGAGCCTAGGATTTCCACATCGCGCAAGGGATCGAGATCTTCGATCTTGGTGTCGATGTAGCCGATGTTTACGATGGCTTGGTTGATTTTGCCGTCGGTGGATTGTTTTTCCTTTTTCTCGATAATTTCGCACACCAAGATGAACGCATCCGCGACCAAACCCGGGATCGGATCTTTATGGATGGCTTCGACCCCCACCAGGATCGATTCGCCCAAACGTAGGTGGTTGATCTTCCCGACATCTTTCGTATCGTTAAACCAATGGTAATTCGCGGAATTCCCGCCGGAAACATAGGTCAAGTGAAGTTTGAAACGTTGTTCGATCTGATCCGCAAGGTCACAGAAGCGCCGCATCGTCGACTCGTCCGGAGGCAAATGGGTCATACATGCGAAATTGGCGCCGATCCCGACAAGTTCGATGTTCGGCAGATCCAAGATTCTTTCGATGAACCCAGGAAGGTCCTCGGGATCGATCCCTTCGCGACGATCCCCCATCTCCACCATCAGAAGAATCTTGTGGGGTTTCCCCTTCTGTTTCGCTACTTCGGAAAGTTTCTTGATGACCGCTAACTCCGTATTCAAACTGATATCAACACCTTCGATGACACGGTCGACCTCGCTGAGCGCCGGGGTACGGATCAACATGAGTTGCGCGTCGATACCGCCTTGTCTTAGTTTCAGTAAATGATCGACGTTGCTGTCGCATACCATGATGATCCCCCCGGAAACCATGGCTTTGGCGCATTCAAAATCCCCGGCCACCCCTTTCAGGACACCGGCGATTTCGATCCCTTTCGTCCGATAGAGTTCAATGGTTTTCCTTGTATTATCCGTAATCTTCCTTAGGTCGATTTCAATTCTGGGTGTACGCATGTTTTCCCTCCATCGTCGATGTCAGTGAAACCTCACAAGCTTGCGCTTGTTTATGCATTCCGATTTAATCTCTCTATGGACTCATGATACCACAAGCATCCTTTGAAGTGTAACGACACGCGATTTCGCCATTGATCGACCCCATGATCAAGACGAGTTAAGCGAAATGGATATACCCATCGTAAAAAAGTTCTCGGTTGGGAACTTTTCTTTAGTCCAATGATTTTTCGATCCTTGTTATCCACGCTTTCACGGCGTCATTTGATTCATTGACTCTCGACCCATAGAAATCGATCTCGTTCACGACCGATGCCTTGGGGCAAACTTTCTTGATGTCACGCGTACTGTTCCCCAATCCGCTTCCTTCATGGGTGCAAAAGGGAATGATGATTTTCCTCGATGTGTCGAATTCTTCGAGAAAGGTGAATACCGGCATGGGCATCGTCCCCCACCAATTCGGGAATCCCAGGAAAATCACCTCGTAGGCTTCACTACCCGATAAGTGCTGGACAAGCTCAGGTCGGACGTTGGCGCGGAATTCTTTCTTCGCGACTTCCGTCGTTTCCTTGTATCCATCGGGATACCCCGTGACGGATTCGATGTGAAACAACTCGCCTTGGGTGATCGCTTGGATCTTCCGTGCGATGATTTCGGTATTCCCGACCGCCAGGTTTTGGATTGAGCCGTTCACGTAATTGTTGCCTCGGCGTGAATAATATGCGATCAGGACGTTTTTATCGTTGAGTTTCATCGATCTTCTCCTTTTTTTTGTATTTTGCTACTTTGGCTAGATAACTCGCTTGGATCAGGTTATTGAAGTTGAAGACATGTATCGTCGCCGGTCACCATTATTAAGGTATCCGGCATCCATCATTTCGTTTACACTCTTCCGCGATATTCAAACATTCACCGCTTGTTGAGTTGATTATAACACTTGGTGTTAACTCCAAGTCAAGCCATGATTTCAACCCTCTCATCAAACCTTAGAAAAGGACAGGCGTTGTTCCTGTCCTTTTCTCGTCAAATCATACTTTATCCATGTTACCTTGATTGAATCGTTTTCTTCCAATACGCGAACATGCCGATCGTATAGGCATATTGGAGAATGAATTGGATCCATTCCGGTCGGGAATACCACCCGAAAGCGACGTACAAGGGCAAGCCGAGTGCACCTTGCTTATGATCCAGCAAAGTGGAGGATAAATCGAATGCCTTTTTATAGATGAAATGACCGCCGTCAAGGATAGCCAAATCTTTCATCGCCGACAATCCTTCATGAACCGCATAGCCCAGAAGAAACCCGGCCTGTAGAATCAGATACGCCAAGGTCATGTTGAACAACACTTTGAGGTTCACCTTGATCAATGCGTTATAGATCAAGATCGACAATGCAAAGGCGGAGGCGATCCCGACACCGATCGAAACGAGCGTGTATTGACCGGCGAACGTAAAGATCGCGATCTCCGCCCCTTCGCGGACGACCATGATGAACGCGACGCTAAACAAGCCGGCTTTCGAGATGTTCCGCTTGACTTGGTCCTGCACTTCATTGACCATGTTTTGACCATGCTTGATCATCCATACGATGAAGGTGGTGATGAGTCCCAAAGCGACCAGACTAGCCGTACTTTCCCATATTTTCGAGATTTCGTCGGTTTTCTGGATCGTCAAGGAAATCCAGTACAACATGCCGCCGATCAGTAAGGATGCGGCGACTCCTCCGATCGCACCGTTGACGACGTTTTTCTTGAGTTCCGTTCTTTGGATATGGTTCAGGTATTGAAGAATGATACTGATGATCAAAAAGGCTTCCAACCCTTCACGGAATCCCATGATCAATCCGGGAATGAATGTTTCCATACGACCTCCTTGGTACGATAGGCACTTATCGTATCGGATTTTTGAACCAAGCTCAACGCTTATGCCTGTCGATTTCTCCATGAAAAAAAGTCCCGAAGGACTGAATCGTTGATCGCAGTGTCTAAATTAGAATCTTCAATGACAAACTTTAACGCAAGAAAGGATGAATAACTGTCTAGACTCCCGTCAAGTGAGAAAAATCGTGGTTGATGATTTCCAAGAGGGTGAACTGACCGTCTTCAACCGCGAACTTCAGGATACAGCAATTCCCGAGCCTTCCCTTTTGATCGACCGGACTGTTGGCCGCCCAATAACGCATGAATTGGCGACAGGCTCCGCCATGCGAAACAGCCAGCACGCAATCATGCCCTTCTTGATTCATGACTTCCACCAGCGTATCGGCCATCCGTTGCCGGACTTCCATTTCATCTTCTCCACCGTACTTCGTAAAAAAGTCGCCGTAAGGCAATTTCGGGTTCAGATCTTCACTCTCCGCTTCAAACATCCCGAAATTCCATTCTTTCAGACCTTTAAGACGTTTGTATTCCATCGAAGTCACCAATTCCAAGGTATCGCATGCCCGCTCCGAAGTCGATGAATAGGCATGGTCGAAACGGATTCCCTGCTCTTTGAAGTAGTCACCGGCGATCTTGGCTTGTTCGATCCCGGTCTTCGTCAACGGCGAATCACACCATCCCTGGATTTTCCTGCGCTGATTGAACAAGGTTTGTCCGTGTCTCATCAGATAAAGTGTCTTATTCATGTTTCTCTCCTCTTTTCGATCTGATTTGAAGTATACCATGTTGAACTGTCATCCGATCAAATGCGACGTACCACAATCATCCGTTTAACTAGAAAAACTTACCGTTTTCTTCGACTGTCGTTGCGAAACATGGATAGAAAAGTCCGTTCAAAATGTACCAGGCATTTCATTGAAATTCGCCCAAGCATAAAAAAATCGTAGATGCCACGACGAATTAGGGAATATAGTGATTATTCTGCAAACAACAACTCTGTCAAATTGTCTTGATCGCGGAATCTTTTCGCAACATCGACAACAACATTGCGTGTGGTATCGCCGCGATCATAAAAACAGGTTGAATCAACAACATGCCTGCTTCATACAGCCACGTACTGTTCTGGTAAGGCTTCCCTTTGAGTCTACGCAGAAAAGCGCTCAGGGGGATCCCTGCGATGTTCCCCATCATCATGATCATTATCGCTGATTTCATGATCGTCGCCTTCGTAGAGCCATACGTTTCAATCAACCGGTCGTAAGTGGTCGGATCAGGATTCCCCATCGTATCCGCGACATGTTGAGCATAGAGAATCGCGATCGCCTCTTCCTCTTTGACATAAGTGCTTGATCCGGATAGAAACGCGTTGATTTCGTCTTGGCTAAACCCTTCCTTCAGTGCCATTTGCGTATGGGCATATGAACAAACATCGCAGCCATTCACTTCCGTCGTCGCCAACATCAATCGTTCGATCAACTTTGCATCGACCGCTTTCTCTTTTCTGTTTTTAACCATCCACGGAAAAGACACATAACCATGGAGTATGGCGCGATAAAGTTGTGACATTGAATATTTCTTACGAAGCGAATTTGAAGTCATGTTGAATTCCTTTGGTGATCTCGATCGATACATAGGTTTCATTCTACTCCATCGATGAATAAACCACAATGCGGACGCAAATTATAACCGCTCATTCAACACCATTTATCAAAAACCGTACTGCTATCGCCCATCTTCCAGGCGTATCGCGGTTAGGAGTCGATGCGAGTCGAGTGCAAATTCATTCGCCGCCATTTCATTCTCAATGTATTCAAGATTGAATGTCGACATCAATGCCGCACGGACTGCCGCAAGTTGAAATGTAAGATCATGCACGAGGGATTCGCTTTGCCGAGCGTAGATATTCATCAAGTGATCAAGCCCACCGTTCACCATGACCGACTTATGAAGATCACCATCGGAGAAAACAGCTTCTTCCGCGGGATTTAGCCGGATGATCGTGCGTTTGATCATGATCGTTCTCAACCGCACGTGAAGCATTGCTTCGTAAAGAAAATGGCGATGGTCTTGGATTTGCCTATAGGGTTGAATGGTGTGGAACTTACAAAAGTAATCGCACATGAAATGACATACGATGCCAAGCGCTTCGGAACGTTCGATATTCCCGAGTCGTCCATCTTTCGCTCTTGCCATGTATTGTTCATAATCCGATTTTGACTCATCCCAGTGATGGGTATTTAATCGGGAGCGCTCTAGGTCGGGGAGGATGTTGCCATGGAGAAACACACGTTTGTCGAGTTCGAAACTGAGTTGCTTCTTTTGTAGCAGGACATAATAATAGCGGGCGACAACCGTGTGTGAGAAGGATAGCATTTGAGACCTCGCACTTTCAATTTTGATTCGCTACGTCAATCCGAAACTCCGATTAGACATATCCAGTGTACAAGACGCATGATTTTCCCGAATCAAGTTATCGTTATTTTTTAGTAATATTTTTGAACTTCCCCCGGCATACTTTGTTGATTATTCGGATGTTTCGATGAATTCGCAGAAAAAAACCCATCGGATGGGTTAGATTGCTTTGGAGCGGGTGAGGGGAATCGAACCCCCGTATCGACCTTGGGAAGGTCGCGTTCTACCATTGAACTACACCCGCATTGCTCTTCTATTCTACAATGCTTTCGGTTTGATTTCCACTAGAAAATGACATGGAAGAAAGAAAAGCCGGATTGTCGTCCGGCTGTTTCTATTCTTGGGCGACTTTGTCGCCACCGATTTCTTTGGTCAGTAGATTTAAGAGATCCATCGTAAGAGGATTGTTGTTGAGGAGTGTCGAGACGGTTTGGTCCGTTACTTCCGTAATCTTCCCGTCGGTTTGCGGGAGACTTTCCTTGATCAGTGTCGTCCCTTGGGCATATCCCGCCTCGGCGATGCCTTTGGTCAATCCTTGGGAGAGCGCCTTGAGTACGTTTTCCCCTTTGATCGAAGCGTTCAATCCGTTTTGCAGGCTGTTGTTGAGGGCGTTCACCGCATAGGCGCTGAATGGAAGGAAGCCGAGTTTATCTTTCAACACTTCGCTTGAAGCGTTGAGGATCCCCTTTGCGATTTGCTTCGCCGCGTGCTTGGGATCTTCTTTTCCCGCATTGATCCCTTCCGCCAACGCCTTGGATGTCTTGTACATCAATTTCAAATTCATCCCGAATTCCTGGGATACATCCGGCAAAGCATCGATCGCGGCCTCGGTGCCATATTGCGAGGTTTCTATGGCGTTACGTGTAAGGTCCTGGCGATTGAGATTCAATTGTTGCTTTCTCAACAGTGTCGTTTCTTCATCGTTCCTCAATTGAAGGTCAAGACTTTTTTGCTTGTATTCCTGTAGGATCGCATTTGTCGAACCTTCGCCATCTTGCATCGAGAAGTCGATTTCCTGCTTCGTTCCATCGGGACTACCGGTTTCCTTGGCTTTCGACAGATTGGACTTGATTTCTTTTAGACGCTGCGTTTCGGCTTTCAATCGGCTTCGTTTCTCCGTATCCAATCGTTTCATTTCCAAGGCGAATTCCTCTTGCTTGGATTTTAACTCATCCCCTAGACGGATCGACTCGTCGGAGACCTTGATCGCTTCCCTTCGTTGCGACTGATACTCGATACCCGCGTTGTCGGTTTGAAGTTTCCCGCTAAGTTCGAGATCCCTTTCGTCAAGCATCCGCATTTTCAACCGGACAGGATCCAAGTCATAGGTCGCGTCCGGAAAACCTTTCGCAATCCCGTCCAACATCGCTTTCTCTTCCCGTAGTGCGATCAATTCGGTTTGCATCGTGCGGGTTTCCTCGCTGATCGATGATAGTTTCGCGTTGAACGCCGTACTTTCATCCGCCAGGATTTTCGTACGCGCATCGACTTGTTGGATTTGCGCATTGAGATAATCTTGATAATCGTCGCAGTCTTTCTTAAACATCAAGTATTCCTGATTTTCAACTCCATAGGTCGCTTTCGCAAACTCGTCCGTCTTCATCGTCTCGTCAAGTTCACGCTCCAAAACCGATCGGCTTGAATCCAGCGTGGTTTTGGAAACATAGTAGGCATCGTTGACCATCGCCTCTTGGCGCAACGCATCTTCTTCGACGCCTTTCGCAATGCTTCTTGAAATCGTTTGCGCATCTTCGATCAAGCTCAAGACCACAGGTTCGTTGAGGTTTCTTAGATCATGTTCGACCTTGAAGCCATGCAAGATGGATACCGCGGAAGCGATGAGCGCGGCACTGACAAGCGTGTCTTGGAGAACGACCGCAAACACTTCGCTGGATGAGTTGGTGACATAGTCGGCTTTGATTTTCATGGTACGACCTCCCTTGCGTGATGAGGATCTACGGTTGGACAAAGCGTGATTTGAGGAACGATGGGGCAACCTGCGTAACAGGAAGTCCGGGAAGGACAGGCGATGCATTTCCCCTCTTGAAGTTCACGGAAAGATTCGAAGGGTTTACTGTTCCAGGCTTCTTCGATCGACGAATTCTTTAAGGATACGGCATATTTCGGATCCTTTTCGAAACTACAGGGGATCAAGTTGAAATCAGGGGATACGTAGGCGGAGAAGCGACCGGCTTCACAAGCCTCGATGCACATCGGATGGATGTTCTTCGCGAAGTTCAAGATCGCCGGGACGCAACAACTGTCAAACCCCAAGCGATTAGCGACTTCAGGACGATCGATCAAACCGAAGAATTGTTTTACACGATTATCCTTCACATCCAAGACATTGGTGAAGGAGCCTAGCCCGACCGGCTTATGGAGAAGAAAGATGACGCGGTTCACACACTTGGGAATCTGATTCTCTTGGATCATCGTTATCGCTTCGTCGATGGAGGCTTTGCTTAACACGAAGTGGATGTTGGTTTTGATCCCCGCGTCGATCAACATGCGCAATGCTTTATGGGTATAATCGTTTCGATACCAACTCACCGCCACCGCCCCGCAGTAGGCTTTGATGTGCGGGACCATCTCGTATTTCAGTCCATAGCCGGAAGTCGTGAAGTTGGGCACGACGCCGTTCGCACGGGCATACTTCAGAATTTCGACGAAATCCTCATGTTGGTCGGGATCCCCCCTTCCACCCAATGCGACTTGGAAGGTTCGACCTTTACACTCGTCGATCAATCGTTTGAAGTGCCCAAGCGACATATTGGGTTCTTCGATCCCCAATCCGTTTTGGTAACATTCCACCCCGGATTGAAGGCAGAGTCCGCTTTTTCCATGCTCGCAATGACCCATGATCCCGATATCCAGCAGTTCGGGGAAACTCGCCCGATAAGGGTCTTCACCGGTATCCCTTCCATATTCATCATACGCGTTGCTTCTCGCCCCTTGACCGGTCAAAGGATCGAAGTATGCAAAATAACGATATTTCTTATCGTAGAGTCGGATCATCCCGGGACCTTCGCATTCACTTTCGAAAAGACAAGAATCACTGCCAGTGCGATGCATCCTAAACCTAAGTAATAGCCGCCGTACATGCTCTTCATCAGAATCAAAGGGGCGTCCGCAAGTAATCCGATGATGAATCCGGACAAGGCGACATAAGTGTGGTTGTCGGTATGATGGTTTTTTATATGAAACGCATGCGTCACATCCGAAACAAGCAGCCGTGTGAACTTGAAGATCCAATGTTTCCTTCCTTCCCCAAGTAAATAGGAAATGGTGAAGGAAATCAGGATGGCGATGAAGTACTTGTCGAACTTATTGCGCGCCCCGCTAAAGCGGCTGTACGACGCGAAATTATTCGCGATGATCAATCCGACCCCCACGCCAAACCAAGCCAAAGAGACCGCTTTGGCTCCCAAACCGGCATACGCGGACTTCAATTCGGGGATGAGGTTACGCACAGGCGCCATCGCTTTGGCGAACCCGACCGTTTTGATCTTATTGAAGAGACGACGACCGAAGGTAAACAAAATCACCCAATACAGGGTTTTCGGAATGACGTCGTTATAGGTCGCAGTCAGGAAAACAATCGGACCGTGAATGGCTGCCGGGATGATGTTGGCGCTGACGTTCCACCAGAAAATCAACTGGATCGATGCGAAGATCGCGAGCTGGATCAAGAGGATCCGCATCGATTTCTTCACGTCCTTGACTCCGGCAACCCCGATCGATTTCATCCACGACAAAAGCGTCTCCCGTTTCTCACTCGTCAGACTGGTTTGTGATGATTTTCCCATTGTTTCCTCCATCTTGGTTCAGGTTTTCATTCTGATTCCCATTAGCGGCGGTACATACGAAGTGGCAAGCGTATTGTGTATGATTTTGTTCTTCTTTACTTGTATTCTATCACTCTCTACGTGTGAATGACAGTAAATAGTAAAGCTCCCGAAAAATCGGGAGCTTATGAGAAATAATGGATTTCAGCCTCTGAACTTCGTAATCCGCCACTTCTTTCCAGGGAAATTGAACCACCAATCCGCATGGCGCAAGGTGCTATATCCCAAGATCAGATTCATCTTCGTGTCGACCGTCGAATTGATCAGCGTCAAGTCGACGCCTGCGATATGATGGGTAGGAAACAAATGTCCGTCGATGCTTATCCCCTTCATTTCATAGAGCGGCGTTTGCATCGATTCACCGGTGGAATCCGTTCCGGTCGATTCACCGATCAGCTTGAAATGGGCGGAATGTTGCTTAATGAATTCATGGTCGACCACGGTGACGCTCGCACCGGTATCCCATACCGCCAGCACTTCCTCATCGTCGAACTTTACCGGTATATAGGGATGATATTTCTCATCCAGCGTGATTTCATGGCTGTCTTTTGCGTAGCGTGTCGAATCCGGATTGATTTCCATCGTGTTGTTTTTAAAATCGAAGTAAAACGCATAATCTTTCATGATGTTCATCCCGATCAGATTCGTCATTCCGACTTCCCCGTCGATCCGATAAAATTCGACTCCTGTTTTCAAGATCGGTCCTAACTTAAAGGACGGGATTTTGATCAAATCGTCTTCATGCTGTGCGAAAACGCCGGCGGATTTCTTTACATACATGACAGGGTAATGCATCGTGAACTCGCTATTGCGGATACTGCTGGTCCCCGCACCGGTATCCAATAAGAACTCGAACTCGTCTCCTTCGACGGTTGCGAACACATGTACCTCGGCACTTTCAAAATCGTCTTCATCCGGCAAGATATGTAGTTTGATTTTACTCATCATGTTCTCCTTGGTAATCGACCGACACCATTTTACCATGCGAATGAAGAAAGTAGTGAAAATCCCAAGGACAAATCAAAAAGGAATCCATATTTCTATGGATTCCCTCTTCGACCTTGACATTCTCAGTCAAGGTGAATGCAAATCAAGGTTCGGGAAACATGTGGATGCCGTTGTTCCAGTAGTCGATCGCCATGGCCAAGGAAGTAATCGTTCCTTTATTGGTCGAAGCGATCGCCGCATTCACGACATCGATGAGTTCCGTCGTCGAATCATACGGAGGATAATAATCATCTAGAGATGCTTCATTCAGTATGCCCGCTACCGCGGCTCTGAGCAGGATCTGGAGTTTTCCCTTCAGATCGTTGCCACCCTTGTAGTTGAGGGCATCCATCAATGTGTCTTCAACGCCATCTTTATTCAAGTCAAGTTCTCCTTGATTATTTAGATACGATGTAGGGATGGTGAAGACACTTATTACGGTCTGATTCGGGAGATAGTCGGTTCTACCCCATTCTTCCGTATGAGTCTTCCAGTAACCCGGAGTGAAACCATACCAGAAGAGTTTAATCGTTTCGTCATCATCATCTCTAGCATCTGTACCATCATTGTCTTCGGCGACTGCGGTAAAGGTATTGGTATGTGTACTACCAGCATCGCCTTCGACCCAAACAGTCACTTCAAACTCACAACTTGCTCCTGCGGCGAGAATCGTTCCAACCATGCAGTCCGCATCGCCTGCCAGGACTCCAAAGACACTGTCATTCAAACTTAGAATTGTGACAGCCTCCTCAGAGGAAGTATTCATCACAACGAATTTGAACGTTACGTTTGCACCCGAGAAAGGTATGCTGGTTGCATTCGCGGTCTTGGTAACCATGATGGTCGGAGGTACATCTGTAAAGTCTACAATCGCATCGTCGTCGTCGTGGGCGTCCGATCCGTCGTTGTCGACCGCGTGTGCGGTGAAGACGTCGACGTGATCCGGTCCGGAGTAATCCCCTTCGACCCACTTCGTAATCGAGAATTCACAACTGGCTCCCGCTGCCAATACGGTGCCGACTTCGCAGTCCGCATCGCCCGCCAGGGTGCCGTAAACCGAGTCAGTCAAACTCGTGATGGTGACTGCTTCAATACTTAAGTTAGAAACGGTGAAAGTAAACAATACATCTTGACCTGTTTCGATTACAGTTGTTGGTGATGCTGTTTTTGTCACTTGGATAATGGGTAAAACATTTGTGATAACAACGGATGCATCATCAAAATCGCTTACAGGTAGATTTTCATCGTCAACTCCAGATGCGGTTACAACATCAAGTACCGTCCTGGGCTCACCGGTTACCATTTGACGGAAGTAAACCGTCTTGGTGGCACCAGAAAGAATCGTGAACGGGAATGCTGTAGGTAGACTTAATTCCTGATCGTTAAAAATAATACCGGAAATGCTGAAAGGTGTTCCACCTTCAACAACATCCATTAAACTATTGATTGTTATGGGGTCGGTAGAATCGCTTGTATTTAGGATATCGACCTTGTAAGTTACCCAACCACCGGGTTCACCAATACTTGTAGTAAGCGCCGTCTTGATAACATCGATTGTGGGTAATGCTTCGGTCTGTTTCTCGACTCCCCATTCTTCAAATCCATCCGAAGTAGAATAGGTTAATCCATGTTCAGTAAACAATACCACGTACATTTCTGTCGCGTTCGCGAATAGTGATGCAGGAACTAGAACTCGATATTCCCGCTTCCCGCTACCACCGGTCGCTGCTAGTTTCAGTACGAATCCTTCCGTATCATATACTTTTCGGGCATCCGCACCAAAACTATAGGTTGCTATATTGTAATTCAATAAACTTTCAGTATTCGTTAGCCAAATCTGGAATCGATCCATACTAATGTTGTCATCATTTTCATTAATGTCGAGTTGGAATTCACGATACATCGCTCCTTCATATTCGACTGTGGGAACATTACTAAGTAGCATTGGATCGGTGAAGCTGGTTTTCTCGTCAAATTGTGCAACGCTTAGACCGTGATTGTAGCCTCTCTCGGTTTCATTATTTTGCACCCTAAGGAAAGAGTGGAAGGTTCCGGTTCCAGTAGCTGTGGTGTGTGGAACAAGATTCTCCCACACAGCACCGTTAACCGTTGCTTCTGAACCATTTAACATCAGGTCAATTTCGGTAGAGGCGTTTGCCTTAATCGATGAGAAAACAAACGCAAACATCATCGAAAGGATTAGGAAAATTCCGATGAATAATCTGGAGCTTCGCGTTCGAGTCAAATTTCATCCCTTTCTTTCTGTTGTATTTTATTAGTATCTAGCAAAGGAAATTGAGACTCTACGTATGAGAGGATAATATTTCTCTAATTAATTCGGGACCATACCCCAATATGCAATCTCTCGATTTACTTCCAACATTCTAAACAAGCAAAAATCAAGTCTAGGTTAATATTTACATGTAAAGATCAACTAGACGAGTACGAGCCACTTCTGGACTTTGTTGATTATCACTTTCCTAAATCTTGCTACCCCCTTTCGTACGTATGGTTGACGGTAGACCATGCTTAAGACTATGAAGAGGCAATAAAATCAACTCTGGCTTTTATTGCCTTAGTCTATGGGAATACATCCATGATGGTAAAAGCTTGACGTTGAGTGACTATTGAAACTCAACACGGATAAAAAAATATAAAAACCGGCTACTTGGCCGGTTACGCTATTGGCTAACTACGAGAACAAGCGTCCACGTACGCTCTCGTGTTGATCGCTTCCATTCGTTATTTACAATCACATTATAGTTCCGACATCAGTGAAATTACAACCCTTTTACGCATTATTTAGGAGTCAAATGTCAATTTTTGTGTACGATTAATGAAACTTTATCTCTCTTTTTCAAGGCATGCACACTAAGTTTTTCATTCCTTCACTATCGGAAGAATAGTCGCTAATTCGAAGTTAATCTTTTGCTTTTGGTCTTATTAATTGAATGACCATGGAGGGCGACAGTATCGTCCTACAAGATCGATTCAATCCGATTTCGGACATGGCTGAGCGTGAAAAAGTCTTGTTCATTTGCCTATAGGAGTAAGGAAGTACTTGAGGAATTTGATGTAGTGAAACAATGGATGGGATAAAAAACTGAAAATCCCGCTTCCCCCTTCGAAATTCCAGAGATTTTTCCATTTACTGCGATCTGATATAAAAGAAGGAACTTGTATCGATCATTGCATCGTCAAAGGGATCTTGCGCGGTGAAACATTTTTATCAGTCACCCAACATCATTGTTCTATGAGACACACTTCCCTGATGCACGTTTTTACTGTTGGATATTTTCTTAATATGAATGGATCGCTGTCGATTTTCGTCTCGATAATTGTTGATTCTTGCTTCTTTCGAAATCCTTAAAAACAAAAACTTAAAACGAATGCCTATGGTCTACAAAAAAGCAGGACAACCTGAGTTGCCCTGCCCTTGATTTTTAGAAACTGAAGAAAGATGTGTATGGTTTACGATCGTGTGATCCTCTGACTAGATCTATGCTTCTAAGAACACTTCGATTCTGTCGATCTTGCCATTACGGATAAACAGACTGTGACTGGTTTCAAGATCCAGCGAACCTTTGAATTCACTAACGGTCCCGTCTTTGGCGGTCACAACGATTTTCTTCTGGTCTGATAAGGTATAGATGACCGGGACGGTACAGAAGGTAAATCCCAATTGACGCGGATTCAACCAGATTGTTTCCGACTCTTGATGGTTTCTCGGTAAATCCCAAGCCTGTTTCTCGGTTAAGAATTCCGATTTTTCCAACAGTACCGGATCAAAATGAACGATACCCTTCTTAACGAACACCCCAAGTTCACCAAAACGGGAGATGAAGTCTTCTTTGACCTGGCCTGTCAAGCCCGGTTGCTGGACTCCTGAAAACAACGGTGTATGGGAATACGCATCGGTCGGGAAAGCTCCGTACAGATCCGGTGTTTTTTCAATCCCAAGACCTTTTTTGGACGCTCTGTACCCGTTCATGAGGGCGATCGCTTCTTCATTCAAGCCTTTTTCGGAATAGACATCCTCAAAGGTTTCCTGAGTGGCCAAAACCAGCTTCGACACCATGTGCCAGTAGATCGACCCTAGCCCTTCATACTTATAGAAAGTCCCTGAACGGCCTGTAAACGCATGGTGATTGAACAGTTCCGCGAACATTTCTTTGACTTGATTGATGTCTTCCTCTTTGTATTCTTTTGTTTCCCTGAGTGCTCTTTCAATGTCGTATCCGTTTCTGAATCGGCCATTGAAATGATATTTCCCGTAAACATCTTTCTCGATGAAGCGGGTGCGGTTGTGCTTCAATTCTTCTCTCAACACAAACGAAGACATCACTTGATCTTCCGGGATGATGTTCTTCTCAAGGAAGCGCGGGAGTGTGCGATTGGGATACAGCATGTAGCTATCCTGATCTTTTCGGTAGACTGAACTGTTTCTGAGCGCATTGAGGACCGCCAGGCTTTCTTGGGCATCCAGCGCCTTTGAACTTAGCACGGACACCTGACCTTCCAACATCTCGTAGAGATGGGAAACACTGCTACGCCCTTTATCAAACCGAATCAGGTTATAGGAGTGATAGAGCCCATCTTCACGTCTGTTCTTTTTGATCGAATCCTTCAAGTGCTTCATGGTCAGTTCGATGAAAGCTTTCAAGTCAGCGATGGAAAGTGCGGCTTTCTTTGAACTGAAACCCTGTGTATAAAGGGTATGCCGATAGGTTTCGCCGATTTTGCCTAAGGCTTTTACGATATCGAAGCGGACTTCATCCGAGATCTTTTTGCCAAGATGATGTTGATTGTCTTGGAAGACTTTGGCAGTATCTTGTAACATGCGAAGCACTTCCACGGAGATCTCGACCGAATCCCATGATACATCGTCGATCAATTGATCCAAAAAGGCTTGGAAACGGTGAATATAGTACAAGGTAACCATCGACAACCCGTTACCGACCAGGGCATTGTTCGCATCATTCCATTCCGGACGCTGCGTGTTCATCCAGATGCCGCCTTCGGGGACATAGTTGGAGAGTTTGGCCAACAGGGTGACCAGCAATTTCTCAGTCAGGTTGACTTTATAGATCTGATCGTTTATGGCGATCAGCTTCCCGTCTGAACCAAGAACCGCCGCTTTCTGATGAATGGCTTTTTCCAAATCGAAATCATAATCGATGCTGTTCCTCGGATCGTCAACCAAGGCATCAAAACCTTTGATCCGATAGGGCACATCGGCATACACAAAGATGTCTTTGTGCAGATAATCTTTGAGTTTCTGAGGATTGTAGGCTTTGGATAACTCCATCAATTTAAGCAGATAAATGATTTGATGATCTCCCCAGTATCCGATGTTCGACCAGGGTTCATGCGGGTTCAGGACTTCCCAGTCCAACCCGTTTTTCGTAATCCGATACGGGTTATATCCGTCGGCCGTAGAGGCATTGACGAATTTGGCGATGATGCTCTCGGTATATTCCGGATAGGACAACGACAAAGCTTCCCAGTTTTGGAAAATATCGCGCCAATTCCCTTCAAAGTTCAGATTCCTGCTACCGTCTTCTTTCGTGACCTCGATGCTGAAGCGGTTCCATGGACGGCTCGGATCCCCGTGTCGACGACTGTAGGTTAGCGGTAAGTATTCAAGCAATAACCGCTCAAAATCTTTGTCCTTTTGCGTCTCGATGCGTTTCAACAATTCGTTATAGTCGATCGTAGCCGGTAATTCATCGATGAAAGCGGATTGTTGAGCAAATACCTCTTTGTTCCAGACATGGACGAAGGATTTAAAATCCTCTCGTTTGATGTTATAACCATCCGCATAGACACCGCCGCGCATGATGTTGAAAAGCGTATTTGAGAAATGTCGGTAACTGGCTTTCTTGTTGGCCGTGAATTGAAAACCGTCGGCGCTGAAGACCAGTTTCTTGAGGTTCAAATCGCCCTTGGAAACATCCGTGTTGACGTCATCCACCAAGGATTGATTCTCGCTCAGATCTTTGATGAGTCTGGCGACATCCACCGCGCTTTGATTCAGTTCGGCAACAATGATCCACGTTTTAGACTCATGCCCCTTCAATTGAATCGAATCCGCGACATAATAAGATCCTCGTCTGCCCTTCACATCGACTTCCGTTTCGATGTCGTGATTCATGGAGAACGCTTCGACTTGCTGTTCCGATAAAAGATACTGCGGATGATCCAGTCCTTTGGACCACACCGTCGTGGCTTTCAACGATTCACTCGGTTCAGCTCTGTCGGTCAAGATGGAACTCAGATTGAAGATCCCCAAGCCTACGCTTTCAACCAACTCGCACCGTTTATATCCGTCAAGCAGCGTACTCAACGAAGTTTGTAACGATGTGTTGACCCCGTAAGGCAGAATGTTGCGGATCCCGTCCAAGACGTTGACCGTGACGGTTTTCTCGCCCAGGTTGACGATGCTTGATTCTTTGATGAAGCCATACACATTACTGTTTTTCCAAGTATAGGTAAAAGAGACTTCCAGATCATGGTTGATTTCTTCGAACATGACCTTGTTGCCGATCGTATTTTTATACAGATTCCGGGTGATCGTATAGACATTGCCATTATGCCTCGAGAAGGGTTTCCATAAGAAATCTTTGTCGTCTTTGGAAACGATGATATTGGTATTGGAACCGGTCGTTTCACAGCTGTCATGGATTTTGTCATCCGTATCATACGGAAATAGGGCGGATTCTGCGTTCTTACGGCCACAAGTCAGTCCACCCGTGCTCGATATGAACATCCAGTGATCCACATCGCTTACGACCGTCATGAAAAACGGATTCATGTGATCGAAGTTTTCGATCTTAAAGAAGGGTTCTTTGTTAATCGTCACTGTATCAAGCGAGACCGTTTTGCACTCATCGCTCAGCGTAGCACTTCCAAAGAATAAACGAGTTGGTTTCATGATGGTTATCCTCTCTCATGGATCTTGTATCCCTACTATAACCGATTATATAGTGTCGTTTTTAAAGAAGCAATGGGTTTACGGCATTAGTATGTGAGTTAAATGAGAGTTTTGTGAAAACGCTTTCGTTAACTCATGATTTTGAGAAAATCGTGGTTATTGTGTGTTATCTTTGAGAGAAAAATGGAGATGATTTTTCATCTTCGACTTGAATTTGTATCGGTTTTCTAAAATGAAAAAGCGGAATCGGTAAGTCGATCCGGCTTATCCAACCCGTGATTTCGATCATAAAATCACGCATCTCTAAATTTTCTTTGTCAGCTAGAACCGTTTCTCTTGTGCCTTCGATCACAAACATGAATACGGAATCATCAAAAGCATTGGTTCCCATATTTGAATTTCTTGTTTAATCAGAACACAAAAAAAGCCCCATCATAAGGGCCTGAATGACATTGGAGCAGGTGAGGGGAATCGAACCCCCGTGTCGACCTTGGCAAGGTCGCGTTCTACCATTGAACTACACCTGCGAAAATGGCGGTCCAGACGGGGATCGAACCCGCGATCTCCTCCGTGACAGGGAGGCATGTTAACCACTACACCACTGGACCATGTTTTTGAAAATGGCGGGGAAGGAGGGATTTGAACCCTCGCGCCAGTTTAACCCGACCTATGCCCTTAGCAGGGGCACCTCTTCGGCCTCTTGAGTACTTCCCCAAAGGCATTTTCAGCGCTTTTTTATGTTACCATGAAACGTATTTGAACGCAAGTACTTTAGTTAAAAATTCAGCGGTCAGGACCGCTGAATCGTATCTTCGTAAGTCTATTCGACGGTGTATCCGGCTTCCCGGATCGCCGTCTTCGCGGTGTAGACCAAGTCGTTTCCGCCTTCGATCGAAACGCAATGATTGCTCAGGCTGATCGTGAAATCGATCCTTGTTTGATTCATCGCTTCTTCGATCTTCGCTTTATCTTCTTCCGTGTTCAAGTCACGGACGATCAAGATCACTTTCATGGGATTTACCGCCTAGAGCGCCATTTCCAAGGCGATTTCCATCATCTTGGTGAAGGACAGTTGACGTTCTTCGGCGCTGGTCGCTTCGTGGGTCACCAAGGAATCGGAGATCGTAACCAGGCAGGCGGCTTTCTTGTTGAGATAGCGTGCGTTCGCAAAGAGTGCGAAGGATTCCATTTCGACGGCGACGCAAGCATGGTCGCGATAGATTTCCTGGAATGTCGTCGACCCTGTACCGCGATAGAAGACATCGCTGGAATGGATCCTTCCCTTCGTGATCGGGATGTTCAGCTTGAACGCCGCTTCTTCCAAACGATGTGTCAATTCCGGGTCGGGATATTGGACATCTTCCGGATATCCGAAGGCGGTGGATGCGAAACTCGATTCGCTGTAGGCGCTGTCCGCGAGGACGACGTCATAGAGTTTGACTTGGTCGGTATACGCGCCGGCCGAGCCGATCCGGATGATGCTCTCGACGCCGTATTGGGTATAGAGTTCAAAGGAATAGATCCCGATGCTGGGCATTCCCATGCCCGATCCCATGACCGAGATCGGATGGCCTTTATAGGTTCCGGTATACCCGAACATATTGCGAACATCGTTGAATTGGACGACGTTTTCAAGGAAGGTTTCCGCGATCATCTTCGCACGAAGGGGGTCTCCCGGCATGAGGACGGTTTTCGCGATCTGGCCGGACACGGCCGAGTTGTGAGGTGTTGGCATGTTTTTTCTCCTATTTCCACGAATATTATAGCATACTCACATCAAATTCCCCAAGAATGCCATCGCCAGGTTGAAATAGATGATCAGGGCCAGGGCATCGACGATCGTGGTGATCAAAGGGGACGCCATCGCGGCCGGGTCTTGCTTGAAGACCAGGGCGACTAGAGGCAGGATCCCGCCGGTGAGGTTCGCCAGGATGACGGTGAGGAACAGGGTCAATGAGATGACCAGATCCGTCATCAGCGTATCGCTGGGCATGAAAATCCAGAGGCGGAAGAAATTGACCACGAAAAGGACAAGACCGATCCCGAGAGAGACACGGAGTTCTTTCCAAAGGACAAGACCGAAGTCCTTGATGCGCATATGGTCGATCGCGATGCCGCGGATGACCATGGTGCTGGATTGACACCCTGCGTTACCGCCGGTGCTCATGATCATGGGGATGGCGGCGGCCAGTGCGGGGATGGAGGCGAGTTGGACTTCGTAGCCTTGGATGATGAGTCCGGTGAAGGTCGCTGAAACCATTAAAACCAACAACCAGGCGATCCGGCTTTTCGTCATTTCCAAGACCCCGGTACGAAGATACGAATCGGAGGTCGGGATGACGGCGGCCATCTTCTGGATGTCTTCCGTGGTTTCTTCGGTGATGACGTCGATGATGTCGTCGGCGGTGATGACCCCGATCAGACGGGATTCGTTGTTGACGACGGGAAGGACGGAAACGTCGTATTTTCGGATGAGAGCGGCCGTATGTTCCTGGTCGTCGGTGGTGGCGACGCAAACGATGTCGGTGTCCATCAGGTCGGAAATGAGTTCGTCTTCGTCCGCGAACAAGATGTCGCGCAGTTTGATGGAACCGACCAGGACGCGGTTGATGTCGACCACGTAACAGTAACTGATGGTTTCGGCGACTTTACCCTGCTGCTTGATCTTCTGTATACTCTTTTTGACGGTATCGCTGGCTTTGAGTTCGACGAAATCGGTCGTCATGATCGATCCGGCGGAATCTTCGGGATAACTCAGCAGAAGGTTGATTTCAGCCCGCTGTTCGGCGGTCGCGTTGGTGAGGATATGTTTGACCACGTTGGCCGGCATTTCTTCCAGGAAATCGACGATGTCGTCGGTATAGAGGTTTTCAAGCATGCCGGCGATCTGCGGGCCGGTGAAGGACGTGATGATGTCTTCTTGCTTCTCGCTGGAGAGGTAGGTGAAAATCTCCGCGGTGATGTCCTTGCGGAGGATTTTGAAGAGAAGAAGGATTTCGTTGAGATCGAGGTTCTCCACATGGTTGGTCAAGTCGACGAGGTTATAGTAGTCGAAGGCGTCGCGTATGGCTTGATAGCGGCGATCCTTCACCAATTGTTCGAGTTCGAGGAATGTCAGTTTGTTTTCCATGGTACACCCCCTGTTCTACAGGACCGCCGCGGCGATCATGAAATAGACGGTCAGCGAAACCGCGTCGATGACGGTCGTAATCAACGGCGAGGCCATCGCGGCCGGGTCTTGTTTCATCGCAAGGGCCAAGAGCGGCAATAAACCGCCGACCAGGTTGGCCAGGGTGATGATGATGAAGACGGTGGCCGAAACGACCAAAGCGAGGGTCCAGCCGACTTCCGGCATGAACAAACCGATTCTTAAGGTGTTGACGATGAATAAGACGCTGCCTGCCAAGAAAGAGACGCGAAGTTCTTTCCATAGGATCTTGACGAAATCCTTGACGCCCATGTCGTCGACGACGATGCCGCGGATGACCATGGTGNNATAGCCAACGAGGTGATATGAACTAAAAGGTGGTTGTTTGCGTTGATGATGGAACCGGTGAAGGTCGCCGAGATCATCAGGACAAGCAGCCAGGTGATCCGGGATTTAAACATCGGGAAAATGCCCGTTTCGACGTAGGAGTCTTCCAACGGGATGATGGCGGCCATTTTCTGAATGTCTTCGGTGGCTTCTTCCGTCACGACGTCCAAGACGTCGTCGACCGTGATGATGCCAAGCAAGATGCCTTCCAAGTCGGTGACGGGGATGGCCGTGATGTCGTATTTCGAAATCAGTTTGGCGGCTTTTTCCTGATCGTCCTCCGTCTTGACATGAGGTACGTCATAATCGATCAATTCTTCGATCATCGCGTCGTCTTTCGCAAAGAGGATGTCTTTCAAGGAAACATAGCCGATCAACTTCCCTTTCGGTTCGACGATATAGCACCAGTTGATGGTTTCCGCCATCTTCCCTTGCTTCTTGATGGCGGCCATCGCCTCTTTGACGCTATCGCCGACATTCAGCGTAACGACGTCGATCGACATGATGGACCCGCAGGAATTCTCCTTATAGCTTAATAAGGCGTTGATGTCGGAGCGTTGTTCGGGGGTGGCGGAGGAAAGGACCTTCTTGACCAGTTCGTCGGGAAGTTCGCTCAAAATATCGCTCAAGTCGTCGATGAAGAGATGTTCAAGCAGGCCGCCGATCTGGGCGACCGTGAAATTGTTCGTCAAATCTTCCAGGATGTCGGGGTCGAGGTAAGACAAAAGTTCCGCCCCTTTGTCTTTGGGGAGGATTTTAAACAGCGCCGTGATTTCATCCACCGGCATGCGGTCGACCAATGCGGCCAGGTCGACGATGTTGTATTCTTCGAAGATTTCCCTGAGGGTTCTGAATTGTCTGGTTTGCAGCAGTTGAGATAGTTCTTGGGGGGTATAGTCTTTCATCGGTTCCATGAGTACTCTCCTTTCCTGCCAAATAAAACGAGGTTCCCCTCGTTTAGCGACCTTTGGCTCCTTTAACCCCTTTTTTATAGGAGGCAAGGAGATTGGTGTCATACGAGAAGATCATCTTCTCGCGCATGCGTTGTCGATCGACGGCTTGCTTGACCAACCGGTCCATCAAGGCCGTGAAATCCATCCCGCTGGCATCCCACAGATAGAATGCCAAAGAACCCGGTATCGTGTTGATTTCATTGACATAGACACGATGGGTGGATTCATCCAGGAGGAAGTCGATGCGGGCGACGCCGCTGCTGCCGAGAGCTTTGAAGGTTTCAATGGCATACTTTTGGATTTCCTGCGTCTGATATTCACTCAAAGGCGCAGGGACGATGCGGGATGCGGAAGCCATCCCCTTACTGGATCCTTTGGATCCCGAAGTATATTTGTTTTCATAGGAGAGGATTTCATCGCTTTTGCGGACCTCTTCCAACACGCTGGCTTTCATCTCGCTGTCGAAGCCCAATACCGAACAATTCACTTCGCGAAGCGCGGTGATCGCCTTCTCCACGACGATCTTCACATCGTAGCGGGAGGCTTCACGAACGGCGACGATGAACTCTTCTTCGGTCTTGGCCACGGTGATGCCCACCGAAGAACCGAGATTGGCCGGTTTGACGACGACGGGAAAACCCAGCGCGTTAGCGCGTATTAAGAACTCGCTGGACGATCGCTCGAACTCGTAACGATAGAACCAGAACCAATCGACGATCGGGATGCCCGAGTTTTGCAGGATATGTTTCATGACCACTTTGTCTTGACCTACGGCTGCCGCGATGACATCGCAACCGGCATACGGGATCCCGACGCTTTCAAACAAGCCTTGGACGGTCCCGTCTTCGCAATGCGTCCCATGGACGACCGGGATCATCACGTCGATCTCGATCGGCTTTGAAAAGAGCGAAGGTTTGACAGGCACAAGGAAATATTTGGACTTTTCACGGACCAACGATACTTGGGGGAAACTCTTCTCGATTTTATCCAGATCACGGAATATTTCGACTTCCGTGAATTTCTCGGATGAAAAAAGCTGATGGTGCTTACTGAGATAGACCGGGACGACATCGTATTTCTCCCGATCGAGCGCAGCCATCGCCTGGCTTGCGGAAATGATGCTTACTTCATGTTCGACGGAAGCCCCTCCGAACAATACTCCGACTTTTAATTTCATGGTTTACCCTCCTAATCGAAATCGACATCGCGTTCCTTGCGGAAAACCGCCAACGCTTTATGGATCTCGGTCATACTTGATTTCCGCGAGACTTCCGGTAGTTGATCCATCGGGAAAAACTTCACCTCGACGGTTTCGTGGTTGGGTTTGGCTTCCCCGCCGACGATCGTCGCACTATAATAATGGACATACTCGCTGATGAGCGTCCTGTATTCTTTGTATTTCTCCCGCTGTAGAACGGCCAATAAGCGGTCGATTTTCACTTCATAGCCGGTTTCCTGCAAGACTTCCTTCCTTCCGCTTTCGCTGGAAGATTCGAAGACGTCGCACCATCCTCCCGGTACGGACCAGGTCAGGAAGTCTTTTTCCTTCACCATCAATAACTCGCCGGCATCGTTGAACACGATCACACGGACGGAAACATTGGGGGTGGGATAGATATCGCGCTCGTAGATGTTGGTTTGGATGGTTGGATCGACGTTGGTCTTCAAGGTCTCGATCGCCAGTTTCTCCAACTCTTCGTAGTTCTCCAGGGCGAAGGGGTCGGTGCTGAATTTCAGCCCGATGCGCGCCACGCTCAGGACTTTGCTTGTAAATTGTTCCCAGTTCATGACATCGCCTCTCTTCCGTTCCATTATACCCCATAAGCGTCGTTTGGACTATAAAAAACCGCCGAGTACTCAGCGGTTGAATGCATCCGGTAAATCGTTTTCCAGTAAGATCGTATCCTCTTTGCTTGCGATCGCATAGACCGTCGTGAACGCTTCTTTGACCGTATCGACCACGTGGATGCTCGTCTCGGGGAACCCGACGTCTTTGAGCCCTTCGCGGATCGCCTTGGTCTGATTCTTCCCGACCAAGATCACTTCGTCGGCACATCCGATCATGTAGGAACCGAATTTACGGTTGAGTTCGTCTTCCTGGTCCCCAAGTTCGATCATCCCCGGCGTGACGACGACGCGTTTGCCCGGCATGCCTTTCAATACTTCAAGCGACATTTTCGACCCTTCCGGATTGGAATTGAAGGCGTTGTCGATGAAGGTGTAACCGTTGATCTTCTTCAGTTGCAGGCGATGCTCGACATAGTTGACCTGTCGAACGGCTTTCTGAAGCTTTTCCCAGGAAATGCCCAGGGTTCTCCCCAAGGCGACGGAAACCAGGATGTTGGCGATGTTATGTCGACCCAACAAAATCGTTTCGAAGGGGTACTCCCCTTCCGCGCAGCGGACGGTGAATTTCGACCCTTCGGGGGAATAGCGCAGGTCGATCGCGCGATAATCCACGTCTTCCTGTTCGATGCCGTACCATAGGACCCGGCATGTGTTGCGTATGGGATAGTTGCGGATGTATTCGTTGTCTTTATTGAGGATCCCGACACCGGAAACGGGCAGGTTCTCGATCATCCGCATCTTTTCCGTGATGATGTTTTCAAGGGTTTTGAAGGTGTTGAGGTGTTGGGGGCCGATGGAGGTCACGATCCCGTATTGCGGTTGGACGAACTTGGTCAGGAAATCGATCTCGCCGACTTTGTCCGCCCCCATTTCCGCGATGAAGACATCGTGGATGGATTTTAGTTGTTCGCGGATCGTGATGGTCAAGCCCATCGGCGTGTTGAACGACGCCGGCGAAGCCAGGACATAATACGCTTCGCCCAAGACTTCGTCGAGGATGTTCTTGGTCGATGTTTTCCCATAGCTTCCGGTGATTCCGATTTTTATGAGTTTGGGATGCCTCTTCAGGATGTTTCGGGCAAGGGAAATGTAGTGGCTCTTGACCATGTCCTCGATCGGAGAGGTCAATGCGGCCATCACGACCACGACCAGCCAGTTCATCATCAAGACGACCGGTGATAGGATCGCAGCCGCTTGCCAGGATGCGACCAAAGTCAATAAATAAAGAAGGATCAGGTCGAGGACCGCGAGCACCATGATCTGGCGTTTGACGCGTGCCGTGACGTTGAGTTCCTTGATGTACTTCATCTTCAGTTCGCGACGGGTCATAAACGCGGCGACACCGGAAATCAAGAGGACCGTCAACACTTGGGTCATCAGGTTTTCTTTGAGATAAGCAAGCAAGATCCAGGGAAGATAGAAAAGGACAACCAAAAAGGCATTCTTGGCCATATGGTCCGCCCTTCCCTTCAACCACGGGAGATAACGGCGGATTTCGTAACGGTTTTGCTGAAACATATGCAAGGCTTGTTTTCCGGGAACCGCGACCAACGCGACCCATGCGATAAACAAGACGATTTTCAATCCTTCGATCATAGTTTTCCCTCATCTTCTTTTAGAAACGTATCCGCGATCCGTAAGAAGCGATCGGTTTGATTCCAGTAGGCGAAATGCCCGTCATTCTCAAAAACGACCAGACCCGCGTCATTGATTTCCTTCTCCATGAATTTCGCCATCCATAACGGTGTGGCATCATCTTTCTCTCCCCAGATCAAGAGCACGGGGCAACGGATGGATTTCAGATAGGGAGCCAGGTCTTCGTTGACGATCTTGACGAAACTCGCACGCATCACACCTTCGGCACTACGATAGTCGCTACTTCCGAAGCGTTTCTGCATTTTTTCTTGATAGGGTTTCAGGAAAGGCAATCTGAATAATTGTTTCGCGAGTTTGTAGGTGGAGACTTTGAGATGATAATCCAGTTTTCTCTTTGGTTTTAGTCCGGCCGCCCCGGTAAGGATCATTTTTCGGGTATCATTACGTGCCGCATAGCGGATCGCGACCCGCGCCCCGAAAGAATGGGCGATGAGGATCGGTTCGACGATTCCTAACTCCCGGATGAAATCTTCAAGAAAGCGGGTGTACTCGTCGACTCCCCAAGGCTCGGACGGTAGAGAACTCTTCCCGAATCCTGGAAAATCAAGGTTCGTGACTCTGAATCGTGTTTTCATATGGTCGAAGAGAGGATCCATCATCTCCTGATTCTGACCCCAACCATGCAGGAAAAGGATATCCCTGCCTTGGCCTTCTTGTCGATACGAAATGTTCATCGTTGCGTAGTTAAACGTTGTCATGGTTTCACGGATTCCCGACGTCGGACTTCTCGTCGGCTTTCTTTTTCTTGGTTTCAGGTTTGGGGCGGATGACGAAGCGGACGCCGTCATCCATGTTTTGCGCATGGATCGTAAACCCATAGGCGCTGACGACACGGTGGACGATGGTCAACCCGAGTCCGAACTGACCGTCGGTCCCTTTTTCATACGGTTTGAAGATGCTTTCCAAGCGATCGTCCGTAATCCGGGGACCGTCGTTATACACCGAACATTCGCTCGGTGAGAGTTGAAGCAGGACTTCGCTTCGCGCATAGCGCAATGCGTTTTCAAGCAGATTCTCGATGACCACGCGCCACGGTTCTTCGCTTCCCGGATAGAAACAATAGGAAAGGTCGGTATGAAGTTTGATTTCAGGCCGAACGACTTTCAACGACTGGATCGCCTTCTCCACGATTTCGCGCATATCGACTTTGCCTTCGAGTTTGTCTTCGGACGCCAGATACCCCATACGGTTCAGCAACAGAAGGCTATGGACTTTCTTCTCCAACCGATTGGCGTGTTCGATGATGACATCGACGCTTTTTTCCAAGGTTTCATAGGGATAGACACCGTCCTTGATGCTCTCGCCGTAGGACTTGATGGTCGCGATCGGCGTCTTCAAGTCATGCGAGATGTTTTGGACCATTTCTTCCTTAAGTTGTTCCTGACGTTTGATTTCTTCATTCATTCGTACAAGCGCGGTCGCCAGCGCCCCGATTTCATCATGACGGTCCACTTTCAGTTCAGGGTTTTCGCCCCGTCGGACTTTTTCGATGTAGACTCGGATCTGATTCAACGGATGGATCAGATACCCGACCCAGGTCAACAGCAGGATGAAGATGACGCTCACGACGATCAACATGATGTTGATGACGGAATTGAAGAGAGCGGCTTTGAATTGGTTGGTATAGGAATTCCCGATGATGCTGACCACGACCGCATCCGAATTGATGCGCGTGGAGGAATAGTACATGTTTTCAGGGGAAGATTGGGCGACATAATCCTGGGGGATGGATGTGGATAGTTTCGATGCGGCTTCCAGTTCCACCATCAGTTCGCTCGCCAAGGTGGTCGTCGAATTGGTAAGTGGCGCGCGCGTATCGTCGGTGAAGAAGATGACATGCACGATGTTGGGGTCGTTGGCGCCGTAGAGCGCGTTCCCTTGCAGGTTCATGCGATAGTTATAGATGACGTTGGCTTGGGTTTGGTGCAATATGCCAAACATCTGTTGTTTTACGAATTCGGTGATGTTCCCCGACAGAAACAACATGACGAACAGACTGAAGAGGAAGATGAACGACAAAACCACGCTCATCAACTGTTGGGTGAGCGAAAGGTCACGTACGAAATTGCGAAGATTCGTCATCATCCGAGGCGATACCCGAATCCATAGATCGTATGGATGTTCAAATCCGGCATCTTGCGGCGCAATCTACGCAAGGTATCGTCGACCACGCGGTCGCTGCCGTAATAGTTGACTTCCCAGACGCGTTTCAATATCTGTTCGCGGCTGAACGCGGTCGCCCTGTTACGCACGAACAACATCAATAAATCGAATTCCTTGGTCGTGAGTTCCAATTCTTCCGTCGCCTTGAACACTTTGCGTTGTTCCTCGTCGATCTCATATCCGTCGACCTTGATTTTCTCGACCGTGTCCTTGTAGGTCCGCCGCATGATGTTGTTGATGCGCAGTACCAGTTCTTTCGGTGAGAAAGGTTTGGTGATGTAGTCGTCGCTTCCCTTTTCCAGCCCGATGATCCGATCGAATTCCTTATCGCGTGCCGACATGAAAACCACGGGCACATCCCGGGTCTGATGACGGATTTCTTCGATCAGATCGAATCCGCTCTTATCGTCAAGCATGATGTCGAGGACCCAAAGATGGACATCGTCGTCGCTGCAATGCATCGCCGCCTGTTCATAGGTCAAATAGGATCGGACTTCATACCCTTCTTTTTCAAGATATCGTTTCACGAGTTCGTTTAAGTCTTTCTCATCTTCGACGACACATATGACGCGCTTCATGACATCACCTCTTGTTCATTTTACCAAAATCCCCCCTGAATGAAAAGGAAGAAGAAAACTATCGGACTTGGATACGAAAGGTTCCTGGAAAACGTTATAATAAAGGGAGAAAACAAGGAGAAAATTATGATAGGAACGATTCTCGTCATCGATGATTTCACAATTCCCCAATTGGATCGTAAACGGACGCTACGAATCTATCTTCCGCCCGGATACGAAACAAGCGGGAAACCTTACCCCGTCCTCTATATGCACGATGCGCAGAACATCTACGGCGGGAAGAACGGTTTGGGAGGAAACCCCTGGAACGTCCATCTTGAACTGGAGGCTCTGATGAGACAAGGGTTCGAAGGTATGATCGTGGTCGGGATCGACAATGGGGGGATGGAGCGTTTCAGTGAATATTCCCCTTGGCCGGGGAAGGACCTGGAATCGTTGCTGGACGTCGGCCGTATGTCTTCGCTGCATTTCGACCAATTAGGAGGTCGCGGCTTCCGGTACATCGATTTCCTTTGCGACACCTTGAAACCGTATATCGATGAACGCTTTAACACCCGACCCGATAAAAACGATACCTGGATCGGCGGCAGTTCGATGGGAGGCTACATCAGTCTTGCGGCGGGACTCTCACGACCCGATGTTTTCGGACATGTCCTTTGTTTCTCCGGGGCGTTTTGGTTCAATGAAGAGGCGATGAAGTCATACATCGTTCACCGTGGCGCCGATGAATCCATGACGATCTACATGGACATCGGGACAAACGAGACAAGCAATGCGGATCGTCCGGATTTCCCCGCGATCTACGTGGAAACCAACCGCAGGGTGTATGAAACCTTGCGCAACGTCGGCTTCGACGAAAACCACCTGAAGTTTCTTGTGTTTGAAGGGCATACGCATGACGAGAAGTACTGGCAGATGCGTTTCGCATCCGCCCTGACCGAATCCTTTCAGTAAAAAACAGTTCGCGAGAACTGTTTTCAGATTCCTTTGCTTTGAATCAACGCTACGCATTGTCCGACATATTTCGCACAAAGCTCGTCGGTTTTGGCTTCGACCATGACGCGTACCAGCGGTTCGGTCCCGGAGGGGCGAACCAGGATCCTGCCTTCATCCCCGAGTTCTTCCTGGATCTTGTTCGTCATTTCCAGCAAGTCCCTGTCGTGCAGGGCTTTTTGCTTATCCTTCACTTTCACGTTTTTCAAGAGCTGCGGATAAATGTACACGTCTTCCGTGATTTTCGAGATCGCTTGTTTCTTATGACTCATGACTTCTAGCAGTTTCAATGCCGTCAAGAGGCCGTCACCGGTGGTGGCGTGTTGCTTGAAGATGATGTGGCCGGATTGTTCGCCGCCCAATTGATAGTCGTTTTGCACCATGCATTCATAGACATATTTATCGCCGACCTGGGTTTGTTCAAAGTCGATCCCGGCGCGTTCCAGCGCCTTATAGCACCCGAGGTTCGCCATGACCGTGGTCACGACCTTGTTTTTAACCAAGAGCCCCTGTTCTTTCATGTGGACGCCGCAGGCGTAGATGATCTTGTCCCCGTCCACCAGGTTACCTGACTCGTCGACCGCGATCAAACGATCCGCGTCGCCGTCGAAAGCCAGTCCCAGGTTCGCTTTCACGCCCTTCACCAAGGCTTGGAGCGATTGGGGGTGGGTGGATCCGCAGTGGGTGTTGATGTTGATGCCGTCGGGTTGGTTATGGATGAGGATGCAATGGGCGCCGAAGGAAGTCAATACGTCGTACGCGCTCGTCGTCGCCGATCCGTTGGCCGTATCCAAGGCGAGGGTCATCTCGCTCAGGTCCATGGTAAACAACGATTTGAGATGGTCCGTATAGCGTTTGAGCCCTTCGCGATAATCGAACACCCTTCCGATCTTCTCGTCTTCCGCATAGGGGATGTCGATCTTGTGGTCGATGAACGCTTCGATTTCCAATTCTAGGTCGTTGCTGATCTTGACCCCTTGGTGGTTGAAGACCTTGATGCCGTTGTCGTAGAACGGATTATGGCTTGCGGAAATCATGACCCCGCAGTCGAAGTCGTCCAACCCGGTCAGATAGGCGACCGCCGGGGTCGGAACGACCTTAAGGCAATAGACATCCGCACCCGATGCGCTCGCACCAGCCGCCAACGCCGCTTCAAACATGCTCGAGGAAAGACGCGTGTCCATCCCGATCAGAATCTTGCCGTGTTTTTCTTTTGAGAACGCATACCCGAGATAACGTCCGACGGCGAACGCCGTTTCGACGCGCAGTGTTTCATTCGCTTTTCCGCGGATTCCGTCCGTACCGAAATATTTACCCATGGTTCCCCCTATTTAGTGACGATGATGTCGATCGTTTGTTTTTGAATCGTATAGCGTACAAGATTGTTCGTTCCCGTGATGTAGAGCGTCACGGTTTGTTCGCCCAAGCCCACATCCTTCATGTCGATGTAGATGGAAATGTCGTCCGCGGTGATGGAATCCACATTGGATTGCGTTCCGAAGAGATCGACGTTGGCGTAGGCTTCCAAAGGGTTCACCAGGGTGAATTGGTAACCGTTCACGTTGTTGCGGTAGTCGATCGGGAGATTCTCGATCGTGCGTGTCACCGCATCGCCGAGTTTGATGTTCATGCTGACGCGCGTGACGCTGGATTTACGGACGCCGCTGGGCAGGTTGATTTCCGCCACCTGCACCGTATCGGAGGTCAGCGTCGTCACGTTGATGGGGATCTGGATGGAATCGATCGTTTGCAGGATCGATTCGGAAGCATAGAGCGTCACCGCCTGTTGATCCAACGCGATCGATTCGATGGCTTTCCCGTTGGGGATTTCCCCTTGCGGGATGATGACGACCGAAACGGACTTGTTGGGGTTGGTGACGACGACCGTGGCGTAGATGGATGAGGGGATGATATCCACATCCATGCGATTCCCTTGTTGGTCATAGGCGACCAAGATCGCATCCTGGCTGAAACTAGCATCGACGCCGGTGACGTCGATCAACGCCTTGACGTTCCCGATCTTCTCGATGGTCGACTGGGAAGCGCGGATGATGACTTCGGTGGTCTCGAAGGTCGGGATGCCGAGTTCGAATTCCTGGTTCATTTTGTCGGTGTTCACGAAATCGTATCCGACGTTGAACTGTTGGGAGATTTTCTTCTTGATGGTGACGACGGCGGTGGAAGGTTGCAGCACGACATCGACGCGCGAAGAGAAATCCTTCGCACTCAGATTGACTTCGTGGGTGCCTTCGACCAAACCGGTTAGGTCGGCGACGACGGAATAGGCTTTTTGATTGGTGACCAACTGGATGTCCGCATACTCCCCGACCAACAACGCGTTGACCTGGGTCGGCAGACCGGAGATTTCATAGACCTCGTCGTTGGCGATGACGGTCACGGGGATGTTGTTGATCTTTCCGCCGGCCGTGATCTGCGACTCGAAGAAGAGTTCCCCGAGATTATAGTTGATGAAAACATACATGAGGATCGCCAAAACCAAGGCGACGGATTTACTGAAACGGTTAAACAAAACCTTGTCGAACGCCGTGCTGAACCAACGGATGATCCGTATTACGGTGTTCTCGATGCTCTCATACGTGCGTGCGACACGTTGCCCTTGCGAAGCGATGGCTTTCGCCAACTCCAGTTTATCCTCTTGCGGTTTACTCTGCTTCTGCACTCTTTGTCTTGCCATTAGGCTTCACCTCCCTTATCACTGTCGGAAAGTGTTCCCTTATCCTCAAGATCCAACGTTTCGGTCTGGGTTTTCTTCTTTGTCTTCTTTTCCCGGATCACTTCGACGATTTCCTCGGCTTTGATCTTCTCGTCTTGTTGATCATGGACCCGGGTCGCATCCGCCAACAATTCATCGAGCAGATGTTCCTGGTCGCTCACGACCTCTTTGCTTTCTTCTTTGACTTCCTCTTTGATCTCGACGACGGTCGGTTTCTTCCGCTTGGTTTGCTTGGATTCCAATTTAAACAATTCCGCCAAGCGGCTTGTCCGCCTCGGCTCGATCGACGTACCGACGCTTTCGACCGGTTGACCGCTTTCGCTGAGTTTGATCACCGGAACTTCCGTTTTCTTTCGGATCGGGTTCAGTTCCTTCTCGGAATGCAGGATGTGTTTTTCAAGGAACTCATGCAAGCTTTCCTTCGTCATGGTCGTCAACTTCCCGTCGACCGCGACGCTGACGCGACCGGTCTGTTCGCTCACGACGATCGTGATCGAATCGGTGATTTCGCTGATTCCGATCGCGGCGCGATGACGCGCCCCGTAGCGGGTCGGTAAATCCAAGGAAGTCGGCGGGAAATACGCCGAGGCGCACGCGATGCGATCCCCCTGGATGATGACGGCGCCGTCATGCAAAGGGGTCGACGTGACGAAAATCGAAGTCAGGAGTTCGGAGGTGACGATCGAATTCAAGATCGTCCCGGTATGTACGAAATCATTCAGGGAGTGGCCTTGTTCAAGGGTGATCAGAGCGCCGGTCTGGCTCGCGGACATTTGGTCGACGGATTTCTCGATCTCTTCGACCAGTTTCACGCGTTCGTTGCCGGACAAGGTGGAAATGCGCGAGAAGATGCTCGTCTTCCCGAGTTTCTCCAGTAATCCGCGGATTTCAGGCTGGAAGATGATGATGACGGCCAGAAACCCCCAGGTGACAAAGATGTCCGCCACCCAAGCGACCGTCTGTAACCCGAAAAAATTCGCAAAAGCGCGGACCAGCAGAATCAGGAAGATCCCTTTGAAAATCTGCGTCGTCCGCGAATTATTCCGTACGAGTTTAATCGTATAGTAAAGCAAAATCCACATGATCAGGATGTCGAAAAACATCCTAAGCAAGGTAATTATCGTTTGTATGGTTTGATAATTAAGCATGTGGGGTCCTCCTTGGCTGTTTTATTATAACATATTTTCTTTTTTTTAAACCCTAGCGCAGGGAACTTAGCCAGTCCGCGATGAAATCGAGAATGATTTCCCGTTGCTTAAGCGGCGTGATCGAAGCGACCGAGTCGTCGCGCATCAACCCGTAGCTCCCGAACTGGGAATGGTTGGCCCCTCCGATGACGTAGAACTCGGTGCTCGCGGGGAATTTCTTACGGTTCTTGGCGAAATCCGCTTCCGTCATGACCGCATCCAACTGTGCGTTAAGACTTAAGGAGGGATGGCTTTCATCCGACAAATCGTCCGCCGGATAAGACGCCAGATACACCGTCCCCAGGATGCGCGGATCGATCGGCGCCAACTTCGAGCCGAACGCCCCGCCCAACGAATGGCCGATCAAGACCCATTCGCTGATTTCCAGATTATTCATGACGCGGATGCCGCTCTTCCAATCCAAAAACGCGAAATTCAACGGGAATTTCACGATGACGACCGTACTGTCGAAACGCAGCGCGGTTTCACGCGCCAGCGGGAGATAGGCTTCGGGTTCGACCAGACCGCCGGGATAAATCAAAAAGCCGAGTTCAGACTTCGCGGTCGGCGTGGATACGATGATTTCCTTCGCGTTCTCCGTCAACTCGATATCCGTGGCGTCATAGACATCCAACGCCTCTTGACTGGGCTTATAGGAGCGGCCAAGATAAATCACGGTCGAGAAGATCAAAATGACGATCAACGTTGTATAAAATGCAATGCGGGGACGTTTTCTTTTCATATTTTTCACCTGTTGTTAGGGTATCATGAAACAACGGATTTTGCACGCGGCGAGAATCATTTGCACTTCGTTTTCACTTTCTCTATAATGATGAAAGAAAGCAGGCCTCTATGATCGAACATATCGTATTAGAAAACAAAGAAATCTACTTGATCGGAACCGCCCATGTCTCGCAGGAAAGCGCGGACGAAGTCCGTCGGGTCGTCGAAGAAGTCCAACCGGACGCCGTCGCGATCGAGTTGGACAAGGGCAGATATCAAGCGCTCACCGACGGGAAGAGCTGGGAGAAGATGGATATCACGCAGATCATCAAACAGAAGAAAGTCGGTTTCCTGCTGGCCAACATCGTCTTGTCTTCCTATCAGGACCGTTTGGCGAAACAGATGGATGTGCGGGTCGGCGAAGAGATGCGGACCGCGATCCAACTCGCCACGGAGTTGAATCTTAAAGTGGAGTGCATCGACCGGGACATCCAGACCACGTTTCTGCGCATCTGGCGCTCGATGCGATGGTTGGATAAATGGAACCTCTTGGTCGCACTGATCGGTTCGGCCTTCGATACGGAAAAAATCTCGGAAGCCGAGATCGAGAACCTGAAACAAGGGGATCTGATCACGTCGATGATGAGCGAGTTCTCGGGGAAGTTCCCCGGCATCGTCGAAACCCTGGTGTATGAACGCGACCGCGTGATGGCATACTCGCTGAAACACAGCCGCCGCAAGAAGATCGTCGCGGTGGTCGGGGCCGCCCATGTCCAAGGGATCCTGAAGAACATCCATAACGACTATGAACTGCAACCTTTGCTTGAACTTCCGAAGAAGTCGAACCTATCGAAACTGAGCCAATACATCGTCCCCGGCCTTCTTGTCGTCCTGTTGGTCGCGGCGGCTTGGAAAGTCCCTTCGTTGGCGATGGATACGATCCTCCGCTTCGTCTTGATCAACGGGACGTTCGCGGCCCTCGGCACGATGGTCGCCCTGGGTCATCCCTTCAGTATCCTGACCGCCTTCGTCATGGCGCCCCTTGGCGCGTTGAGTCCGTTTCTGGCCACCGGATGGTTCGCGGGCTTGATGGAAGCCTGGGTCCATAAACCCAAGGTCGAGGATTTCCTTAGGATCAACACCGACGCGTCCACCCTTAAGGGGTTCTGGAAGAACCGTGTCTTGCGGATCTTGATGGTGGTGGTCTTCGCGAACCTCTTCGCCACGGTCGGGACGTTTGTGATTTCGGCCGAACTCCTCTCCAAAATCTTCAACTAACAAGAGAAAACAGGCAAGCGCCTGTTTTCTTATTTCCAGAGATCGAAGGGATATTTCCCGTCTTCTTTCATTTTCGCCAACATCGCGACGACTTCGGGTTTGTCTTCGCGGTAGGTCACGCCGAACCAGCGTTCGGCGGAGGACAATACTTTTACAGTTAAACTTCCTTCTTCCAGGCATTCCCCGATCATCGTCGGAAGGNNCGGAAGGACATGTTCGCACTTCATCGGGTTGCCGGCCAGCGATCTAGCCAGGAAAAGATCGAAACGACGTCGTGCGGTTTCAAAGACTTTCGGGGTGAAACCCCAGTAGTTCATCGAGACCAGCGAATCGTCGGCGAGTTTCGTCCAGTTCTCGCCATCTTCGGTATACGCCGCACCGCCGTCTTTCCGCGCGATTTTCAAGCGTTCGACCACTTCATGCAAGTGCCCGTCGACAACTTCGCATACGCCCCTGGAAACGGTCCCGGCGTCGGTCAACGTATTGTTCAACTTATAGCCGACCATCCCGTAGGCATCGTCCTTCACATCGTTTTTAAGGAAACCGTAGATCTTTTCAAAGGCATCCCTTCCGTAATAATCGTCCGCGTTGATGATGGCGAAGGGTTCATGCACTTGGTTGCGGCATGCCAACAAGGCATGGGTCGTCCCCCAAGGTTTTTCCCGTCCTTCCGGTACCGAGTATCCCTCAGGAAGGTCGTTTAGATCTTGAAATACGAATTCGACCTGGATGAAACGGGCGATCTTGTCGGTAAGGGCGGCTTTGAACGCTTCTTCATGTTCGCGTCGGATGATCAGATAGACTTTCTTGAAACCGGCGATGATCGCATCGTAGATCGAAAAATCGATGATGCTTTCCCCGTTGGATCCGACGGTGTCGATTTGTTTCAATCCGCCGTAACGGCTTCCCATCCCGGCGGCTAAGATGACTAGACTTGGTTCGTGCATAAGGTATCCTCGCTTCTTGCCTTCATTGTATCGGGATTTCTTCCATGAAACAACCTAGATTCAATCGAATCCCATAAATCCAAGAAAAAAGAACCAGGTTACCCCTGGTTCTTTGTCGGATCGATGATCGGTTGTTCCGCTTTCTTCACGGCTTCTTCATACTTCGCTTTCCAACTTGCTTCACTGAGTTTCACTGTTTCCAGTGTTTTCGCGGTGAGGTCGAGTTGCTTCTGCATCGCATCCATCTGTTTGCGTGTTTCACGTTGGCGGAAATGGGTCTTCACCCGCGTCGATAGTCCGAAGAGGACCGTCAGGATGGATCCCAGCATGACGGAGATCAGGATGATGATCGACGCCGAGACTTGATAGCGCGCGAACACGAGGTTGATCAACATCGCTTCGGCATTGAGTACCGCGAACAATGCGACCAAGATCGCCAGCGCGACGAATACGATAAAACGGATTTGCTGCATGGCTACTCCTTCGGGGTGGTTTCTTCGACGCCTTGTACCTTGACCCCTAGCTTTTCAAGTGTCAATAGTTTCATCAAGGAGGAGACGATCGAATTGTCGTTCCCCTGCGCTTCGCCGAAATTCACGATGGTCTTGGGGACGACATCCACCGTCGCGTTGCTGATCGCATCGGCGAGCTTATCCGCGATTTCGTTGATGACGCGGTATTCCGCTCCGCCATAGGCTTTAACCTGGGCGTCGATCGCCTGGGCTTTCGCCAACCCGATGTTGGATTCCTTGGAAGCTTCCGCTTCCCCTTCGACGCGTACCCGGGTCGCATTCGCTTTCGCCAACGCGACGATCTGGTTCGCTTCTTGTTCGGCACGTGCCGCGGCCGCGGCACCGGTATTGTGTTCGACTTCGATCTGGATCTTGGAACGGGTCAAAGTGCCTTGTTGTTCCGCGACGGCTTCGGCTTCACGCAAGTTCTTTTCGCGTTCGGCTGCTTCCTGTTGCTTCCCGTAGGTGACCTTCTTTTCTTCCGCGATCTGACGTTCACGAAGCTGCGTCAGGATGTTTTCGATCTGGACATCGGCGACCGGGGAGCGTGGCGTACCGATCAGGACTTCTTCCAATTGGAGGTTGTACTTGGCGAATTTCGCACGCATTTCCATGACCGCGCGTTCACGGATTTCGGAACGTTCCTGGATCAGCTCGATCAAGGTCTTGGTCTGGGCGACGTCTTTGAAGTAGGCGCTGACCAAGGGGTCCAATGACTGGTTGACCAGCATGTTGATGTCGCCGAAACGTTGGATGACCCACGGCGCCTGTTTGTAGTCGATATGCATGACGACCGACAACGGTAAAGCCGGTTCGAAGGCGTCTTTGGTGATGATGTCGACTTCGGTCAGGTTCTCATCGTATTTGTGGTCGCCGGTTTCGGCTTTGTTCCACTTCAGGATGATGTTGGTGGTCGGAACCAGAACGACTTTCCCGGCATCCGTGTTGAATGCGTATTTACCCGGCATCAACGGTTTCTCAAGGACCCCTTTGGACCCTTGTGCGACCAATTCGCCATGGTGGTAATCCGCACCCGTCGTATCGACGCCTTCGGTTCCATAGAAGGAAACGACGATGCCGACATACCCGATGGGGACGACCGTCTTGGGACGATACTCGACCGTCGCGAAGAGACGGTTGATGTAATAGGTCCCGTCGGTCAAGACTTGAAGTTGTTTACCTCTTCTGCCTCCGAGTTTCAAGAACGCTTCCGGATCTTGATAGCTGGCATGTCCTTCACCGACGGAAGGGGCGATGATTTCGCCTTCATCCAAGGGTGACCCGTCATGGACGGTCACGATCCCCATCAAATCGGACGTATTGTCCGTATTCCCCATGATGATGACCGGTTGGAACGCTTTACGCGCCGCCAAGGTCTGTTGCATCGACACCATTTCATTGCGTTCCGACCGGTTGCCGGTGGAAATCATCTTAATGTCGTTGGGCGTGATGACGATGAATTGCGCCAAGTTGATCGCATAGGTCCCTTCACGGATGATCCCGCGTTGCGGACCTCTTTGACCGCCGGAGGTTAAAAACCCTCGGACATCTTGGAAATTGTTGGCTTCGGGGATCAGTTTCCCTAAGGTCTGGGTCGGCGACAGCGGATGTCCGTCCCGCGCGAAGATATAGGCGATTTGTCCCTGAGGGATGGTAATCAAAGGATATCGATGGATTTTATACTTGAGCACGGACTTGAAATGGATCCCGCCACGCAGCAATTCCGGCGAATAACCGGCTTCCCCGTTCAAGGCGATGATGGCGTCTTTCAAGGACCCCTTGGAACTCCACCATTGTTCGACAACGGCGACTTCATTGGAATTGATGACGCGTAAACCGAAGATTTTAAAGATCAGTAGATAAACGACGAAGAGCGCAATCACTGCGATACTAGCCCACAAAATCAGATCATTCATGATCTTCCTCCATTCTAGGATAAGTTCATTGTACTCTCTTGTGCATCGTATAACAAGGCGCATGAGCGAAAAAGAAAAGGGCGCCGAAGCGCCCGATTCATTAATTATTTCTGATTCTTCTTCAACATCTTTTCGATCAATTCTTTGTCGAGTTCTTCGGCTTTCTTCTTGATCGTCCAACGGATGACGGCGTTCTTGTCGGATACCGTCTTGAAGATGTTTTCGTGGCGGCCGCGGTCGAATTCGTACGGGACTTTTTCAACCGGAGGCAACACTTTGACGTCACCGGAGACGACTTCCAGGATGGATTCGTCGCGGTCGTAGTCTTTATGCATCAGACGCGGACCTAAGTAACCCCAAGTCGTCGTGATCGTTCCGTCAGGATTGAGGGCGACATCTTGGACTTCAGGACGCGGGCGGCGGATTAAGAAGAGGAGGAACGGAAGTAATCCAAGCAACCACCACCACGGCAAGGTCGCCTCAGGTGTCGGTTCCGGATCGACGATGACTTCTTCGCCGACGGTGATCGTCACGGTCGCGATGTTGGAATCGTCGGTGCCGTCGTTGGCCTTGTAGGTGAAGCTGTCATCGCCTTCGTAGTCGTTGTCCGGGACGTAGCGGAAAGTGCCATCGGCATTCAGCGTTACGGTTCCGTGCGCAGGTTGGGTGACCAGGGTGAAGGTGAGCGGATCGTTGTCGAAGTCGCTTCCCAAATCGCCTACGGTTTCATTTAGCGCGGTTTCGAATTCGGTTTCAAACGTTGCGTTATCGACTTCAGGCGCCGTATTCACAAAGGGCAGCGCGGTGAAGTTGACGCGGATGGTGCGGATCGGGGAATAGGCTTGTCCGTCATAGACGCGGAAGGTGAAGGTATCACTGTCGAGCGTTACGCCGTCGTGGGTGTAGGTGAACTGTCCACCGGCGATGGAGACGGAGCCGCGGTCCGGTCCGTTGACGATACTGATGGTGAGCGGGTCGCCATCGGCGTCGCCGCGGATGAAGTTACGGCTGAATACGGATCCGATCTGGACGGTGTACGTCGCGCCAGCGGCGGTCGGGGCATCGTTGACCGGGGTTACGGTGATGGATACGGTTGCGGCAGCGGAGTCCACTTTACCATCGTTGACGGCGTAAGTGAAGGAATCGCTGGTGGTTTCGCCACCGTTGTGCGTGTAGGTGAAGGATCCGGTGGTCGCATTGAAGCTGACCGTACCGTTGACCGGTTGGGTAAGGATCTTGAAGGTCAAGACATCGCCGTCGGCGTCCAAACCGGTGAACAAGCCGCTTCCCGCGCCGCCTTCGGCAACGGTCAATGTCTTATTGTCGGCAGTCGGAACGTCGTTGATCGGGTTGACCGTGATCGTAACCGTCGCCGTGTCGATGTGTTCCCCATCGGTGATTCCATAGACGAAGGAATCGACGCCGTTGAAGTTCGCATTCGGGGTATAGACGAAGGATCCGTCGGGTTGTACGACGACCGTGCCGTTGGCCGGTTGTCCATGATCGTCGATCGAGAAGATCGAATCGACATCGACATCGTTACCCAGGATACCCGGGGCGGCGATGACCAATTGTACGTCTTCGTCGGTGGAGTAGGCATCGTCTTCCGCTACCGGCGCGTCGTTGATCGCATTGATGGTGATCGTGACCGTCGCCGTATCGCTCAAGGTGCCGTCGGTTAGGGTGTAAGTGAAGGAATCGACACCGTTGAAGTTCGCATCCGGGGTGTATTCGAAGGATCCGTCCGGATTCAAGACCAAGGTACCGTTGGAGACATCGCTCAACAAGGATACGTTCAGCGAAGGTCCGTCGACGTCGGAGTCGTTCTCCATGACGCCGGCAGCCGGAACACTCAGCGGGTTGTCTTCATCGATGATGTAGGAATCGTCTTGGGCGACCGGGGCATCGTTGACCGGGTTGACCGTGATGTAGATGTAGGCTTCCGAAGTATATTGGCCATCGGTAATCTGATACCAGAACGCCGCCACTCCAGTGAAATTCAACGCCGGGGTGTAGGTGAAGGTTCCGTTCCCATCGAAAGGCGCATTCAATGAGCCAAACTGATTCCCGGAAACGTACATGTTGTGGTAAATTGCGTTGTCGGGGTCGACGTCGTTGGCATAGAAGCCAGGCGCCGGGATGGTGATCGGAGTATCTTCATCCGTTTCATAGTAGTCGTTGTTCGCTACTGGGGCGTCGTTGATCGGGTTGACCGTAATGGATACGGTGACGATATTGGAATCCGCCATCCCGTCATTGACTTGATAGGTGAAGGAATCCGGTCCGAAGTAGTTCGCTGCCGGCAGGTAGGTGAAGGATCCGTCCGCATTGAGGGCCAAGGTGCCGTGTGCGACATTGGTAATCAAGGCAACGGTGAGCGCATCGCCATCGTCGTCGGTATCGTTTCCGAGAATTCCCGGAACGACGACCGTCAACAGGGTGTCTTCATTGATGGAGTAACTGTCTTCTACGGCAACCGGGGCATCGTTGACGGAGCCAACGTTGATGGTTACGGTCGCGATGTTGGAATCGACCGTTCCGTCGTTCACTTTATAGGTGAAGGAATCGTTGCCGGTGAAATTCGGAGCGGGGAGATAGGTGAAGGATCCATCCGCGTTGAGGATCAGGTCGCCGTGAGAGACATCGGAAACCAAGATCGGGGACAATACGCTGCCTTCAACATCCGTGTCGTTACCCAAGACGCCGGGCAGAATGACGGAGAGAAGCGTATCTTCGTCGGTGGAATAGTTGTCGTTATTGGCGATTGGGGCGTCGTTGATCGGATTGACCGTAATGTTTACAGTCGCGATGTTCGAATCGGCGCTACCGTCATTGGCTTGATAGGTGAAGGAATCCGGTCCGAAGTAATTCGCATCCGGTGTGTAGGTGAAGGTACCGTCCGCATTGAGGACCAAGGTGCCGTGAGCGACATCGACCAACAGGACGGCATGCAAGGTATCCATGTCGTTGTCGGTATCGTTGGCGAGAACGCCGTAGGGGTCGATGACGGTCAATACGTTGTCTTCGTCGATGGAATAGGAATCATCCACGGCGACCGGGGCGTCGTTGACCGAACCGACGGTGATCGTAACGGTCGCGATGTTGGAATCCAGAGATCCATCGTTCGCTTTGTAGGTGAAGCTGTCCGATCCGAAGAAATTCGGAGCCGGCATGTAGCTGAAGGATCCGTCCGCGTTGAGGATCAAGACTCCGTGAGAGACATCGGAAACCAAGATCGCGTTGAGGAGGCTCAGTTCGACATCCGTGTCGTTGCCCAAGACACCGGGCAGTACGACGACCAGAAGTTCATCTTCGTCGGTGGAATAGTTGTCATCGACCGCGACCGGAGCGTCGTTGACCGGGTTGACCGTAATGGATACGGTGACCGTGTTGGAGTCCGCTGCGCCGTCGTTGGCTTTGTAAGTGAAGGAATCCGGTCCGAAGTAATTCGCATCCGGAACGTAGGTGAAGGATCCGTTGGCATTCAAGGTCAAGGTGCCGTGTGCGACATCGCTAACCAGGATCGCCGACAAGGTGCCGTTTTCGACATCGGTGTCGTTGCCCAATACGCCAGGCAAGGTAACGATCAACGGGAGGTCTTCATTGATGGAGTAAGTGTCTTCGACCGCGACCGGGGCATCGTTGATCGGATTGACCGTAATGGATACGGTGACCATGTTGGAATCCAATGCGCCGTCGTTGGCTTTGTAGGTGAAGGAATCCGGTCCGAAGTAATTCGCATCCGGAACGTAGGTGAAGGATCCGTCGGCATTCAAGGTCAAGGTTCCGTTGGAAACATCGGAAACCAAGATCGCCGTCAACGCATCGCCTTCGATATCGCTGTCATTGCCAAGGACGCCCAATGTCGGGACATTCAAGGTTACATCTTCATTCGTGGAATAATTTTCACCAACGGCGACGGGTGCGTCGTTGATCGGATTGACCGTAATGTTTACAGTCGCGATGTTGGAATCGTTCAACCCGTCATTGGCTTGGTACGTGAAGGAGTCGCTTCCGAAGTAGTTCGCATTCGGCGTGTAGCTGAAGGAACCGTCGGAATTCAATACCAAGATTCCGTGGGAGACGCCGGAGACCAAGGATGCGCTTAGCGCGGAACCTTCGGTATCCGTATCGTTTCCAAGCACGCCGAGCGCCGGAACGCTAAGGACGCCGTCTTCATCGATGGAATACGCATCGTTCAAGGCGACCGGTGCGTCGTTGACCGAACCGATGTCGATCGAAACCGTCGCGACGTTGGAATCATCGAATCCGTCGTTGGCTTTATAGGTGAAGCTATCCGAACCGAAGTAATTCGGATCCGGCATGTAGGTGAAGGAACCGTCTGCGTTCAAGACGAGATCGCCATGGGCCGGTCCGCTGACCAATACCGCATGGATCGCATCGCCGTCGGGATCGCTGTCGTTCAATAATACGCCAGGAGCCGCTACGCTAAGCAGTGTGTCTTCATTGGTGGAGTAGTTGTCGTTGTTGGCGACAGGCGCACCGTTGATCGTGTTGACGATGACCGTCGCGCTGGCCGGTCCGGCGGTACCGCCGTCGTTGCCCATACCGGTGACGGTGTTGGTGAAGGATTGTTGACCGATGGCACCGGCCAAGAACGTCTTGTCGTAGTTGACGCTACCGGTCGCCGTGAACATCCAGTCAAACGGATCATTCGCAGGATTGTCATACATGTCGTCGTAGACATATAAGGTTTCGTCGATGATGTCCGTCGGGGCCGCTTTGAAGGTGATCGCCGCGGACTTCGTGGTTTGCGCGGTCGTATTGGTCTGCGGGACCAAGGTGATCGCGATCTTCATCGGGGAATAATCGGAGGCGTTGGCATCACCCGGCAACGTGAACGTCGTCGTGTAATTCTTCGCAAGGATATCCCCTTCATGCAGTAGGTAATCGTTCTCGACGGTTTCCGTCGCGAAGACCGGTAACCCGCTGGGTCCGGAGAGGACGGCTTCCAGATCGAAGACGACATCGCCGTCGAAGGTCTGGGTCGGATACTCGATGTACACATAATAGGTGATCGAGAAGGAAGATGTGGTTTGTTTGGTCGCGGTGACAACATAGTTGACCGAACCTTGCGTACCGTGCAATAGGTTCAAGGTCGTCGGGGTGGCTGTCTTCGACAGTGTCCAGACGTTCTTGTGCACGTATTCGACACCCCCGTTATATTGGTCTAGGAACTTGGGGACATCGAAAATCAATTGCGCTTGGGCGGGATCGCCAGGTTTCGCGACGGCTTCGATGTGAAGCGGGGCGACCGAGGCATACAGGCCAAACAACAAGGCTAAGGATAATGCGATTGCTTTCTTGAATAAATTCGTCATACAGTTCTCCTTTCAGGACTTGAACTAGGTATTCATTTGGAACCGGGGTGTCGTTTCCCTCGGTTGAGCCGATGTGTGCTGCTTCCCGATGATCCATTCGATTCTGGTGTCTTCTTTCACGACGGTTTGAATGACGTTGCGGTGACGCCCGGCGGCGAAGTGGATCGGGATGTCCTTGGACAAGAGGAGCGCCGTTCCGCTGTGGACCAGCAGACAGCTTTCCCCGTGTTGGACACGGACTGGTTCGGACGTCGGGTTGAGATAACCCCAGGTCACGAGGTAGGTGCCGTCAGGCATTCGTTCGACCTTATCCACGACCGCCCGCACTTCTTTGCGGTGGCGTGAGAGGATCGCGTAGAGAATGCCGATGATAAGCACCGAGGTCAGCCAGACCCACACTCCGTTGGTCTCTAGAACCATAAAGGCGGGGAGTGTGAAGACCAGCGCGCTTTTCGATACGAATCCGAGATGTTTGCGCATTAGGCCGCCCCTTTCATAGTATAAAAAAACCGACTTCTTGAGTGTATTATCAAGGACGTCGGTTAGTGGTCGGTTAGATTTGGGATAACTTTCGGAAAATGATTTATTTATCGTGTTTTACGCCGTTTTTTCATCTTTATGAAGGGGTGAAACATGGTAGTGGAGCTTGATGTTTTCCGAGGTGTTGTGCTTATGGAAGGAGGTGCGGATCCGGTTGGCGATCGTGTGTGCGTTCTCTTCCACTTTACATGGCAACAGCAAGATGAACTGCGTCGGATTCATCCGTGAGAAGATGTCCCCTTTGCGCAGCGATTGGTTGATGATGCCGCGTAGTCTTTCCATCGTTTTCTGCAAGGTCAGGTCGTTTTCATCGGTCTTCACTTCCAGCAACATCACGAAACTCTTCTCATCGGATCGCTCTTCCGTGCGCAAGGCGATCTGATACATACGTTTGAAGACTTCATGTTCGCAATAGAAAGCGCCTTCGATTTCCTTGTTTTCCTGCAAGGTCTCCAGCAGTTCCCCCATCCCGATATGGCTGACTTCCTCACGGGAAAGGATCATGTTGTAGAGGGATTTGGTACGCAGTGACAACTGGGCGTTGTATTCCTTGTAGAAACGGCGGTTGATGCCTTCATAATATTCGATCGCTTTACGGTACTGTTTCGTCTCGATCAGCGCAAGCAGGTAATAGTAGTGGAATTCTTCGTTGAGCGGGTCCATACGCAGGGCCATTTGCGAAACCTGCATGACGTCGTCGAATTTCCGGTCGATTTCCAAGTCTTCCAAAAACATGAGGACGCTGCGGTTATAGATGTGGGTGAAATACTCCCTGACCGGCAAGGTCCATAACTGCGCGGTGCTTGAACTCAGGAAAGGTTGGGGGATCAGTTCGATGATCCTCTTGAGCAGTTCCTGCTTGTCGGCACGCGTGATGTTTTCATCGTTGATTTGTTTCCAGATGGCTTCGGCTTCTTCGGTATCCACCCAAAGCGGCATATCCGGGTTGAAGGCATAGCCGTTCTTGGTGGTCTTGATGCATTCCACCCCGGTCAATTCGTCGATCTCGTCCAATAACTGGCGCAGTCGAAAGACCGAGAACTTCAATGCGCTGGCCGGGTTCATGCTGTCGCTCCAAAGGTTTTCGATCAACTTCTCTTTCGATACGTTCTGGTCGCGGTGGTAGATCAGGTATTCCAGCAGCAACATCAAATGTTTGCCAAGTTTATCTTTGAGGTCGACCTTCTTGACGTCAAACGAAAAACCCAGTTCGCCAAACATTCGAACGATTAATGGACGGTCTTTCGAGCTCAAGAGTCACTCCCCCTTTAGCGCATCTCTTTGATGCGTTTCTTCATGATCGCAGAATCGAAACTATGCGATAGCGCTTCCGATTCGTCGACGATATTCTTCTTAACCAAATCCAGAATCATGCTATCCATCGACACCATGCCTTCGTCGCTGGAGGCGACGATGGTGTTGTTGAGCTGGTGGGTCTTACCTTCGCGGATCTGGTTGCGGATCGCGGTGGCGTTGGTCATGATTTCAAAGACGGGAAGCAGGTTGCCTTCCTTGGTGCGTAAGAGTTGTTGGGAGATGACGGCTTGTAATACCATCGACAACTGGACGCGGACTTGCTGCTGTTGCATGGGTGGGAACACGTCGACGATGCGGTCGACCGTGTTGGCGGCACCCAGGGTATGTAGGGTGGAGAAGACCAGATGGCCGGTTTCGGCCGCGGTCATCGCCAATGAGATCGTTTCCAAATCCCGCATTTCCCCGATGAAGAGGACGTCGGGGGCTTGCCGCAACGCGGCGCGCAGAGCGGACGCCGTGCTTTCGCAATCCGAGGAGATCTCGCGTTGGGACACGATGCTCAGGTTATGGCGATGGAGGTATTCGATCGGGTCTTCCAAGGTCACGATGTGGGCATGACGGCTGCGGTTGATCTCATCCAACAAGACCGCCAGCGTCGAGGACTTCCCGCTCCCGGCCGGACCGCTGATGATGACCAAACCTTTGTTGATGCGGGAGAACTTCAGGATTTCCTCGGGGATCGATAGTTCCTTGGCGGAGGGGATGTCGAAGCGTACGATGCGCAGCACCGCCGCCATCGAACCCCGCTGCATGAAGACGTTGACCCTAAACCGTGCGACGTTGGGGATCGCGAACGAGAAATCGTCATCCCCTTTTATTGTCAGGTTGGCTTTGGTATGGTGTAGGCTTAAGGTATAGATTTCATCGACCAATTGCTCGGTCTCTTCCCGCTTCAAGTTGATGTCGTTCACTCGTCGTAATTCATTGTTGACTTTGATGGAGAGCGGGCAGCCGGCTACGATAAAAATGTCCGAAGCCTTATTGTCCATCGCGACCGCCACTAGTTCTTGGATCTTCATGTCACCCTCCCCAAACCGGATCCCCATTTTCGGAATAATCCTGTCCGTTTTCTGTCGTCAATCGGTATGAGATGCGCGTAAGGCGCGGACTGTCGCCGGTGTCGTTTACCCTGAGTTTGACATCTAATCGAAGGATCGAAAACTCAAGGGTGTATTCGAGTGTTCTTATTGTACTATTATACGTGATTTCCGGATGTTTGTTCAAGAAAGACGGTAGCACTTCGTCGATATTTGGTTCATTTTCCATCATTTCGGACAGTTCCGCGCTCAATGACGCGAGTTTTTCCTCCGCCATCGTCGATATCGCATACGAGGTGGCAATCAGGCCGGTCGTACGTCGTAAGGCATTGCGGTCGCTATTCGCGCTTAAGAGACTGAGTGTGGAAAAACTGAGCACGGTGATGACGATGAAGACCGTCAATAAGGTCGGCAAGCCAAACAAGGTGACGCTTCTTGATTTCATGGTTGCCCCTCCGTAAGCGTCGAGACATGCCAACCCGTCACGATGCTTCCATCCCGTAGATCGACCAATTCCAAGCGGCATTTCCTTAACGTCCGACCCCCGTCGGCAGCGCTTTGGATGTAGACGGCGAGTTGGTAGACGACCTTATCCTTCGCCGGTTCCCCGTTGGCGTCATATCCGAAGAAGTACGCTTTTTCATTGCTTTGGGCGGGGTCGAAAAAGCGGAGATAGGCATCGTCGCTTGAGCGTAGCCGTTCGCTGTATTCCACCATTTCGTTGGTGATCTTGGTGATCGCGTTGTTGGTCTGGTCGATCTTCGCGGCGTTTGCGAACAAAAGCAGCGAGACGATCGTCGCGATCGTCAGCAGGATCAGGCTGAAGACGATTTCAAGGAAAAAGGAGTACAGGCTTTTCTGTTTCATGAGATCACCCCTTCGCTCATCAACGTATAGGTGATCGAGTGTTCTTCCCCTTGATCGTCGCTGAAGGTGACGGTGAGGGTATTGCCGTCCGTCGTGAAGGAAATGTCGCTCAGTCGTGCGATTTTCTGCGACGCCCCGACCATGATTTCATCGGTGAGCGAGTTCTGTTCGACCAAATATCCGTCTTCTTCATACACCAGGATGAAACTATCCTCTTGTTTGAAAATGAGGATCGATTCGTCGCGCACTTCGATCTTCCCTTGTTCGTCGTTTTGTTTCAGACGGTTGTTGAAGTAGGAAAACGCGGTCCGGACCTGCAGGTTTTCATTGGAGCGGGCGACCATGTCGCGGTAGAAACGCGCACCGTAAAGCACGATGAAACCCGTCCCCGCCACATAGAGCGTGATCAGTACCAACATGAAGAGATTGCGATAGCCATGTCGGTTCATCTCAGTCCCCCCTTCAAAAAGACGGTGACATCCGGACGGATGTTCGAACCGATCGTTTTATAGTAGACGCTATAGTCTTCGAAATCGACGACGATTCCGTAGTTATCCAAGAGATAGTCGAGTTTCGCGGGATAGAACCCTTCCTGGGCATAGCAAAGATTGAGCGCACGTTGGATGGCTTCTTCGGTGCGTACCCGTCTTTCTTCCAGATTGCCCTGTTTCAGGTGATCCGCCGCGGGGATCGCGAGCGAGAGCAACGCGATGAATCCAAGGATCCAAACGAAACGTTTCATCTTACGACCCCAGAACGGACATGATGCCCAGCAGCGGAATCAGAAGTGAGAATAAGACCGCGCTGACAAACGCGCTTAAGAGGATGACCAAGATCGGTTCGACCCGGTTGAGCGTCTTCGCCAGGCTATGTTCGGCGTCGGCCTGCGTCTTGCGGCTGACTTCTTCCATCATCAAATCCACTTTCCCCGCCTTTGCCGCCAAACTGAGCGTCTTCTGCATCAACGGCGGATAGATGTGGGCTTGGGTGATGAGTTCGTAGAGACCTTCGTTGGAACCCAGTTGCGTCGCAGTGTCCTTGAGCGAATCCAACAGTCTTCCCGCGGGGACCTGGGCGATCGAAAGGTTAAGGGCGGTACGGGCATCCACGCCGCCTTCAAGCAGGACTTGGGCGATGAAACTGAAACGGGCGAGGTCGGCCAGACGTTTGCTTTGGGGAAAGAAACGCAGCATTTTTTCCGTCAAATCTTCGCTGTCCATCCCGAGTCCGTAGCGGACGCTGTGGATCAAGAGCCATCCCAACACGATCACCAACAAACCCAGTCCGACCCCCGAGACCAGTTTCGCCCCGTTCAAGAGCAGATCGGTCCAGGCGTTGTCGACCCCGCCGAGATTGGCATAGACTTCCTGGAAGACAGGGAGGACCGCATAGCTTAAGACCCCCATGACGACGATCAGGACGGAGAGAAGCAACACCGGCATGAAAAGCAGGTCGTTGAGGAACCGTTTCGTTTCGGCTTGGCGCTTGTAGTGGTTGGCAAGGTTGAAAGCGACTTTGTCTTCGCGTCCGACCGTTTCCGCCGCTTCCATCGCATGTAACAACTCCGGCGGAAACCCCGGGTCCATCGCCATCGCGGATGAAAGTTTCCCGGCTTTCCCTAGATTTTGAGCCAGTTTGTCGACATCGATTTCGACGCGCGTGTCTTCCAACATGCGCAATCCATCCTCCATCGGTAGACCGGAATCGTAGATCAACCCGATTTGTGTACAAAAGGATTGGAGCGCCTCGTCGCTGTGGAACTTGTTCTTCGCCATTGTTTTTCCCTCCTCCTAGTATGTATACTTCGTCTGATAGTCCCCGAAATAAATCCCGAATGAATCGTCGAAGGTCGGATCGACCCGTTTCCAGATCTTGGATTCGAAGTAGATCTTGGGATTGATCCATCCCACGTCGACCAGATAGATCTCGACCCAGGCATGATAGGCGATGTCCGTATACCCCGTGATCAAGCGGGTCGGGATCCCTTGGACCCGAAGCATCGCCGTCATCAGCGCCGCATAGTCGAAACAGATGCCTTTCTTGCTGGTCAAAGTCTGGTCGAGATCGGGAAGCATGAAGATGTCCTTCGCCCGATCCGCCTTGGCTTGGTCATAGCTCAGCAAGTCGATGACATAGCGGTAGATCGTATGCACGCGTTGGATGTCGGATTCGTCCTTCTGGGTGATTTCGAAGGATTTATTGACGGCCAGCGTCTGAAGGTCGTAGTCCACGATCTGGTTGGGATAAAGGTAGATCGTCAAATCGTCCGCCACGGTGGCGTTGATCACGGTGGACGCCGTCACCGTGTAGGCGTTCCCCGACGTATTCCTCATCGTTCGTACAGTGTATTCCCCCGTCCCTTTCTGAAGCGGGAGAATCGTATAGCGATCCGACCCTAAGTCATAGGTATAGGTGAACCCGTCGAACAACACCTGCACTTTCTTGATTTTATCGTCTTGCGGTCCGATCACGCTGATGTAGCCTTGGTCGGCATGGCTGTAGTCGATCGTGTAGCCGCTTTTTTCATAGACCCGGGTTCCGGGCTGACTAGGCAAACGGACATCCTGGATCGTCGGTTTCGGCGACGGCTTCCCTTTGGAAGGATAGGAGCGTAGCGGGTTGGCAAAACGCAACGTAACGGCCACCGCAATGACGATGACCGTTACCCCGATTGTGATTTGGATCCACATCCTTCTTCTTCGCAGTCGCATGTTTCCTATCCGTTTCTGTTAATATCGTAAGTAGGCGAGGGTCTCCTGGGCGCTATAGATGGATGCGCCTTGATCCAATGCTTTGCGAACCAGCCGCTCGACGAGGTCTTCGCCCTGGTCGTCTTCGACGACCTTCAGTAAAACGGGGTCGAAATAGCCGCGGATCGATTCCTGGTCGACCGCGATCATCACGCTCTGGATCCGTCCTTCTTCCGCGCGGGCCAATAAGCTCTCCAAGCCCGCGACGACCTTGCCGTTAGGATGATCGATCTCTTCGCCGATCTTGGCCACGATTTCGGCCTTGGGATCCCCGACTTCTTTCTTGATCACTTCCAAGGTATCCCGATGTAGTTTCGCGATGTCTTTGTATTCCTCTTGATAACGCAGGGTTTCCTGCGACAAGTTCGGATAATCAGAGTATTTTCGATAACGCGCCATCGTCTCTTCGACGCCGACCAACACCAAGGGTTCCCTGGATCCGACCAAAGCGGCGACGACTTCCTCATCCAACGCTTTCAGATAGCGTATTTGGTCTTGTCTGGCTTCGTCGTTGTCTTCGCCCGCCCCCGTATAGAACGCGTTGGAACCCGATCCCCGGTGGGCGGGGGATGCGGCGCTGTGGAACTGCTGCCGCATGTTGTCGGAAGCTTCCGTGATTTCTTTCTTCGATTGGACAAGCTTACCGTCGTCGAGAACCAATGCGTCCAAGTTTCCGTGGTAGAGTTCGGCTTTGTTTTTGGCGACGACCAAGACATGATAGTTCACATCGAGGTTGCGGTCGGCGACCAAATGGCGAAGATGGAAGACATCGTCGACGATCGCCTGGCTCTCCCACCGCGCGATCCGATGTTCCATGCCGAAGAGGTCCTCGCTACGATAAATCAATATGGAATGTTGGTGTTCCTGCCAGAAGAGCGTATCTTTTTCCAGCGCGTTCAAAGGTTCAAACAGCGCTTCTTCTTCGATCTGTCCCAGATGATAACGTTCGCATTGTTTCAAGGCATCCCTGACCAATGCGCGATACGCGGCGACCCCGGTCGTTAAACCGACTTCCTTGACACCGGGCGAAACCACCAAGGTGATGCACGGACGATGCTCATGTTTCAATAAGTCTTCGACTTCTGCTTTACGGATTGGTATCATACCCGTCCTCCTTCCGCGATTCGCAAAAGCGCTACTAACCTATTCTTTGGTTTCATTATAGCACAATTACAAATGCACTGAAAAAGCACAGAAGTGATACAATGGAACTAGACAGAAACGGAAAGGATGGAATGACATGCGTTGGCAAGGAAGAGCAGGCAGCGGGCGGGTAAGCACCGCAAGCGGAGGCAGAGGTGCGGCGATCGGCGGGTTGGGGTTCATCGTATTGATCGCCTATACGCTTTTGACCGGAGACCCTTCCGCTTTACTCAATGGTCTTTTCAATCAGAATAATGGCAGCACGCTCAGCGAAGCCCGCGAGGTGGAGTTGACGGAGTTCGTGTCGGTCGTACTGGCGGATACGGAGCGGGTGTGGAGCGATGTGTTCGATGATTACGGGGAGGATTATCGCGAACCGTATCTGGTGATCTTTAGCGGGTCGGTCCAATCCGCCTGCGGTAACGCGTCTTCGGCGACCGGACCGTTTTATTGTCCGGGGGATGAGAAAATCTACATCGACCTGGTGTTCTTCGATGAATTGGAGAAACGCTTCGACGCGCCGGGCGATTTCGCGATGGCCTATGTCATCGCCCATGAGGTCGGACACCATGTCCAGAACCAACTCGGGATCATCAAGCAAATGGAAGAACTGCGGAAGACGGTGAGCGAGACCGAATACAACGCGCTATCCGTCCGTTTGGAACTGCAGGCCGATTATCTGGCGGGGGTGTGGGCGTTCTACGTCCAAGGGTATGGCTATCTTGAAGAAGGCGATATCGACGAAGCCTTGGCTGCCGCTTCCGCGGTCGGCGACGATACGATCCAGAAACAGTCGCAAGGCTATGTCGTGCCGGACAGTTTCACCCACGGCACCTCCGAACAGAGGATGCGATGGTTCCGCAGAGGATTCCAATACGGGGATTTGGATCATGGCGATACGTTCAACGCCACGACGCTATCAATCATGAAATAAGAGCCGCGAGGGCTCTTATTTTTCGATATGCATCCGATAATGCAGGGTATAGGTCACGTTCTTTTTCATTCTGTATTCTTTCAGGACCCCGCCATTCATGGGCGAGTCCCCCCCTACCCCCCGTTGACCCAGGTCGATATTGACGGTGGTCACCCGGGGTGTAGGTAAATCGTGGATGTGTCGTGCGCCGTCGAGTTCACTCTGGGTGTACGGCCAGACGGAAGTGTTGAGCAGGTCGTTGGACAAGGCTTCGAAAACAAAGGATTTCGCTTTCGATTTAACGCTCAGATGACGGACTTCCGTATGGTTTCCGTTCTCGCAGGGTCGCATGTAATGGTGGATGAAGTCAAAGAGTTTTCCGGAATGGATGCCGACTTTCGCCCCGGTGTTGCGGTCGCGGTAGTTTTCCTGCGGACCTTTCCCATAGAACGTGACGGTGTCGAAGAGGTTGGACAACGTCAGATTCATCCCGACCCGCATGATTTCTTTCTTGGGGGTGAGCTCGAGTTTGATGTCGACGGTTCCGTTCCCATAGAAACGATAGGTCGTGATCATGGCGCTGACGTCGGGGAGTTTGTGTCGGATGGTGACCAGGACGTCGTGGTTTTCAAGCACGACGTCGAATTTCTTCGCCCTTAGCATGGAGACGTTGTAGTCCCATCTTCGGTTGAGGTTGAAATGACGCAGGATAGGCGCCCACATCTCCAACATCCGGTCGTTGTCGATGTCGGCGCGCGAGAAATTATAGTCCAAGGGATATTCGAAGAGGTTCTCTTCGTTGTCCGAGCAGAACTCCAAGAGCCCGTGGGCTTTATCGAAGACATAGCGCATCTTCCCGGCGATGATCTCCAGGTTCGTCGCGGTGTCGATCACATCCGGTGCCTGATAGCTTGATGGAACGATATGTCGGCTGCGGTCTTTTCTCTCTTCGAACTGGAAGAAGGTGACTTCGTGGTCCTTTACGCACCATAAACGGTCGAACTTTTCCAAGACATCGACTTCAAGCAGGATGTCATGTTCCGTATCTTTTTTACGGTAGTCATCGGGGAGATTGACCGATGCCTGGCTTAAGGGAGGGATCGTCGGGACGATGAGTTCCGTTTCGATGTCGAGTCTGCCGTCCACGAATTTCCTCAAGATGAAACGGTATTCGTCCGTCGTAACGAACACGTTTTTATTGCGTATGACCAGATTATCATCGTCTTTCGTGACCGCAAGGTTCGCATACACTTTTTTCACTTCGCTGATCGCCGGATGGAGGGTACGGTCGGCCGCGATCAGCCCGTTGGCGCAAAACGGACCGTTGGTCTTCTCTTCGTCGAAATCACCGCCGTAAAGATAGATCGGATGTCCGTGCCGGTCCTTTTTTTCGATCGCCTGGTCCACGAAATCCCAGATGAACCCCCCCAAGAGATTGGGATAGGCATCGAAGAGATCGACATGTTCCTTGAGGTTGCCCAGCGAATTGCCCATGCAATGGGCGTACTCGCAGGCCATGACCGGTAGGTTTTCATAGTCTTTTTTGGCATGGTAGAATTTCGACAACATGCCTTTCATCACGTAATCCATCGGAGTACGGGGGAGGATGTCTTCTTTCTCCCCATAACGTTTCAGTAGTTTGGGATCGGGGTACATCATGCTTTTCACATCCGATACTTTTAAGGTGGGATCCCCTTCGTAGTGGAAGGGACGCGTCGCGTCCGCTTCCTTCATCGCCTTCTTCATCGCGATGAAGTTGGTCCCGAACCCCGCTTCGTTCCCCAGCGACCACATCACGATGCAGGCGTGGTTGCGGTCGCGCTTCACCATCCTGACCCCGCGGTCGATCATCGCATCCAACCAGCGCGGATCATCCTTCGGGAGGAAGGTTCGGACGCCGTGGGTTTCCAAATCCGCCTCGTCGATCACATAGAGACCGTACCGGTCGCAGAGTTCATAGAGGTGCCGGTCGTTGGGGTAGTGGGAGGTGCGGATCGCGTTGATGTTGTGGGACTTCATGATCCTTATGTCGAGTTCACGGGTCGCCTTGTCGATGGCCCATCCTTTCACCGGATGGAAGTCATGGCGGTTCACCCCTTTGAGTTTGATCGGTTTCTTGTTGATGAGGAAGATCCCGTCGACGATTTCGGTCTGACGGAAGCCGTAATTAAATTTCTTGCCTTGGATGAATTGTTTGTCCTGGTACAGTTCGAGTCGGATTTCATAGAGGTTGGGGGTTTCGGCCGTCCATCCTTCCACATCCTCGATCCGTCGGGTGATCGAGACTCCACGATCGTTGATTTCCTGATCAAACAGTATGATCGTCTTGTCTTTGACCAAGCTGGCTTTCAACCGCATGGACGTCATCTCTTCCGCTTCGATTTCGACGCTAAGTTGAAGATCCGCCGCTTTCGCGTCCGCTTCGAATTCGCAGAAGGCGAACGCATCCTGGATATAGTTTCGAGGTTCGCAGAACAACTCCACATCCCGATAGATCCCCGACAGAAACCACATGTCCTGGTCTTCAAGGTAGGTCGCATCGCTGTATTTGACGACCATCGCGCCGACCCGGTTGATCCCTTCATGGATGTACGGGGTGATTTCGAATTCATGCGGGGTCATCGATCCTTTGGAGAGTCCGACGAACTGTCCGTTGATCGAGACGTCAAGCAGGCTTTTCGCACCGTTGAAGCGGATGAACACGCGTTGATCCATGAAATGGGACGGGATGTCGAAGTCGCGCAGATACAGACCGGTCGGATTATCACTGGTGGAGACCGAAGGGATGGATGCCTTTTTCACATCGACTTGGGGAGGATAGCTCATCGCCAGGTAATACGGTTTCCCGTAGCCCTGCAGTTCCATCACCCCCGGGACCTCGATCGTGTCCAATCCTTCCAGAGGGTCGCTTGAAAACAAGCCTGAATGGACATTCTCGGGGTTCGGGTAGAATTTGAACGCCCATTCGCCGTTGAGGTCGATCAGCGAAGAGGAAACCCCTTGGCCGAACGCTTCGGGTGTCGGGTAGGAAACCGCTTCGAAATGCGGGGTTTGTTTATAGATTTGGATGAGTCGGGGGTTAAGATGATTCGCTACGTTTGTGTTCATAGGGAAGAGCCTTTCATGTCGGAAAGCGACGATTCACGAAACCGCAGGACGCCGTCTTCGATCGAATCGATGATGGCGAGGGAGTGCAGGTTCAGGTTCTGCTCGCGGATCGGTTTCCCTCCGTCCTGGAATCCTTTTTCAATGACGATTCCGATCCCGACCACGTTGGCTTTGGCTTGATGGACGATGTCGACCAAGCCGAGGACCGCCTGCCCTTTGGCGAGAAAATCGTCGATGATCAGGATTTTTTCATTCTCATGGAGGAAGGTTTTCGCCACATGGACGGGGTAACTTCGGTTTTTCGTATAGGAATGGACCGTGCACGTGTAGGTTTCATGATCCAGGGTCTTGGATTCGCTCTTCTTCGCAAAGACCACTGGCACCTTGAAATACTGGGCGGTAATCGCGGCGATCGCGATCCCGGAGGCTTCGATGGTCAGGATTTTATCCACTTCGACGTTCGCAAACCGTTGGTGGAATGCTTCACCCATCTCCTGTAGTAGGGCGATGTCGAGTTGATGGTTGAGAAAACCGTCGACTTTGATGACCTTTCCCGGGAGGATTCTTCCATCCTCTTGGATGCGCCGTTTCAATGTGTCCATTCAGTCGAACCAGGCCAAAAGAAGGGCTTTGAGTTTAGCGGAAGCGAGGACGGCGGTATCGAGGACGCGTTGGAGGTCGTGTTTGACTTTCTGGATGCCGGTCGCCATGTTGGTGACGATGGAGAACGCCAGCACTTCCATCCCGCAATGATTGGCGGCGATGGTTTCGGGGACGGTGCTCATGCCGATCAAATCGCAGCCCATGCGTTTGAAGGCTTGGATTTCGGCGCGGGTTTCGTAATACGGACCGCTGAAGAAACCATAGGTCCCGTGCTTAAGGTCGGGTTGGATGCGTTTCACCTTGTCGATCTGCTTGAAACTGAACGGTTCGCTCATGTCGGGGAAGCGAGGGCCCAGGCGATCGTCGTTGACGCCGATCAGGGGATTGTTGAAGGCGAGGTTGATGAAATCCTCGATCAATACGATGTCCCCGGGTTGATATTCTTCGTTGATCCCGCCGCAGGCGTTGGTTAAAATCAAGGTCTTGATCCCCAACGCCTGAAACACATAGATCGGGAAAACCACTTCCTTCATCGAATACCCTTCGTAATAATGGGTTCTCCCCGCCATGATCAAGACCGGCTTCCCTTTCAGTTCGCCCAAGATCAATTGACCTTTGTGTCCGACGACCGTGGACTGGGGAAAGAAGGGTAAAGAGTCATAGGGCAGGATGATCGGATGGGCGAGTTGGTCGACGATATCGCCCAAGCCCGAACCCAATACGACGGCGACCTCGGGAATCGTTTCGCATCGGTTTTTGATGACCGTTGCGCATGTCTGTATTTTATCGAAGTAGTGTTCCATTGCGTATCCTCCGTCGCATCGTCGCGACTTGTCACTTCTATTATACCCGAATCTTTTTCGATGGATACAAAGGAAAGACCGCGACGTCTGTCGCGGTCCTGTTTACTTCTTAAAGAATCCGCCGAGTAAATCCCCGACATCGTCCATCATATCCCCGTCTTTATCGCTGTCAAGCAGACCGGAAAGTCCACCTAGAAGATTGTCCGAACCCGAACCGCCCAGCAGACCGCCGAGCAATCCGCCAAGTCCCGACGTCTCGATGCCTTGTTTCTTCTTCTGTTGACCCAGGCTTCCCATCAATAAGGGAGCCAGCATCGACAGCAACGCTCCGACCTGGTCGCCCTGCAGTCCGGTTTGAAGGGAAAGGTTCTTCTCGACCGCATCGGTTTTGGAACCCAAGACATGTTGGAGGATTTTCGCCCCGTCCCTGGTGTCCACGTTCTTGAGGAAATCCGCAAGATCGTCGACCTTGTCATCTTGGTGTTGGTCCAGCGCTTTCGCCAACGAAGCCGCCCCTTCGGGGGATTTCGCGTTCTTGTTGAGCGCCTGCACCAAACTCGGCATCCCGACCTGGACCAGTTTCTTGACCTGGTCCGGATTCGCGTCGACCGATTTCCCCAACTTCTCGATCAGTTCATCCTGATCCAGTTGGGAAAGAATCCCATCCAATAGACTCATGATATCCTCCTTAAGGAAAGAATTCCTGTGTTAGTAGAAAACGGCTCTGGGAAGCTTCTTGGCTTGATCCACCCAATCTTCAACTTGTTTCAAGGTCGGGACTTTACGGACCAATTCTTTGGCTTTGTTGACTTCAAGGATCTTCGCCGTCAGATTCTCCGGTTTACGGGTGGCAAGTTCCACGACCGTATCGACCCCGGCGGCTTCCAACAGTTCCGCATATTCCCCTGCGATTCCTTTGATTCTGAAAAGATCCGCATGGTTGGTCCATTTGAGGATCAGTTTTTCCGCGATGCCGGATTTTTCGGCGAGTTCATCGCGACCCTTTTTGTTCGCTCCGACCTCTAGTAATCTCTCAACCGATCCGACACCTGCTTCCTTCAATTTCAATTCGAATGATTCTCCGATTCCCTCAATCATGCTTAACTTTGACATCGTGTTTTCTCCTTTCACTCGATTTGTCAAAACCTAATCATGAAGTGTCGCGGGATAGCGGCATTTCTTGCTTTTATTTTAGCATATTCTTGCGTTCATCTTCGCCATGCACACTCTTTTTTCACAATTTTCACGATTCGGCGGTTTTCGATGAAAGTTCTTCCTGGATTTTGCGGATTTTCTCCTTGGATAGAGGATACCGGCCGATACTGAGTGCGGCGAAGAAAATCCCGATCAGCGTACCGATTCCCAAGATCAGTGCCAGCGCGACCTGGGTCGACGGGGTTTGGGTCGCGGCATGGGAGTTGAAGGAGACCGCCTCCAGCATGATTCCGATGATCGGGACGGTGAGGGCTTGGGACAACTTGTAGATGAAGGTCATGCTTCCGAAATACGTCGCTTCGCTGCGGTGTCCGACCTCGAGTTCTTCCAAATCGATCGCATCGGCGACCATGGATGCGGGGACGAACCAGGCGCCCGTACCCAACCCGGCCAGAATGGCATAGGGGACGAAGAAATTGGTCTCCCCTTGGATCAGATTGCGAAACGGAATCAGACCGATGACATAGACGCATCCGATGGCGACCAAGGACAAGGCGAGCAGGATGCTTCGTTTCTTATCGTAGCGCTCGATGTACTTGATCCATAAGGGCTGGGATAAAATATTGAAAAGGATCTGGAGCGCGAAGATCGTCGAAATCGACGTGTTTTGAAACCCGAAGGTATAGGTGAAGACATGGATGCCCATGTTGTTGGTGAAGGCGGTCGCGATGTTGCTGAACATGTAAGAGAGGGCGACGAATTTGAAAGCATGATTGGAGAAGGAAGAGGTAAGTGCGTTGAGAATGTCCTTCGCGGAATGCCTTAGTTTCTCGTCCATCCGTTGTTTGTTGAGTCGAGGGATGTATTTCTTGGTATTGTAGATGCAAAGCGACATGGAAAGCATTGAAAACGCCGCGGTGACGATGGCCATGTTGCGATAACCCGCGGGATTGAGTTGACCCAAGGGAAAAGCGTCGCTTGAATTGAAGAAGAACCTCATCCCCGCGACCATGCTTAAGCCGACCCCAAGCGTAAAGAAAATCGACTTGATGCTTTGGATGCGCGCCCTTTCGTTATAGTCGCTGGACAGTTCCGAACCCAGGGCGGTATAAGGGGTCACCAAGATCGTGATCGATGTTTTATAAAGCAGGATGAAGAAGGTGATCAAAATGACTTTGAAAAGCATATCCATTTTTACGGGTAGGCTGAAAAGCGCGATGTTGCTGATGGACACCCCCAGCATCCCGATCATCAGATATAAGTGCCGCCGTCCGTATTTGTCCGATCGCGTATGGTCGGAGATATAGCCCATGAGGGGGTCGGTGACCGCATCCCAGAAGATGCTGACACCGACGATCAGACCGGCCATGGTCCCGGGAACACCCAGAATCGCGGTCATGAAGAAAACCAGGTAGGATCCGATGATCTGCATCGATAATCCGTTCCCCAAATCACCGATTCCGAAGGAAATCTTGTCGATCGTGGATATCTGGTTGGTTTCTTTTTCCATACTTCCATTATAGTTCAAAGCATCGATAAAAAGGCGATGAATCGCACCTAAATCGTGCGGTTCATCGCGCTGTAACCCACTTATTCCATCACGGTCGATCGGTCGACGATCATCTTGATTTCCCCATCAGATACCGGTCGACTTCGCGTGCGCACAACTTCCCTTCCTGGATCGCCCAGACCACCAGGCTTTGGCCGCGGCGCATGTCGCCGCAGGCGAATACGGAGTCAAGGCGGGTCTTGAATTTCCCATCTTCGGTGGCGACGCTGCCACGCGGATCGCGCGAAAGCTTGAGCTCGTCGAGGATCGTCGCTTCCGGTCCAAGGAAGCCCATCGCCAACAACACCTTATCCGCCGGCCAGACTTTTTCGGTGCCCGGCACTTCTTTGGGGATCATGCGTCCGTTGGGATCTTTCACCCACTGTACGTCGACCGTGTGGATTTCGGACACATTCCCCTCCGAATCCCCGACGATCTTGCGGGTGGAGATCAAGTAATGGCGCGGGTCGTTCCCCGTGGTTGCGATCGCTTCCTCTTGCCCGTAGTCCGTCTTCAGTTTCTTCGGCCATTCCGGCCAAGGGTTGGATCGATCGTCGCGCTCTTTCGGTGCTTCGGGCAGGATTTCAAATTGTACGACGCTTTCGCAGCCTTGGCGAAGGGCGCTTGCCACACAATCCGTCCCCGTATCCCCTCCGCCGAGGATGACGACCTTTTTCTTGTTTACATCGAGTGCTGAAATCGGCTTCCCGATCGGATCCACCACGGATTGCGTAGCGGCTTTCAGGAAATCCACGGCGAAATGGACACCGGTTAGATCCTTGCCTTCCACCGCGATCCCGCGTCCTTGGGTCGCCCCCGAACACAAGACGACGGCGTCGTAGCGGTCCACGAGGTCTTGGGTCGGAAGATCCTTCCCGACCTCCGTATTCAAGACGAAGGATATCCCGGATTCCTTCATCACTTCGATGCGTCGATCCAGGATTTTCTTGCCCAGTTTCATGTTGGGGATGCCATACATCAATAAGCCGCCCGGCCGGTCGCTTCGCTCATAGATCGTGACGTGGTGTCCGCTTGCGTTGAGGAAATAGGCCGTCGATAAGCCGGAGGGTCCGGATCCGACGATCGCGACGCTTTTCCCGGTCGAAGAGGATCGTACGGGTTTCACCCATCCTTCTTTATACGCTTTCTCGATGATCTGGTATTCGATGCTGCTGATGGCGACCGCGTCGAGGATATGTCCTTCCGTACACGACCCTTCACAGGGGGCGGGACAGACCCGCGCGGTGAATTCGGGGAAAGGGTTGGTTCGAATCAAGCGCTCAAAGGCGTCTTGCCATTGGTTCTTGTAGACCAGGTCGTTCCATTCGGGGATGAGGTTATGTAGCGGACAACCGGCGGCCATCCCGTTGAGCAGGACGCCCGAAGCGCAGTAAGGGATCCCGCAGTTCATACAGCGGGATCCTTGGGTTCTGATTTCTTCATCATCTTGAGGAAGCCGGATTTCATCGAAATCCCTGATCCGCTCCAAAGGGGGGCGTTTTCGTGGATCGATTCGGCCGTACTCTAAAAATCCGGTGGTTTTTCCCATGATTTCCCCTTTCAGTCCGCATCCGTCGTTGCGGATGTTTCTTGTTTCGACGTGGATTTGAAACTCTCTTCGAACGCCCACATCAGGGCGTCTTCATACTCTTTCCCCAACGATTTCGCCTTCTCGATGTTTTCAAGCATCCTCCGGTAATCGCCAGGGATGACTTTCGTAAACCGCCCCAAACTTGCGTCCCACGTTTCAAGCAATTGTTTCCCCTGTTCGCTTCCGGTGTAGAGGACATGCTTCGCGAGTCGGTCTTTCAGTTTAGCTTGTTCTTCGTGGTGGGTGATGGGTGAGAATTCGACCATGGCTGGATTGCATTTGCTTCGGTCGAGATCCAGCACGTAGGCGATCCCGCCCGACATCCCCGCCGCGAAATTGCGTCCGGTCTTACCCAGGATGATCGCTTCGCCGCCGGTCATGTATTCGCACCCGTGGTCCCCGACCCCTTCCACGACCGCAAGGATGCCGCTATTGCGTACGCAGAAACGTTCGCCGGCGATCCCGTCGATATAGGCTTCCCCTTCGGTCGCACCGTAGAACGCCACGTTCCCGATGACGATGTTGTCCTTTGCCTCAAAGAGCGAGGATTTGGGCGGATAGACGATGATTTTCCCGCCGGAGAGTCCCTTCCCGAGATAGTCGTTGGCGTCCCCTTCGAGTTCCAAGGTCATCCCTTTGGGGATGAAGGCGCCGAAACTCTGACCGGCCGATCCGTTGAAGGAAAGGTGCAGGGTATCTTCGGGGAGTCCTTCTTCGCCGTATTTGCGGCTGATTTCGCTCCCTACGATCGTCCCGACGACACGATTGGTGTTGTTGATCTTGAGGCGGGCACGGATTTTCTTGCGGTTCTCCAGCGCCGGTTTGCACATGCGAAGCAACTTCTTCATGTCCAAGGTTTCTTCCAGGTGGTGGTTTTGGACGATTCGATTGTGCCGACCGACGGTGGAAGGCGCATAGGGTTGATAGAGCATTTTGGAGAGATCCACATGCCGCGCCTTCCAGTGTTTGATGTTATCTTTCGCTCTTAGGCGATCGGTCCGTCCGACCATGTCCTGAATCGTCCTGAAGCCGAGGTTCGCCATGATTTCACGCAGTTCCTGCGCGATGAAGCGCATGAAGTTTTCCACATGTTCGGGTTTGCCTTTAAAGTTCTTGCGTAGGTTTTCATCTTGGGTCGCGACGCCGACCGGACAGGTATTCAGGTTGCAGACGCGCATCATGACGCAGCCGATCGCGATCAGCGGGGTGGTGGCGAAGCCGAATTCCTCCGCGCCCAAGAGCGCCGCGATGGCGACGTCACGTCCGGTCAACAGTTTCCCGTCGGTTTCCAAAACGACGCGGTCGCGGAGTTTATTGAGGACAAGGGTTTGCTGTGTCTCGGCCAATCCGAGTTCCCAGGGTAGTCCCGTATTATAGATGCTGGTCCGCGGCGATGCGCCTGTGCCTCCGTCGTAGCCGCTGATCAAGATGACGTCCGCCTTGCCTTTCGCCACTCCGGCGGCGATCGTCCCCACACCGACTTCCGAGACGAGTTTCACGTTGATCCGCGCTTCGCGGTTGGCGTTCTTTAAATCTTGGATCAGTTGCGCCAAATCCTCGATCGAATAGATGTCGTGATGGGGCGGCGGGGAGATCAGTTCGACCCCCGGGATCGAATGGCGGACTTTGGCGATCGAAGGATAGACTTTCTGGGCGGGCAATTGACCGCCTTCCCCGGGTTTGGCCCCTTGCGCCATTTTGATCTGGATTTCCAAGGCATGGATCAGGTAGTTGCTTGTGACGCCGAAACGGCCGGAAGCGACCTGTTTGATGGCGCTGTTCTTGAAATCCCCGTTGGGCATCGGCGTATATCTTTGGGCGTCTTCCCCGCCTTCGCCCGTATTGCTTTTCCCACCCAAACGATTCATCGCGATGGCGAGGCATTCATGCGCTTCTTTACTGAGGGAGCCATAGGACATCGCCCCGGTCTTGAATTTCTTGACGATGTCCGCCACGGATTCCACTTCTTCGATGGGGATCGCATCCGACCCTTCGACGTTGAAATCCAACAATTGACGCAAGGTGAAGAGTTCTTCCCCGTTGATTTTACGGCTGAACTCCTTGAATCGTCGATAATCCCCTTCCCGGCACGCCTTCTGCAGAAGATAGATCGTCTCGGGATTGTAAAGATGAAGTTCACCCCCGTCTTTGCATTGGTATAACCCGCCGATTTCAAGTGTTTTAGTCTCAAGTGAATTGATCGCATAGGCGCTTTCATGGCGCATCTTGTTTTCCATCGCGATTTCTTCCAATCCGATCCCTTCGATGCGCGAGGAGGTCATCGTGAAGTAGCGGTCGACGACTTCCTTACTCAATCCGACCGCTTCGAAGATCTGGGCGCCGTGATAGCTCCGCAGGGTGGAGACGCCCATCTTTGAGAGCACTTTCATGACGCCTTTTACGATCGCCTTGATGTAGCTTGCCTGGGCATCGTGAAAATCCTTCCCCTCAAGCATCTTCTTGTTTGCGAGATCCTTTAAGGTTTCATAGGCGAGATAGGGGTTGATCGCCGTGACGCCATAACCGATCAGCGTGCAGAAATGATGGACGTCGCGCGGTTCGCCCGACTCCAAAACGATCCCGATGCTGGTGCGGATTTCATTGGCGATGAGATGATGGTGCAGACCGGAAGAGGCCAAAAGGGCGGGGATCGCCGCATGGTTTTTATCCACGCCGCGATCACTGAGAAGAAGGATGTTGGCTTTGTCTTCGATCGCTTTGTCCGCTTCACGGAATACCCTTTCCAAGGCTTTCTCCATCGCCGAAACCCCGTCGTCGATCCGATAGAGGATCGAGATCGTGACCGTTTTGAACCGGTCGTCGTTTAGCGATTGGATTTGTTTCAGTTGGGAATCGGTCAGGATTGGATGGTCGAGGTAGAGGCTATGGGTCGTCGGGTCGTCGGGGTCCATCAGGTTCCCCGAGTTGCCCAACAGGACGGAAGACGAGGTGATGAGTTCTTCACGGATCCCGTCGATCGGCGGGTTGGTGACTTGGGCGAAGAGCTGCTTGAAATACAGATAAAGCATCTGCGGTTTTTCGCTGAGCACGGCCAAGGGGGAATCGATGCCCATCGACCCCAACGGATCCAAGGTGTTGAGGACGGTGGGGACCATCGTCGCCATGATGTCCTCATAGGTGTATCCGAAGGCTTTCTGCTGCTGAAGGAGATCCTGGCGGACAGGGGCATCCTGTACATCGATCGTGGGGAGTTGCGCGAGATCGACGATGTGGGATTGGATCCATTGTGAATAGGGATGAAGTTTGGAGACTTCCGACTTGATCTCTTCATCCGAAATGATTCGTTTGGCATGCGTATCGATCAAAAGCATTTTACCGGGTTCAAGCCGCCCTTTGCGTTTGATGTTTTTGGGATCCAGTTCGATGACACCGACTTCGGACGCCAGGATCACCCGGTCGTCGTGGGTGACGACATACCGCGAGGGACGCAGACCGTTGCGATCCAAGACCGCGCCGATCCTGACCCCGTCGCTAAACGCCATCGCCGCCGGTCCGTCCCAAGGTTCCATGATGAAATTGTTGAACGCGTAGAAATCCCGTTTCATCTGTGATAAGTCGTTGTTTTTTTCGTAGGGTTCGGGGATCATCATCATGACCGCATGCGGAAGCGATCGGCCGGCCAGACTTAAGAATTCCAGGCTGTTATCGAACATCGCCGAATCGCTTCCCGATTCATCGATGATCGGAAACACTTTCGAGATGTCTTCGAATAACGGTGAAGAAATCCGTTTCTGTCGCGCCTTCATCCAGTTCACATTCCCGCGGATCGTATTGATTTCCCCGTTATGGACGATATAGCGGTTGGGATGCGCCCTTTCCCAACTGGGGAAGGTATTGGTGCTGAAGCGGGAATGGACCATCCCGAGGGCTGAAACGAAGTCAAGGTCGGAGAGATCCAGATAGAAATCGCGTAGTTGTTTCGATGTCAGCATCCCTTTGTAGACGATGGTCTTGGAGGAGAGGCTGGCGATGTAGAATTTCCCGCCTTTGCCTTCGCACAGGGGCGTGATCGCTTTTTCGGCTTGTTTGCGGATGATGTAGAGTTTGCGCTCGAACGCCATGTCGGATCGGAGATCTTCGCTTTTCCCGATGAACACTTGGATGAAGCGCGGCATGACGGCTTTCGCCCCTTCGCCCGGAACGGTTTTGTCGATGGGGACTTCGCGCCAACCCAAGACCGTTTGTCCTTCTTCCTTGACGATCTTTTCGAACATCAGGATCTGTTCTTTCCTAAATTCATCGTATTTATGGGCGAAGATCATCCCGACGCCGTATTCGCCCTCATCCGGTAGATTGAAACCCAAGACTTCGCATTCCCGTTTGAAGAATCCATGGGGAAGTTGAAGCAGGATCCCCGCGCCGTCGCCGGTGTTTTCATCGGCTCCCTGCGCCCCGCGATGACTCAGGTTCTCCAAGACGGTCAGCGCCTGGTCGAGGATGTCATGGGATTTGACACCTGAAATGTTGACGACGAAACCCATCCCGCAGGCATCGTGCTCAAAAGCCGGGTCGTAAAGTCCTTGCTTGTGGGGGTAATCCTCGTAGTTCATCGGTCGAACCTCCCTGACATCTCTTGTTTTTTTGATTTTATCACAAACCCAACGAAACTTCCCGTTCTTTTTGAAAATAATTCATTCACTTTCATGTAAATTTTCTGCCATTTACATTCATCCCGATTCCTTCCATTTTGCTTCTTCCACAAAAAAAACCGCCATGACGGCGGTANNCGGACTTTGATGACGTTTTCCACATCGTAGACGAAGATTTTCCCATCGCCGATATGCCCCGTGTAGAGAACGCGTTTCGCGGTATCGATGACTTTCCGGACCGGTACTTTGGCGACGACGATTTCGATCTGCACTTTCGGCAAGAGATTGAGTTCCGTTTCAACCCCGCGGTAATACTCCGACTTCCCTTTTTGGATCCCGCACCCCAGCACCTGGGTCACGGTCATCCCCGTGATGCCGATTTCGTTCATCGCTTCCTTCAGTTCCTCGAACTTGCTTTGGCGCGTGATAATGTCGATCTTGGTCATTTTGACATCGGAAATCACGCTGAGCGAGGGTTCGGATACCAATTCGACCGGAACGGCTTGGTCGACGCGGACTTCTTCCCCATCGTTTTTCGTTCTCGCTTTCTCTTCGGGATAATAACGGAAGCGCTCCAATTGTTTGATGCGGACGTTGTCATGGGAATCATAGTCGAGTTCCGACCGTGTCAGCATCAAATCGGGATAGGCGAGGACACCCATTTCCGGACCGTCAAGACCTTCCAGTTCGTCTTCGGGCGAGACGCGCAGACCCCAGACTTTATCCAGGAGTTTGAAGAAGGCGTAGGATAAACCGAAACCCCAGACGACCAGGACAAGCAACGCGATCAACTGGGCGACCAACTGCGAGGCATCGCCGTAAAACAAGCCGCGTACGCCGCCGGCGACGCCGTTGAGGCCGTCCCCATAGACACCGTCCGCAAACAGTCCGACCGCGATCACACCCCAGAATCCGTTGACGCCGTGGACCGAAATCGCACCGACGGGATCGTCGAGTTTTAACTTATTTTCAACGAAGGGCACGGAGAGGCACACCAGGACCCCGGCGATCGCACCGATCAATAGCGACGTGACCCCGTTGACAAACGCGCAGGGCGCGGTGATGGCGACCAGGCCGGCCAAGGCGCCGTTGGCGGTCATCGAAGGATCGGGCTTCCCATACTTGACCCACATGTAGAACATGGCGACCAAACCGCCGACCGCCCCGGCGATCATCGTGTTCGTCGCGACGACCGCAAGACGGAAATCCGTGGCGTTCAACGTCGATCCGGCATTGAAGGCGAACCAGCAGAAGAAGAGGATGATGGTCCCGATGATCGCCATCGGGATATCGTGACCGGGGAAGGCGCGAGCCGTCCCGTCTTTCTTGAATTTACCGATACGCGGACCCAGTACGATCGCACCGGCAAGGGCGATCATCCCGCCCATGCTGTGGACGACCGCGGATCCCGCGAAATCCACCACCCCGTGGCCGATCCCGAAGTTCTTCCCCAAGGTCGCCAACCAACCGCCGCCCCAGACCCAGTTCGCAAAGAGCGGATAGAGCAGGATGGAGATGAAGAAGGACGTGATGACCATCGCGGAGTACTTGACCCGCTCGGCCATCGCCCCGGTCGGGATCGTGACCGTCGTATCCATGAACACCATCTGAAAGAAGAACAAGGCATAGATGCCGGCGTCGTAGGTGCCAAGGAGGGCGAACCCTTTATAGCCAAGGACACCGCCNNAGGAAATACCCGATCGCACCGACCAGGAACACCATGAAGTTCATCGTCATGGTATGGGCCGCGTTTTTCGCCCGACAGAAGCCGGTTTCGACCATCGCGAATCCGCACTGGAAGAAGAAAACGAGGAACCCGCAAATCATGATCCAGACATAATTGGAACCCAGATAGGCTTTATTGGCGAGTGCGGCGACATCGTCCAGGGTTTCAAGTCCGCTGGTCGCGATATACGACGCGCCGGTCGGATCGGCCGCGGACGAATCCCCGTGAAACAGGAAGGCGACGACCAGGATCGTCACTACGGCGACCGCGATGAACCCTAACGAAGCAAGGTATTTTTTCGAGAGTTTCATGCGGTCACCTTCCCTTTAAAGTGACGGATCGAAAACTTCGATGCGCTTTGGTAGACCCGACGTTTGAGTTTCAGTACGGATACGAAGTAGCGGATGCCCAGGAAGGTGATGACGACGCCCCAGAGCGACCCATGGATCGAAGAACCCATGACCGTGAAGGAGACATCGTTGACAAGACTCAACACGAGAATCGAAACGCCCATACACACCAAGACAAGAGCGACAAACCCCAGCACTGCGATCGAAAGCCGTTTGGAAAATCCGATGCGATCTTGAGACACAATGACTTCTTGACGACTTCCTCTTGTCCGAATCCAATCCGAATCTTTCCTCTTTTGTTTCTTCTCCATAGTTTTTCCCTCCAACTATACGTTCTATTTTATTGTCTAATTTTGATTTGTCTATCTTTTTTCAATTTTAATTTCATTTTTTACATTATTTTTCTTTTTTAACCGTGTTTTCTTAATTTAATTGTCATTTATTTAATAATTTTTGACTATAACTCACAATTTCATGTTTTTACTTTTATGGGAAATATAAATCGGTTGGCGTTGGATATGGATTGCCCCATACTAAAAGCATTGTATTTATCGGTTGAAAGTTGCTAAAATGAATCAGTAAAGCATATTATTATCCGCTTGACCATGATCATCGGTTCATTCGGGATATCATGGCATTGCCGATCATCACGGGGTTCGATAAGGGGGACACTATGAAAAGAATTCTTACTTCGATCTTCGCTTTCATGCTTGTTCTGTCACTCTTGACGGGTTGCGGTAAAAAGCCCGTCATACCGGACGATGACGACGATCCGATCCCAACCGAATTCACAGCCAAGGTCATCGGGAATACCAGCGGTAACCTGATGAACGGCGGTCAGTATGCCGAAGCCGGCGGGTGGGTTTATTATTCTTCCGAGACGTTCGACGAGTCGACGTTGACGATCGCGACCGGTCTTTTCAAAATGAAAAGCGATGGTTCAAGTCTCGTCAAATTGGCGGATGGCGCGTATCGGTCGATCAATGTCGTCGGCGACGACCTCTATGCGCTGACTCAGGATGGGGTCTTCACGATGAAGATTGATGGAGCGGCAGGGAGGATCCTACCGGGCATTTCCGCGGATCCCATGGGCATGATTCTGGTGTTGGATGAAACCATCGTCTTTCTCACTCAATCGGGTGAAATCTATCGGAATTCCATCGATGGAAAAAATCCGAAGGAACTTGCAGACGTGAATGCCTATGGGTTTTACTATCAGGACGGATGGCTCTATTATGGCATCAACGATGCCTCGTATACGATCCGAAAAGTCAAAATGGACGGTAGTTCGACGACCGACGTATCGACCGGAGGACGGGATTTCGTCTTTGCGGACAAACGTATTTATTACCGCAACATGATGGATAACGCCAACCTATATTCGATGGCCATGGATGGAAGCGATGTGAAGAAAATCTCGGACGTCGATGTCAATTCGATCAATACCGATGGTCGCAAGCTCATCGTCAGCAGCTTCACCGGTGTCCGTGTTTTGAATTTCGATGGAAGCGACGACACCGTCCTCAGTGACGAATACGCCGTCACCCTTTCCATCGCCGGGGATTTTGCGTATTTCGTCAGTCAAGACTTTTCACCCCAACATAACAAGCTCTCGCTATCGTCCGGCACCTTGGAGAACATATTGAAGGTTCGCCGGATCGATCCACAGAACGACGTCGTGATGGGTTCAGGCATTTCGGATCCTTACATCGTCCGTATGGGCGACTGGATCGTTTATCGCGATAGCGGCGAGCTAACCAAAGGAATCTATAAGGTGAAGACGGACAAGACGTCGAAGACGAAGTTGATCGATGCGTATGCGCACAATCTCACCCTCATCGGCGACTGGATCTATTTCGTGAACGATAGCCTGAACAATTACCTTTGTCGAATGAAGATCGACGGTAGCGAGAAAGGGGTTGTCATCGATCTCCCCGTGAACGATTTCGTAATGAAGGATGGTTGGATCTACTATACCGATCTCAACGAAATCAAAATCATGAGGGCGAAAATGGATGGGACGCTAATCAGTGTGATCGACGATTCCGACGCACTTGGTGAAATCAAGCTTTCCCAAGACTTCATCTACTACCAAACGATCGGAATGGAAGCGGGGAATTTCGGGATCCATCGGATCGCATTGGACGCAACACGGAAGTTTACTTACCTTGACGATTCGATTCAATCCTTTATCGTGGATACCGAGTGGATCTATTACACGACGAAGGTTTCAGAGAATGAGCTTCCCATGCAGATTGTCCGCATGAACCTGGATGGATCACAAAGCGTTGTCATGGATTATTTCGATGAATATGTCAACGTGATCGGAGTTGGTGACGGCATGCTTTATTTTGAGACATGGAAAAATGAAGCCGGTTCGGTGAATCGGATGAACCCTGAAAGCGGGCAAAGGCAACTTGTCTTCACTTCGGATCTTCGCAATGACCATACCGTGATCTTCGAAAACAACTTGATTACGTTGAAAAACAACGAGGATGGTTCGGTAAACGTTTATCTTTCCGATCTGGACGGAAATAACCGTCTACTGATCGTCGAGTAGGAAAACCAGATGAAAATAAAAGTCGGGACTAAGGTTCCGACTTTTATATCGTTTGTTTTAAAGGTTTCTCCAAAATGAATCGAGTTGGCTTAAACTGATAGAAACCGATGGATTCGATCCGCGCCGTGAACGATTGGAACGTTTGGGCGAGTCGTTCAACGCCAAGGAGGATCGCCCCCTTCTCATCGATCAGCATCGTCGAATGCGGCACCCAGTTCGCATCTTCATCGATGCCTTGATGCAAGGCATCGTGCATTCGATGCAAGTCGGGGTTGGCGACCGGTGAAATGAAGAGCACATCGGTCCGGAAGAGACCCAGACTTCCCAGACGGATCTCAAACGGAACGAAATCACGTGTGATTCCATCGATCCGATCAAGAAGGACTTCTTCTTGGGAGACATCGAAGATCCCCAACGTGATGTGATGTTTCAGATGCTTGGATTGACGTCCGATCAACCCCGCCTCCACCATCGACCGTTGGATTTCCGCGAGCCGCTCTTCCGTATCTTGATCGTATTGCGCCATCACGCACAAGAACGTTTCCTTCATTTGGACTTCGCCGTTTTATGGAACCGCAATATCCGTTGNNTGATACTCGATGAAATACATCGCGAACGTGAATAGGATGGAGATGCAACAAAGGACGATCAGGATGTTCCCGATGTCCACGGGCATCGTATACCAGAGAACCATCAGGATCGAACATCCGTACAAGATCACGGTATTCACTTTCCCGTACCAGCGCGCTCCCAGGTTCTCGCGGACCCGCTTCAAGATCAGAATCCCCGCGATCGACATGTAGGTCTGCTTGATCGTAAACAAAATGAGTTCGACGACGATGAACGGAAACCGTCCGATCAGCGCGATCATGATCATGCCCTGGGTGATTTTATCCGCGATCGGGTCCAGGATCTTCCCGAGTTCGCTCACCATATCGAAGCGACGGGCGATCTTGCCGTCCAGGATGTCGGTGATGCCGGAGAGTACCAGGTAGAAAACCGCCAACATCACTTCGCTGGCATCCTTGGCGTTTGTGTATTGGTACCAAAACGCAAAAGCCAAAACCAACCTGAAGAGGCTCAGGAAGTTGGGGATGGTCAGTATTTTATTGAGCGTGAAATCTTGCTTGTTCATACCGTTCTCCTACAGGATCTACGAAAATGACTCACGTGTCTCTAGAATCATTATACTAAAGAATCGGCGGGGATAGAACGATGAAAAGAACGGAAATCGGAAGAGGACATAAAAAAGGTGTTCGAATCGAACACCAGGGCTTGTTTCATGGTCGATATGGAGCTAGGCTGAGACTTCTTCGCGGGATAAACCGGTCAATCGAAGGCTTTCTTCATAGACCCGCTTCCCCAATTCCCGATCCAGCGCATGCTTGGCCGGCGTCTCTTCGATCGTCAGATGGTAGAATTTCCCGCTGACATTCCGTAGAGCCGGATCCGCGACCAGATAGTAGATCGCTTTTCCGGAAATGATCGGGTCTCGAAGCGAAGGTTGGATCACGAACTTCGAAAACATGCGGTAGAGAAACCCGTTGTTGCTTCCGATACTGGTTTTCACATCCCCGGGATGCATCGCGTTGATCGTCACACCGGTGTCTTTGAGTCGGTCGTCGATTTCCCACATCGTCAGCAATTGTGCTGTTTTGGACGCTCCATACCCTCTCAGACCGGTATAATGCCGTTTCTTCCAATCGAGGTCGTCGATGTCCAACCCGTTGAAGCGATGCCCTTCCGAGTTGATCTGCAAAATCCGCGACGGAGCGCTTTCTTTCAGCCTTGTCAGCAGTAACTCCGTGAAGAGGAACGACGCGAGGTGGTTTACGCAAAATACCGTTTCACGACCTTCGCTCGTGTAGGTCGCCTTGGTGGAATGCAGACCGGCGCAATTGATCAGCACGTCGATTTTATTCGTCAGCGCCAAGACTTGTTTCGCCGCGTTGCGGACATCCTCAAGCCGGCTGAAGTCGGCGACCACGATGTCGACGGATACGCCGAAAAGATCGACCAATTCTTTTTTCACTTCTTCGCCCTTGGCGAGGTTCCGGACCACCATGACGATCGTCGCCTGCCCTTTCGCCAGCGCTCTGACGGCTTCCAGCCCGACGCCCGAGGTCGCGCCGGTGATCACGCAGGTCTTGCCCTTCATCGAAGCTTCGGATTCATGCTGAAGGGCGTTCTTATTCTTAAGAAACATCAGTTCATCGGGTGTTTTCATCGGTGTCCCTTTCTCTTCCTAACCGAAATACTTGGAAAGGAACTTGCGGTAGGTCTTCTTGAAGTAAGGGATGTTATTGAAGATATCCCCCCATAAATCATAATAATCGCGTTGTTGGATGATCCGGCCGTCTTCCCCCAAGGTCAATCGCGTCACCCCGTAGAGCGGCGTCGTCGGCGACTTCTTGAACGACATGGTCATCACCCATTCCATACTGATGACGTTATCGCGTTTCATGACGTTGGAAAGGTCCATCCGTAACGACTCGCAACGTTTCGTCAAGCGATTGCACATGGCTTCGAATTGCACGATCCCTTCGACGCGTTGGATCGAATCCTGAAACACGATGTCGGGATGATAGTAGGGGAAAATGTGCGACCAGTCCGGTTTGCCTTGGGTGTTGTAGGTTTTCGACCAGAGGTGTTCGACCAAATCCGCCGTCAACTCGGCCAGCCTTTCTTGAATTTCAGGTGCCACCGAAACATCCCCGGCTTCGCTTTCTATTTTATCCATGATCATGTTTTCTTGCAGAAGCATGTTATCGGCCTCTCCCGTTCTTTGTCCGTTTCAAATCCTTTTCCACCGCATCCGCCGCGAGTTTACCAGTCAGGATGGCGACCGGAACCCCGGCCGGATTGAACGTCCATTGACCGGCCTGTTTGATCGAGTCGACGGGTGTCAAGACGGAACGGCTGACATTGAGAAACTTGTATTCGACCGGGAAAGGATGATTCCCGAACGACCAACCCGTCACGGATCCTTCCGTGCTATGCGTCCTCGCCTTGATGGTCAACGGCGAGGCGATCATTGATTTCTTGATCGAATCCTTGAATCCCGGCCAGTCCCTTTCATCGAAATAGGCGATGATTTCTTGCGTGACGAATCGTTTGAACTCGTCATACCAACCCCGATCCGCGATATGTTGGGTCAATCGATAATCAAACAAGGTCGAGATGATGACGCCCGATTCCCCTTGAGGAGAAAGCGAAGCATCGCGTAGGGACGGGATGGAGACTTCGAAGGTGTTGTATTCCAGATATTTCTTGATCCATGCGAAAACCACGTCCTTGTCTGTCGAAAAGTCGTTCTGCGGATTCTGAATCTCGGAAAGCGAGATGTTCGCCAGCCCTTCTTTTCGTTTCGTGTAGAACCAGTGCGGACCGCTGCTGTTTCGGAAGTCTTCCGACGGTTTGTCGACCAAGGCATACAAGGTCAAGATCGATTCCGCCCCCCGTAAATCCTTTAGTGCTTCTTTACGTTGGATCGCTTTTTGGCGTTGTACGGAATCGCGAATCGATTCACTCTTGAGGACACGATAGAACAGATTGGTATCCGCCGCCCAGATCAATTGACGGTATCTGTAGGTTCTTCCATCCCGGGTAGTCACTTCTTTACGCTCGGGATCGATCGCGCCGACTTCGCATCGATTGACGATCTCGCCTTTGTTTTTTAGGATCAACTCGGAGAGTTTATCCACGATGACCTGGGTCGAACCCTTGGGGTAATGGTATTGCATGTATAAAGTGAAATAGGATAAGGCGAAAAAGGTCGGCGTTTCACTGAAGAAATGCTGGCCGATGATTTGGATCAATTCCTTGTTGCTTGTTTTCTTTTCCAAGTACTCGTTGACCGGTTCAAGGAATTTCATCGCCTGGTTCATGTTGACGAGGAATTTCCCCATCCAAGGCAACAACGTTTTCGCAACATATTTCATGTCGTAGGGTTTCGGAAGGAACAAGGGGTTGTCGATGCCGTACAAGACATCCATGTTTTTCATGATTTTGCGGATGTCGACGAATATCGCATCGATCTCATGACTGTTTTGAGGGTAGGTTTCCTTCAGGATTTGGGCATATACATCAAGACTGGCTTTATCGACCAAGTCGACGGACTTCGATCCGACCGTCAACCGGATCGGATTCGACACGAATTCGATCTTTACGCCCAATTGTTTCAGCATCGAAAAGACGATGCCGGAATCGATGATCCCTCTCGCCCCTTTGTCTAAAAGGTGCCCGTCGAGTTTGAAAGCGCCCAAAAGGCCGCCGCATTCTTCTTCTTTTTCCAAGAGTAGCACCCGGTGGTTTTCTTTGCTTAAGTAGGCGGATGCGGTCAGACCGGCGATCCCGGCACCGACCACGATGACATCATAGTCCATGATTTCCATAGTATCCCTCACCTTACGATGAATCGAACCCCATTCAGGTATGAATCATACTTCATTGACTCTATTATAGTACAGGACGGAATGGATTTGAACCACAGATGCCCGTACTTTATAAGCATCGTTGAGTGAATTATACCATGTGAGTGTCCGGTGCGAAAAGAATGCGTTTGAAGATCCATCCGAAACCGATTTGAAGAAGGAGTCCAAGAAAAATTGCGTGATATCCTTGATTCATCGTAGAAATCAGATTCCTTTGAATTTCAAAAGATTCAGAGCACTCATGATATGTTGACGCACTTTGATTTCGAGCCCGCTTAAATGAAGAAACGGACGATGGACACTGATGTGCCGATCGTCCGTTGACGTATGAAATGCGATTCGATCTCGACTTTTCTTCTTCGATTACTCAACCAACAAGGTAAGCGGATGTTCGATCAGGTAGACAAGGTCGCTGAGAAACAAGGCCGCGGGGTAACCGTCGACGGCGCGATGGTCGAAACTCAAACTCAAGGTGAGTTTCTTCACCTTGACCAGAGCGTTGTTGGAATCGAATTCGACCCGGTCGACGATTCTACCGACACCGAGGATGCAGATTTCGGGGACGTTGATGATCGGGTTGAAATCGATGACGGCGGTGGTTCCAAGCGAAGTGATCGTAAAGGTCCCTCCGGACAAGTCGTCGGGTAAGAGTGTGTTTTTCTTCGGTTTCTCGGTCTGCGTCTTGATGGCTTTGGCCAATTCCACCAGGGAATAGGATTGTGCGTTCTTGACATTGGGGACGATCAGTCCGTTTTCCATCGCGACGGCGATCCCGAGGTTGATGGAAGGCAGGACATGGATGCCATCGTCGAGGGCACGGGCGTTCATCGTCGGATGTTTACGAAGCGCCTTGGTGACGAAGTACGCCAACAAGTGCGTGATCGATAGACGGATCCCGGCTTCTTTTTCGACTTTTTCCAGCACTTCGGCTCGCAGTTTCAGCAACATATCGACGTTGACTTCCGCGTTGATGGTGACGGAAGGCACGGTGGCGTGCGACTTGCTCATCTGGTCGGCGATCAACTTTCGGATGCCGGTCCAAGGGATGATCTTCTCGACACCCGTTTCCACGTACGCTTTTTTCATCGGGGTGCGATACCCTTCAACGTCTTTCAACTGGACCCGGACGAGTCCGTGGGTGTTCGCATACACTTCTTCGATCGTAATCCCTCTCTCGCGGGCCGCCTTACGGGCGGCGGGCGTCGCACGGACACCGAAACCGTCTTCCGGGAGCATTCGCTGCGAGTCCGTCGAAACACGTGGTGACTCGACCACGGTTGGCTCAACGGGTTGCGATACGACTACTTGCTTCGTTTGGTTTTTGCTTGGTTTTTCGACGGTCTCGTCCGCCTTCCCGATATGCGCGATGACGGTGTTGACCGGGACGACTTCCCCGACCTCCACATATCTTCCGATCAGAAAACCGGAATCATAGGCTTCGACTTCGATGGCGATCTTGTCGGTCATGACTTCGAAAACGACGTCACCGACCTTGACGGGATCCCCGACGTTCTTAAACCATTGTGTGACGTGCCCCTGATCCATCGTGGATGAGAGTTTGGGCAACAATACTTCTTTCGCCATGGTTCCTCCTCCTTACTTCGCTGCCATGATGTTGCGGCAGGCGGTTACGATGTCGTTCACTTGGGGAACGGCGAGTTTTTCAAGCGTGGGTTCGTAGGGGATGGGCGTTTCCGCCCCGGCTAAGCGGACGATCGGGTGGTCGAGATAATCGAACGATTCTTCTTCGGAAATGACGGCGGCCAGTTCGGACGAGAATCCGCTGCGTTTCACCGCTTCGGTCACGACCAAGGCGCGTCCGGTTTTCTTGACGGAATCGACGATGGTTTTCTTATCGAGGGGGACTAACGTACGCGGATCGACGACTTCGATGTCGATCCCTTCCTTTGCGAGGATTTCCGCCGCTTCAAGCGCTTTGTGCACCATATAGCTGGTGGCGATGACGGAAATGTCTTTTCCTTGACGTTTAATGTCGGCGACGCCGATGGGGATGAAGTATTTCCCTTCAGGAACGTCCCCTTTGGTCCGATAGCAGAGTTTATGTTCATAGAACATGACGGGGTTGTTGTTGGCGATCGCGCTGTGAAGCAGCCCTTTGGCGTCATAGGCGGTCGAAGGTTGGATGACGATCAATCCGGGGATGTGCGCCGTCCAGTTTTCCAACGATTGGGAATGCTGGGCCGCGGCTCCGGTACCCGATCCGCCGGGGGTGCGCATGACCAGAGGGATACTGACGTTTCCGCCATACATGTAGTGGATCTTGGCGGCTTGGTTGACGATCTGATCGAGGGCGATGGTGATGAAATCCGAAAATTGCAGTTCGAAAATCGGACGCATCCCGGTGATGGCGGCACCGACGGCCGCCCCAGCGATCGCGCTTTCCGAGATCGGGGTATGTCGGATCCGTTTCGGTCCGAATTCTTCAAGCATCCCGCGTGTCACGCCGAACGCCCCGCCGTAAATCCCGATGTCTTCTCCGAGGATGAATACACTCTCGTCTTCCCTCATCGCTTCGCTTAAGGCTTCTCTCACGGCTTCCGTATAGGTTATTTCTCGCATGTTGGCTCCTTACTCGGCATAGATGTCGGTCATCAGTTGATCTTCGTCGGGTTTGCTTCCCGCTTCGGCGAACGCGACGGCGTTTTCGATGACTTCGGCGGCTTTCACCAAAATCTCTTCGCTTTCCGCTTCGCTAAGCAAGCCCGCCCGGATCAGTTTCGCCTTGAAATTGGCGATCGGATCGCGCTCCGTCTTCCATTGTTCTTCTTCTTCACGCGTCCTGTATTTCTTCGCGTCCGACTTCGAATGCCCCTTCCAACGATAGGTCTTCGCTTCGATCAAGGTCGGTCCTTCGCCCTTGCGTGCACGCTCCACCGCATCGTAGACGGCATCGATGACCGCGATCAAGTCGTTGCCGTCGATCGTGATCCCGGGCATGCCGTAAGACAACGCACGGGTGGACAAGTCCTGGATGTTGACGGTTTCCTTGATCGGTCCGCTCATTCCGTATTGGTTGTTTTCGATGAAGAAGACGACCGGGAGTTTCCAGATCGACGCCATGTTGAGGGACTCATGGAAACTGCCTTCGTTGGTCGACCCGTCGCCCGCATAACACAGGCAGATCTGATCGGTGTGTTTCATTTGCGCGGTCAACGCCGCGCCGCAGGCGATCGGATAGCCGCCTCCGACGACGCCGTTGGCGCCGAGGTTCCCGGTCGCGATATCGGCGATATGCATGGATCCGCCTTTCCCTTTGTTGGTTCCCGACGTCTTCCCGAAAAGCTCGGCCATCATCTTGTTGATGTCCGTCCCTTTCGTAATGGTTTGCCCATGTCCGCGGTGGGTCGCGGTGATCCAGTCGCTATGGCGTAATACGGACCCCGACCCGACGGCCGCCGCTTCCTGCCCGACACACAGATGGGTCGTCCCGTGGATCATCCCTTTGGCGAAAAAGTAGTCCACTTTCTCTTCGAATAAACGGATCAGACACATCTTGCGATAGGCTTCGATGAGCTGTTGATCGTTGAATCCTGCTTTATTAACCAAGGTCATTGTCATGAGTTCTGCTCCTTACATATGGATGGGATAGCCGAGTCCGACTTCCATCGTATCCATGATCGCTTCCGATACCGAAGGGTGGGGGAAGATCGTCAATGCGACATCTTCCAAAGTCAACCCGGTTTCGATGGCCATCGTCAACGTCGTGATGATTTCACTCGCATTCATTCCGGCGATCTGGGCACCGAGGATCAATTTCGATTTCTCGTCGTGGATGATCCGCACGAACCCTTCCGTCTTGGATGCGGCGATCGCCCTGGAGTTCGCCGCCAAGGGGAAGTCCGTGGCTTTCGCTTTGATGTTCTTTGCGAGACACTCATCAAGCGACAGACCCGTCGTCGCGATTTCAGGCGTCGTATAGCAGACCGCGGGCATCGCTTTATAGTCGATCTTGGAGGCATGGCCGGCGATGGCTTCGGCGACGATTTTGGCTTCATAGGACGCCTTATGGGCCAAGGCCAGTCCGGGAGTGATGTCCCCGATGGCATAGATGCCAGGGTTGGTCGTCTGCGATTTCGCGTTGACCTTGACGAAGCCTTTGGGATCCAGTTCGATTCCGGAAACCTGGATGTTTACTCGATCCGTATTCGGTCTTCTTCCGACCGAAACCAGTACGACATTTGATTCGATCGTCGACTCGACCTCGCCCTTCTTATACGTCAAGGTGACGTTATCCTCTGTTTCCTTGGATGACACGACCAATGCTTCCGTCAAGAGCGTCACCCCGAGTTTTTGAAGGTTGCGTTTCACCAAATCGGACAGCTTCGTATTGAAACCCGGTAGAATCGTCGATGTCGCCTCGACCAGCGTGACACTCACGCCGAAGGATGCGAAGGCTTCGGCCAGTTCGCAACCGATATAGCCCGCCCCGATCACGCAAAGCGATTTCGGGAGCGTGGGGATGTTGAGGAGCCCGGTCGAATCGACGATGCGTTTCCCGAAGGGAGCCGCCTTGATTTCGATCGGTCGGCTACCCACCGCAAGGATCGCATGTTTGAACGAATAATCTTCCGTTTTTCCGTCTTTACTAACGCTGATCGTCGACTTCGAAGTGAACTTCGCTTCCCCCATCACGATCGTCACGTTGTTTTTCTTCAGGAGTTGACTCACCCCCGTACTGAGTTTCTTGACGACCTGGGTGTTTTTCCAGTGTTGCGTCTTGGCGAAGTCCAGCGTCCCCGTGGCTTGGATGCCGTAGGTTTCCGCATGACGGATTTCCTGGTAGGCATGGCCGGCATGAAGCAGCGCCTTCGACGGGACGCAGCCGACATTCAGGCAGGTGCCCCCGATGTCGTTTTTCTCGATGATGGTGACCTTTTGTCCAAGTTGGCTAGCCCGGATCGCGGCGACATATCCGCCGGGTCCCGAACCGATGATTACGGTATCTAAAGTGTTCAAAGGATTCCCTCTCTTTCGTAAAATGGATCGAAAAGCGAAATCACTACTGTATTTTTCGGATTGAAGCGGTTTGAGTCAAACAATACTAGACAAGGAAAAGATCGAAGTCTACGTTAACTCGATCCCAAACCGAATCGGTGGATGCATGACGGACACGAAGAAAGGTTCATGAAGCACTTCGGTGTCCCTCTACAATGAATTCTACCCTCTATTTCATGATATGAACGTTTTTGATGGTCAATAAACTTTCCACATCATAGTGGTAAAAGCAAACAGGTTTCGCTTTGATCATGATTGAAGAATCCCGGATTGAATAAGATATGAACGTCGTTTTCAAACAAAAAAGTGCGCATCGCACTTTTCATCTGTCGTCGATGTTCAGACCGAAAATATCCAGTCTCTTGATCATCATTCGTTTCAATGACTCCACGTCGTATTCCGTTTGGCTCAACTCGGCAAGCGTCTTCATCGCATCCGAATCGACGCGGGGATAGTTTGGATCGTTCAGAGGATTTGCGATCGCATAGAAGTCCCGTATCCAGTGTGAACGGCGATTCTGGTCGCCGTCGACGAAGATCGTGATCATCAGCATCACCGCGTCTTTCGTCCGGTATTGGGCCATGCCGGCGAACTTTTTTCCAGCGACGCTCAAGTCGTACTTTCCCGGGCAGTAGGAGTGTTCGATCTCCCCTGCTTCAATGTCCAGCCTCAAGTCATGAAGAAGATGTTTCATCAGATCGACCCCGAACGCATACGACTCGTTCAATCCGCCGAACTCGGCGTGATGTTTGGAATAGAGTAGGCTTATGTTCAATACGCCCTCATCGCAGGCGACCGCCAAGCCGCCGGCTTTTCGTACCATGGTCTCCATCGCGTTCTGATGGCAATGCGCCACAGCTTCTTTAAACCGCGGGAGGAGCGAATCCAAGCGTCCGAAAAGAATCCCCTTCGCCGTCCAAAACCGGACGACCAGGGTATTCGGTAAGATCGAGCTTGTCAAGGCAGTGTCGAACGAAAGTTGGTCCGAAAGCGCGACCGCCTGGTCGATGATTTGGAGGTTATCAAAGAGTTCGTCGAGGTTCATCTGGGTCATAGGCTAGCGTCGATCCTTTCGAATAAAGCGAAAGACTGTCGTCAAGGTTTGCCTGACGACAGTCGATATCACGAAAGCATTACTTGGTGCGGGTAAACGACCGGCGGTCGAAGTTCTTCATCATCGGATGTTTGACTTCGATCAAGGCGTTCAAACGGGCCAAGAGTTCGTCCCCGTCGCTCAGGTTATCGAATTGTATCCAATACCTGCCTTTGAGAAGCCCGGCTTCGTTGATCCGCAGATAGGCGCTCTTGGTGAACGAGGTTTTGCGGAGGTTGATGCGCTGGATCTGGTCGAAGGGATAGCGATGCGAACGGTTGAAACCTGTAAATTCCAAACCGTTTTCACTCATCGTCACGATCTCGGGATGAGAGAGGGCGACGAAGTGATCCAGGAAAATCAATAAGGCGAGAAATCCGATCGAAAGCGAGGTATCCGTCGATTCTTTCGTCATGACCGTAACGACTACATAGAGAACCACGAGCGCCGAAAGAACGGTCGGGACGATGATGCTAAACAGCACTCTTCTGTAGGGATAGCGGAATTCTTTGATCACGCGGCACCTGCTTTCGTTGTTGAAGGATAAGGGAGACTATTCGCCTTTGGCTTGTTTGGCGATTCTCTTGAAGTTGATGAAGGCCATGCCCAAGGTGATCGCTGCCAAGACGGCCAAACCGACCCACTTGAAGTTCATGAGTTGGACAAACGCCCAGCTCAGCGGGGAAGCGCCGTCGGCGATGCTGGAAATCAGCGTCGCGCCGACCGGCATCGTGAAGTTCGCCGCGATGGCCGCTTCGGTCAATAACGGAGCGATGCCCGTGGCGATCCACAAACCGGTAACGACGATGAAGATCCCGACGACCAAGGTTCTAAACAAGTCGCCTTTGGTAATCGGAACGACGAGGACGAACAAGAACGGAAGAACGGCCAAGTCGGCGAACGGGAGGAACTGGTTGCCCGGAAGGATGGCGGCGATCAGGACCGAAAGCGGGACAAGGATCAACGAGACGGCCAAGGTCGTCGGATGTCCGATACCGACGGCGGCATCCAATCCGATATAGATCTTCGCATTCGATTTGAAACGTTTTTCGACGAATTCGGAAGCGGCGTCGGAAATGGGGATCAAACCTTCCATGAGTAGACCGGCCATCTTGGGGATCAAGACGAGGGCTGCGCCCATGGTGATGCCGAGATTCAATACGCCTTTAAGGTCATAACCGGCCAAGGCACCGATGAGTGCGCCAAGGACGGTTCCAACCAAGATCGGTTCTCCGAAGATGCCGAACTTCTTTTGGACGGCGACGGCATCCATGTTGATTTTATTGATACCGGGGATATAATCGAGGATTTTATTGATGACAAGAGCGACAGGTACGAAGGCGACGGATAGTCCATGAGGAATGGAGACACCCGGTAGACCACAGTATTCTTCAACGCCCTTCGCAGTCCAGTCGGCCAAAATCAAGGTGATGGCGGCTTGGATCGCAGCTGCGATCAAACCGAAGACCAAGTTGTCGGTCGCGAAACTGACAAGCGCGCCGGTGAAGGCATAGTGCCAGAAGTTCCAAACGTCGATGTTGACGGTCTGGGTGGTTTTGGTGATGATCATGACGAAGTTGACGGCCAATGCGATCGGAATGACCAAGGCGCCGACTTGCGATGCGAAGGCGATTGCCGCCGCCGCAGGCCAACCCACGTCGATGACGGTCAAACTTAAACCATAATTCGTAACCATTTGTTGTACGGCCGGACCTAAGTTCCCGCCCAACATACCGATAACCAAATTCAAACCGATGAAGCCGACGCCGACGGTGAGACCCGCACGGATCGCTTTACCCGGCTTGGCCCCCATGATAAGTCCGATCAAGGTGATAACGATCGGCATCATGACGGAAGAACCTAAACCAACGATGTAGTTAATGATTTCCACAATTTTCTCCTTTGTTGTGTGTTTTTACTTTAGACCTAATGTATCGAGGATGTCTTGTAAAACAGGTTCAGTGCCTCTTCCGATTAGAAAAGCCACGCCCATGATTACTTTGACCGGCATCGGCTTACTGTTGTGCGCCGTCGTCACGATCAAGTCAAACTTCGAAGCCTTGGATTCCATTTCGGCTACCGTGCAGGTCGACACTTCGACCAAATCCCCGAAACCTCTTTCCTTAAAGATATTCTCCAGCTTTCGAGCCACTGCAACGGATGTTGCCACTCCGGTTCCGCAAGCCACCAGCACTCTTTTCTTAATCATCGCCACCTCCTTTCTTTTTCATCAAGCAATATTAGCACTCATGAGTTGAAGTAACGTATCCTGAGTGGCTGCTTCTTTGATCTGCTTCAGTAAGCTTTCGTTTTGAATCACATCCATCAGACTCTGTAAGACCGACATATGAGAATGCGATTCCTTCAGTGCCAACATGAATACGACCTCCACATCGATCGTTTCATCATGATTGCCCATCATTTTGAATTGAACGGGATGGCGTAGGATGCCGACCGCGATCACGGAGGCGTTCACATGTTCGGGATCCGCATGCGGTATGGCTACCCCCCGGCCCAAACCGGGTAGACCGGTCGAGAATTCCGTCTCCCGCTCAAGGATCGCCCGGGTGAAGCTTTCTTTGACGTACCCTTCCGCGATCAAGCGGTCGGATAGGCGGGTTAGTACCTCGGTCACGGTGTTTGCTTCAAGATCCAGCACCATCAGTTTCGGATTGAAGAGCGATGTCATGCGTTTTCCCCCGGGGCGACGATCTGCGTCGCCTTGAAGTCCTTCGGTGTGAATTCCACCGCTTGGTTCTCACTTAGCCGGCGTAGTCCGACGCCGACAATGTCCGCCATCTTGAATGGATATTCTTTGTGGTCGTCCGCGACGATCACGCCTGCGCCTTTCACAAGGCTATAGAATTTTACGATTCCCCTCATAGGTTACCTCACATTGAATGATTCATATTCCGGCGTTTGCTCTCGATACATGGATGACTAGACGCGGATCATCAGGATTTCGCTCAACGCCTGGGCAAGATCCTCTTTGTTTCTCATCGCGCAGATTCGATTCCACAGGTCCAAGTCTTCCGAATGATCGGCGAGATGGGTGAAAAACGGGATATAATCCGAAGCCTCTTCCTTTGTCGATGCGACGTTGAGGATCAGACGTACTTCATGCTCATCGTCCCAAAGCACGGGATGTGCGAGCGTGACGACCTGCACCGTACTCCTGAGGACGGTTTCAAACGTGCCGTGCGGAATCGCGATCAGGGACGATATGACCGTCGGTCCCATCGCTTCCCTTTCCCACAGACTATCCAGGTAGTCCTCGGTGACATGGTTCTTCGCGCTAAGATGCCGCGCCATGAAACTCAAAATGTCTTCCTTGGTCTTCAGGTCGACCATGAGATGGATGTCTTCCTTATACAATCGGACTTTGGACGTCGGCTGGATCTTCTTCCCATCGACGACTTCACGGATCGCGTTCATGTCGTATTGGGAAAGAAGGGAATTGATGACGATCGTTTTGACTTTGGACTGCACCGCGACGGTCGAGATGATCAAGTCGATCATCGATTCATCGTAGTCGCTGACATCCATGGTCGAGATGACATCGACGATCTCCAGGTTGTTGAAAGCGCGCTTCAGTTTGGCGACGATCAACTGCGAGGTTCCGATCCCGCTGGCACACATCACCAGGACGCGGATCGGCTTGATGTTACGCTCGCGTGCCGCGGCGATATGCAAGACCAGATAGGCGATCTCGTTGGGCGGCATTTCGATGTGGAACATGTTCCTGAAGAGGTAGACGTTATTGGCGACCGCGCCGTAAATCGACGGGTAGGAGAACTTGATTTCTTCAAACATCGGATTATCCAAGGAAAGGCCGTAAATCAGGCGGTTGATGGTGGGCTTCAGATGTAGGATCAAACTGTTGAACAACTGCGTATCCGACTCCAGAAACAAACCCAGTTCGATCTGCAGGTTCTGGATGAACTTCAGAATCAGATCTTCCAACACAGGGGTATCCGACGAAAGTTTGAAGTTGAGGACGTTGAGACCTTCCTTCACTCGTTTCGCTCCCATGAAGTGAAGCAGGATGTAGTAGGTTTCGGTTTCGGACAACTCGACATGGAACTCTTCGTTGATCCGCCTCGATGTTTCAAAAGCGATCGAATATTCCTTCTGATCATCCAACGCATGGATCAATTCTTGCGTCAAACGGATGTTGTAGCCTTGCTGGGTCCGGCGTATGGCGATGGCGATGTGGATGATGAGGTTGATCCGCGCTTCGGTCGAGAAAGAATACCCTAGCTTGTTCTCGGCTTCCGCCACGATTTCTTCCACTTTCTTGAAATCCAGCTGAAGCGCGTTTTGGAAACGGTTCATGAAGGAATGCGATCCCTGATCGTCATGGATGTAGTAGACCAGATTCTTGTTCTCTTCAAACGGTACGAGTTTCGCCAACGCTTTCCGTTTATCCGCTTCTTCCCCGACGATGACGATGCCTTCGCCCTTTTGATAATCCACGACCAGGTTGAAGTCCTTGATCATCTCGTTGATTTCGCTGATATCCTTGGTGATGGTCGATCGGCTGACATAATAGTCCAAGCTAAGTTCCTTGATCATCAACGGTCGGTTTTCCGCATAGAGTTTCGACAAAATGCTGCGTTGTCGATCGGCGGGCGACAGATAACTCGTATCATGCTTCGTCTTGAAATAGCTTAACAAACGTTGCTTATCCGTTGGGTCGCCGTCGATCGCTACGCCCTGTCCGGGTTTCCGGATCATCGTTAGGTTGTGCTCCTGAAGGATGGGCGCGATTAAATCGAGCTCGTTACGAACCGTCTTGGGAGAGGCATTGATCGCTTTCGCGATCACGTCGACACTGACAAGAGTTTTCTCATTTAGGATGAATTTGACGATTTCTTCTTTTCTGTTCATGGGCCCTCATTCTTTGATGCGTGATGTTGCCTATGCACACGATGCTTTTTTCGTGCAATTCTGCCTTGCCCTTATCTTAACGCATAAGGCCAAGAAAGAATCGCATCGTGTGGTCAGTGTTCTTTCCACATCATTGTGGTAAATTTCGAACAATCAAGCGCTTACATTGTTGACTTAGTCCTGAAAACAACTCTTGATGGTATAGAAAAAGAAGTTGTACCGCAATTGTGCCAAACTAACGTCAACCTGCGATCCAAGACTTCCCTTGTGAGATTCTACCACAATTTCGCATACTATGAGGATAGAAGTACATCGATGTCTCAACCGAAGTGCCTTCCGTCAAATAAAAAAACGGGTCTTGGCCGCGTCACTTTCGAAATCTCATTGTGCATTCTTGTCAATGCTTCATCCAAAACTAAAACCGATCACCACTTAAGATCGAACTTGTCCATAACCCGCTTTTCTGCCAAGACTGGGGATACTTGCAGTTGGAGCATTTATCGAGTTTCAACCAGGCATATTTTTTATCGCGGTATCATTTTGAGCCTGTCTGACTTTTCGTTCTAGATCGATTTGCGCTTTCGTACCATGTTTTCCGGTTTTGGATTGCGCATATTTATTGCTAGTTCCAAACCTGACTTCCGCACTGGCGTTCCCGACGATTTCCTGCGCAACCGTATTCACTTGTCCGCAGTGTTCGCATGTATACGAAACATATACCGGGTGCTTCAACTTTTGAGAATAAATCGTAGATCCCATTTCGTTCACCTCGCTTTGATGGAGTCTGCACGATCAATAAAACGAAAGCAACAAAACTCTCCTCATCTACCCAGATCATATCCCCGCTCCCTGGAAATTAAATGAGAGTGGTTTAATTGGCAGTTGGGATCACAAAATGACCCGCTTCGCCAGAACTAAGTAAAGAAAACCCGCGAAAGCGGGCTTGGATTGTACATGGTGCCGTCTTTGAGAATCTCGGTAAAATGTGTCTTAACGTTCGTTTATGGTAATAGGACATCAAACGGAATTTTCATCTAGATTCAAAATCTCGTTTCACAGATTTGTATACATACCGTCTTTTAATTGGGGATCTCCAAAAGTCGGCCTATTCCAATATTGATGTTCTGAAAAAACCGACCAATTTAGTTCTGCAAGTCAACTAAACGAGTGATCTTGCAGCCATTACTCTCGTAATATTGTAACATCTCATCAATTTTCTTTTTATCGTAACTGGTTATGCAATCTGATAGGACGGTAACATCATAATTCTCTTTGCGTAAGTTGTAACAGGTCGATTTGACACAAGCAACAGCATCCGCTCCCGATATGAAGAAATCACTAATTTCATGTTTGCCAATAAAGTCTGAAAACTCTTCACTGGTTAACGCGTTGCCTTTATATTTCGTAAATACATTCTCTGATACTATGTTCAAATCCGAGGCTAATTCCGATCCAGGTGTATTGGGTTTAAACGTCCTGGTTCCGGCCGATAGATTTTCATGCCTTATATAAACTACATGAATATCATTGTTAACCGCCCAATCGATCGCATGATTGATATTGCCAATTACCTCTTTGTAATTCTTCGTTATGTCTTTTTGAATGTCGATGACAACTAGCGCTTTTTTCTGCATAGTGTTTCCTCCCGATAGGTGCAAATGATCATCAAATGACTTTTCCAGATCCGCGAAATATGTTACTCGGCAATCACATTCTGTTCACTCTGTACATTTCAATGTTTTCCACTAATAAAATCATATGCTTCCAGGTAACACGAAAGCAAGTACTTTTGGAAATCCTATTCTATAATTCCAGTATATTCTTATGAGAGTTCACAATTAGTGCACTTATAGTTTTGACATATAAAAAAGCCTTTGTTTAAAGGCTTTGTTGACTCATGGTGCCATCACGGAGAATCGGACTCCGAACTGAGCATTACCATTGCTCTGTTTTACCATTGAACTATGATGGCGTGTGCCATAATATAATAACCAAAATAGTTCAATAAATCAAGAGCTATAAATACTTTTGTATACTTTGGTAGACCCGGGCGATGGGGAGTCCCATGACCGTATAATAGTCCCCGACGATCCCTTTGATGAAGAGCGCGCCCTTATCCTGGATGCCGTAAGCCCCTGCTTTATCCAGGCAGACTTTGGTATCCACATACTTTTTGATCTGGTCTTCGGTCAACGGAAAGAACTCGACGTCGGTTTCGGTGAAGAATTTCTCTTCCGATCCCGGACCGATGATGCTGACGCCGGTGATGACTTTATGGACGCGTCCTGAAAGTTTACGCAACATTTCGATCGCGACCGGGACTTCGACCGGTTTTCCCAAGACTTCATCGTCGATGACGACGATGGTGTCCGCACCGATGACCACGGAATCCGGATGCTTCTGAAAAACCAAATGCGCCTTGCGGTATGCAAGATCGGCTACCGCATCCCCCAGCGGTAACTCGGCGTTCAAGGTTTCGTCGACTTGCGGATTGATGATCGTAAACGGAATCTCACACAAAGCCATGAGTTCTCTGCGGCGAGGGCTTTGGCTCGCCAAAATGAGTTGCTTATACATTGTCCCCCTCCTGACTTTTCTATTATAACGTATCCGATAAAAATGTCATGTGAAATTACACCAGATATCCAAAATCTTGCGAAATATTCTCCAGTCCGTTTGCGCTCAGAACGTAGCGCGTTCCGGTCACGTTCAGCAGGAAGCGGCGGTCATGGGAAACCGCGAGGATCGCGCCATGGTAGTTGTCCAACATTTCTTCAACGACGGGGAGGGTCAGCGGGCTGAGATTACGCGTCGGTTCATCGAGGATCAAGAGATCGTTGTCGCCAAGCACCAGCGATACCAAGAGGATTTTCGCCTTTTGACCTTGCGAACAAGCCGAGATCGGCTGACGCATCTCTTCTTCGGTAAACTTGAGATTGCCAAGATAGGTCATGATCCGCGTCTTTTCTTCCTTGGTCCCGTCTTGGGTCAAGAATTCGACCGCGTTTGACGACAAGGGTAGCAGCTCGTCATAGTTTTGCGGCATATAGCCGACGTGGGTCCCTCGTTCACGGGCTTTTTGGTGAAGATGGGCGAGGTAGGTGGTCTTGCCTGATCCGTTGTCGCCGAGGAGTCCGATGCGTGCCCGTCCGTAAATCGTCAGTCCCAAATTCTGTGCAAGAACCCTGCCCCCGATTTTCAACTCGGGTAAAATATCATCCAACAGGCACTTCTGGTCGTAGACCGGTTCCTTTTCCTGGAAGAACAAGGTGATCGATTCTTCGGGATCAGGCTTCTTGATTTTTTCTTCGCCATCCAACCGATCCCTAACCGCCTTCAGATTCTTGATCTTCTTCTTCAACAACCTCGCCCCCGCGGGGTCTTGGCGGCTGATGGTCGACTGCGCATGTTCGACTTTCTGATAGATCTGCCGCCACTTCTCCAATTGTTTCTCGTATTCGGCCCTCTGCTTGCGCGAGAGCGTCGTTTGGCGTTCGATCAAGTGCAGACGCGTGGAAACGTATTCGTCGTACCCGCAGGATACGCAGGTCCACAGCGGGACGGTCTTGCGTTGCGTCTGTTCAAGATGCAGGATGCGGTTGACGCATCGCTTCAACAGCGTTTCGTCATGGGAGACAAAGAGGATCGGCAACGTTGTACTTAGGATGAACTCTTCGAACCATCGTAAGGCGTTTAGATCCAAGTCGTTGGTCGGTTCGTCCAGGACCAACAACTCCGGTTCCTGCAGCATCAACTTGACCAACTGGATCTTGATGCGCTCCCCTCCGCTCAACCGGTTCAACGGGTCGTCATAGCGTTCTTCCGGGATGCCGACGTCCAACTTCGCCATCCATCGTTTCATCTCGGTCAACTTCTCGTAATCGATCCATCCGGTTTCATCCCGTAGAACGAATTCGATCAACGCCGTTTTCATTTCTTCATCGGCCAGCCATTGGGGGAGATATCCGATCCGTTTCGTATCGCCGGTGACTTTCCCATCGACGATCAGGGATTCGGCGATCGACGACGGTGTGGCGATGAGTTTGCATATCGTGCTTTTCCCGTTCCCTTCTTCGCCGATGATCGCCATTTTATCCCCGGCTTGGATGGAGAAAGACAGGTCTTTGACCAAGACCCTGCCTTTGGGTGTCGTGATTGTGATGTTTTGTAGTGTTAACATAGGTACCTCGCATAAAAAAAGACCCGACGGTCTTTCAGTGGAAAACAATAGGAAAAATCCGATGCATTAATGAAGATTCGCTTTTTTCTCCGTTGGTTTTGTGTACATGTTCTCACCTGCTGGTTTTATGATATCAAAGATTCGAATATCGTTCAATCAATTTTTGTGCGACGTAGGGGGAAACGAAATAACTTACGTCGCCGTGGTTCATGACGATATTCTTGACGACGGAAGAGGAAACGAAGGAATGTTCGGGACTGGAGAGCAGGAAAACGGATTCGATTTCCGGAGAAAGCATCATGTTGGCGGTCGCCTGCTGCATTTCATATTCATAGTCCATGACGGCGCGGATGCCGCGGATGAGGATTTTGGCGTCGATCCGTTTTGCATAATCGACCGTCAAACCGAGACTGAAATCGACGGTGACGTTGGGGAGATGCTTGACGGATTCTTTGATCATGTCCATCCGTTCTTCCAAACTGAACGCAAACGCTTTGTCGGGATTGACCATGATGGCGACGACGAGCTCGTCGAAAATCCCGGCTGCACGTTCGATGATGTCAAGATGACCGTTGGTGATGGGATCGAAGGATCCCGGATAGATGGCTTTCGTCATGTTTCCTCCGAAGAAAAACGCACTCGAAGCGCGTTTAGAAGAGTCCTTTGTCTAAGATCTCGATGACTTGGTCGACCGCATGGTCGAAATCGTCATGTTCGCTGAACATGACATAGTTCAAGCCGATGAAGTTGGAAATCCCCATCATCATGTAGGCGACCACTTCCGGATCGTAGTTCTTCATTTCACCCGATAATTGGGCGTTCTTGATCTGATGGATGTAGTTCTCGGCGAACTTCGCGTAATAATCGATGAACAGTTTCTTGTCGATGTACAAGGATTCCCAGATGATGTTGTACATATGCTTGTGTTCGCGGATGAAATCAAGGTACGCATGCAAGCCTTTGCGTTCGGCTTCCTTACGGGTCGTGCATCCTTTGATGTTGAGGGCGATATGCATGCGGATCTGATGGGAATACTGCAGCAGCAAGTAACAATACAGACTCAGTTTATCGGTGAAGTAGATGTAGAAAGTCCCCGGCGCAACGTTGGCCAGGCTCGTGATTTCATTGATCGACGTCCCGTAATACCCGTTCTTGAAGAACAGTTGTTCCGCGGCATCGCAGATCCGATCGAGCGTTGCTTGACCGCGTTTGGTTTTCGGCTTGTTCACTAAGGATTCCAAAGCGTCCACCTCGACTTTCTTTGTTATTTTACCATCAATCCACAATTTTCACAATTACATCGTGCCGTAGAACGACTGGACATGGCGGACAACATGACACAATTTTGGGAGGACAACATTCGTTGTACGGCACGGTCCGTTAAATCACGTCGTCGCTTTTGCTTGTTGATACGAAGCCGAGGACGAGCGAACTAAACAGCATCGGTTTCTCATACATCGAGGCATGCCCGCTATCGGGGATCATGACCAAGGAAGCATGGGGGATCTTGCTTGCGATGAAGGTTTGTTCCTGGGCAGGCGTGATGTAGTCATGTTCGCAGGAAACCACCAAGGTCGGCGCCTGGATCTCATGAAGACGATCGCGGACGTCGTGGTCGTTGGCGCTGTTGGTTAAACGGATCATCGCGTTGATGAAGACGGGGTTGGAGAAAACCCCGAGTAATATTTTCTTGCGGTTGTTCATCCATTCTTGATGTTTCGTGTAGAACGAAGAGGAATAGATGACCGGGATCGTCGTTGCATAATACGCCTCCGGATCGTTGGTCGCCTTGTTCCATGCGACTCCGATCTCCCTGAGCCACGGGCTGGTGTAGGCGGTCGTGTTGAAGAGGAGTAGACGACGAACGAATGAAGGATGGTCGATCGCGAAACGCATCGCGACTTCCCCTCCGTAGGAAATCCCGAAGAGATCGATCCGGGGTAAGGAAAGATGGTCGCATAAGGACTTCACAACCTCGACTTGAATGTCTTGATTGTATTCCAAGCCATCCAATTTGCTGGATCTTCCTTGATCCAACAGATCCACCAGGATGAGTCGATGTTGGTTGCTAAAAGTTTCGATGAACGGTTTCCAGCTCAAGGTCGACATCATGATGCCGTTAAGCAGGATCAAGGGTGTCCCTTGACCGTATTCTTCGTAATAGACTTCATACTCTTGAAAAGTGAACGTCGCCATTACATCAGGATCCCGAGATCTTTCGCTTGTTTTAAAAGATCTTCACGATAGTCGGGATGGGCGATCGCGATCAAACGATGAACGCGCTCACGGATGTTGGTCCCGCGCAGGGCGGCGACCCCGTATTCGGTGACGACGAAATCGACATCGTTTCTAGATAACGTGACGGCAGCCCCCGGTTTAAGCTGAGGGACGATCTTGGATACCTCTTCACGCTCTCCTGTGAGAGGGTTCTTCACCATCGCCGTGGAATACAGGGCGATGAACGATTTGCCTTCTTTGGAATTCTGCGCCCCGATCGCCGTATCCGCCTGTCCGCCGGTTCCGCTGAATTGAAGCGAACCGATCGATTCGCTGCAGCACTGGCCGGTCAAGTCGATTTCAAGGGTCGTGTTGATGGAGATTTGGTGGTCGTTGAGACCGATGATTGCCGGATCGTTGACATAGCTTCCGTCAAGGATCATGATCGCCGGGTTATGGTCGAGATAATCGTAGAGTTCCTGGGTACCCAAGGCGAAGGTCGCGACCATCTTCCCGCGGTGCAGCGTCTTCTTCTCCCCGGTGATGACGCCCAATTTCGCTAAGCGCATCAAGCCGGTCGTCAACATTTCGGTATGCACGCCAAGATCCTTCTTGTCGTGCAGGTAGTTGGCGACGGCGTTGGGGATGCCGCCGATCCCGAGTTGGATGCAATCGCCGTCCTGGATGTAGGAAGCGATGTATTGTCCGATCTTTTCGTCTTTTTCGTTGGATTGCACTTCCGGCAAGACAGGCACCGGATAATCCGCTTCGATCAGATAATCGATTTTATTGATATGTAGTTCGACATCGCCATAGGTATAGGGCATGTTCGGGTTGATTTCAAGGATCACGAGTTTGGCTTGGTCGATCGTCATCTTTTCGTAGGTGTTGGAAAGGGACAAGGAAACATAGCCGTGTTTATCGGGCATGGAACAGGCGCCGACATAAAGGTCGGGCGTCACATGATGCAAGCGTTTTGAACCGGCCAGATGAAGGTGGTTGGGGATGAAGGAAATGTTCCCGTTCTTGTGCGCTTTACGCAATGCCGGGGAATAGAACCATCCGTCCACGTTGAAACTGTCTTTGTATTCTTCTTTGATGAAGGGCGCGTCGCACATCGGAAGGCAGTTGGTGATGGTAACGTTATTGACGCGGTCCGCGATCGTATGCAGATTCATCACGAATAAGCGGGCTTCGGCACTGCCGAGTCCGGTGACGATCTGATCGCCGGTTTTGACTTTGGAAAGGGCTTCTTCGACGGTGATCAGTTTATGAGCGTAGTCCATGGTAAACCTCCTTTAAAAACATAGGGGAGGGATGTCCCTCCCCCATTGTTTCATTGTAACCTATTTGTTCAGAATTTCATCCATGTTCGCCAAAGGTTCGACTTCGACCCACATCGTCGGGGCTGTCGGATCCACTTTGGACAGATTCATTTCCTGGGTACCCATACGTGCACCGTCGGCATAGTCGATGACGCCACCAAACGGATTGGTGATCGGATCGGATTCCATGGCTTCGATGTATTTTTCCCACGTAACGGTTCCTTCGACGCGCTTGAGGCCTTCGACGAAGAAGTAGGCGGCGATCCATCCCGTCATCGCATAGGCGTTGGCGGCATAGGCGGCATCGATGTTCTGGGCGTATTCGGCGATCGCGGCTTGGTGGGCGGCATCGAATGCGACCCAACCGTTACCGTAAACGTCGAACTTGCCGGCGATTTGATCCTTGAACAGGTTCGCGATCGCGGGGGAAACGTTGACATACGTGGTGATGACGTCTTTATTGACATCCTGGGCAGCCAATTCTTTGATGATCGTCGGGATGGTCGCCTGGATGGCGGCACCGATGACGAAGTCGACGTTGGCATTCTTGATCGTCGTGACGGCGGCGGAGACGTCCGTGGCACCGGCAGCGACTTGGACTTCGACGAGTTCGACGCCGAGTTCGGCGGCTTTGATCTTGGCACCGGCTAACAGGTCTTTACCGGCATCGTCGCTGGTGGAGATGACGCCGATCTTCTTGGCGCCGAAGTTACCGACGGCACGTGCGACCATGATCTGGCCTTCCGTCTTGTAGATCGGTTGAACCGGGAAGATGTTCAGGTTCTTTTCTTCAGCGGTGGCTTTGTCATCGTACAACTGACCGATGCCCGTCGCGAAGTAAACCGCCGGGATACCGGCTTCTTTCAGATCTTCCAAGGTCGCGCCGACGACGGGGGTTCCGAAGTGACCGACGATCGCGAAGACTTTGTCGTCGTTGATGAACGAATCGAGACAGGCTTTACCTTTGACGGGATCGAATTCATCATCGTTGTGCAGGAATTCGATTTCGCGGCCATCGACACCGCCTTTGGAATTCACATAGGCCAAATACGCTTTGATACCTTCTGTGAACGGAACACCGACCGGCGCGAACGCACCGGAGGTTGCGGCGCAGTTCGCGATCAGGACTTTGTCGTCCGTAACGCCTTGCGCGGCGACTTCTTCTTTCTTGCAGGCTGCCATGCTGCCCAGCAGCATAACGGAGAGAAGAACCACTAAAATTTTCTTCATAAGATGTTTCCTCCTTTTATCATAATGCCCTAGCATTATTTCCATTTAATGCGACCCCAGATAGGCTTCGATGAGCCTGGGATCGTGCAACAATTCTTGTGCCGGACCATGGGTTCGAATGACCCCGAGTTCAAGCACGTAGGCGTAATCGGCGATTTTCAGCGTTTGCGCGGCGTTTTGTTCGACGATGATCACCGTGGTTCCCGCATCGCGGATTTCGGTGACGATCTTCAGGATGTCGCGGACGATCAAAGGGGCCAACCCGAGCGAGGGTTCATCCAAGAGTAGGATCTTGGGTGAACTCATCAAGGCGCGTCCGATCGCAAGCATCTGCTGTTCCCCCCCGGATAAGGTGGATGCGACTTGGTTCTTGCGCTCCTTCAATACCGGGAAATAACCGTAGACTTTCTGGAAGTTCGCTTTGACTTCTTTACGGCTCTTCACGGTGAAGGCGCCGACTTTCAGATTCTCTTCAACGGTCAGGTCGCGGAAGACCTGACGTCCTTCCGGACTTTGGGCGATACCGATCGCCGCGATCTTCTCCGCTTCGAGATGGCTGATTTCTTTGCCGAGGAACTGGATCGATCCGCCGGTCGGCTTGATCAATCCGGAGATGGTGCGTAAGGTCGTCGTTTTCCCGGCGCCGTTGGCGCCCAGCAGCGCGACGACGCTGCCTTCTTTCACGGNNATCGATGCCTTTCAAGGCTTCGATGGCACCGTAGTTCACTTTGAGGTTACGGATTTCCAACGCGTTGTTTCTCATTGGTCTTCCTCCGTTTCGCCAAGGTAGGCGGCTTGGACGTCTTTGTTGCGCTGGATTTCCTTGGGGCTGCCGACCGCCAGGAACTTCCCGAAGTTGATCGCGCAGATCTTATCGCAGACATCCATGACCAGCCGCATGTCGTGTTCGACCAAGAGTACGGCGCAGCCGTACTTGTCGCGGATGGTCCGGATGACTTTCGCCAGGTTGACCGTTTCGATGTCGTTGAGTCCGGCGGCGGGTTCGTCCAGAATGATGAGTTTAGGATGACACATCAAGGTCCGGGCGAGTTCGACTTTTTTTAAAATACCGTAAGGTTGTCCGCCGGCTGGTAGAAGCATGCGGTCGGCGATGCCCAGGAACGTCAGAACCTCGATGGCTTCGTCTCGAAGCTTGGTTTCTTCATCTTTGGCTTTCTTGGTTTTTAACGCTTGGGCCAAGAGAGAACTCTTGAAGTCGATGTGCGCCCCGATCAACACGTTGTCCAGGATGCTTAACTCGCGGATCAGTTCGACGTTTTGGAAGGTGCGGACCAAGCCGAGTTTGATGATTTCATGGACGGGATGGTCGATCAGGTTGCTGACCTTGCCATGTTTGTCCCTGAAGAAAATCTTGCCGTGGTTGGGACGATAGAACTGGGTGATGCAGTTGAACGCGGTCGTCTTGCCGGCCCCGTTGGGACCGATCAGACCGAAGATTTCCTTTTCCTTGATTTCAAAGCTCAGGTTATCCACGGCTTTCAACCCGCCAAACGAGATGCTTAACTCTTCCAGGCGAAGGACCAGCCCTTCTTGCAGATCAAGATTGCTCATGGTTTCACCTTCGCTTTCACTTTGCCCCACAGTTTCTTCATATCGTTGCCAAGATAAATCAGACCGTAGGGATAATACATGATGACGACGATAATCAGGATGCCGTTGACGATGTAGGCGAAACCGGGCATCGCTCCGAAATACGGAATTTGTTTGAGAAACAAATCGGGGACTGCGAAGACCACGAAGACGCCGAGGATCGTACCATAGATGTTCCGAACGCCGCCGATGATGATGGCCGAGAGGATGTTCAGCGACATGCCCAGGGTCCAGGTCGGAGGGTAGGTGTATTTGATGAAGTGGATGTACAGGATGCCCGAGAGGGCGGCCAGGCTTGTGGCGAGGGCGAAGGCGACCAGACGGTATTTGAGAAGATGCACACCCATCGCCTGGGCGGCGGCTTCGCTGCCGCGCATCGCGTTGAGTGCACGTCCCATCTGACCGTTGATCATGTTATGGATGAGAATCATGACCCCGACCAACACGACCACCAATAAGATATAGGTGCCGTATTTGTCGAGTTGGAAGAACCCAAGCAACTTCGGATAACTCGCGGTTTTCCCGGAGAAGCCGTTGGTGATGTCGCCGAACTCTTCAAAGGATTTACGTAGGATTTCGGAAACGCTGAGGGTCGCGATGGCCAGATACAAGCCTTCGATCTTCAACGAGACCAAGCCGACCAGGATGCCGACCGCCAAAGGGATCGATAAGGCCAAAAGCACGGCGATTTCAAACGGTAGTTTCAGATTCACGGTCGCATAGGCGGAGATGTAGGCCGCCAAGCCCATGAATCCGGCGGTTCCCAAGGAAATCAGGCCGGACCAACCCAACAGAAGATTGAGCCCGATGGCGGCGACGGAATAGATGATGACGCTGCCGACCAGGGTGAGATAGGAGTTCCTTAGTAAACCTAGTTCGATAAGTAACGGGACAAGACAGAGGGCGACTCCGAACAAGACATAATTCAAATGTGCGTTCTTTTTAACGTTGAACGAAGGTCGTTTGAGTTTCATGGACGCACCTACACTTTCTTCACGATCTTCTTACCGATCAAACCGTAAGGACGGAAGACGATGAAGATGAGGATGCCAAGGTACAGAAGCTGTTCGCCCCAGACCGAGGAGACATAGTAGACCAAGAGGTTTTTGGCGATGCCGATGATGTAGGCACCCAGGACCGGTCCGTAGAAGGTCTGAAATCCGCCCAAGACACAAGCGATCAAGGCATTGAGTTGGACCCCGTCCATGAGGTTGAGCGTCACCGAAGTGAACGGCGCCGTCATGACGCCGGCCAGGACACCGAGAACCGCGGCGACCGCCCATGCGACCATGGTGACGGTTTTGGTGGGGACGCCCATCAATCGGGCGGTGAATTCGTTGGATGCGGTGGTGCGGATCGCCAAACCCCATTTCGTCCTCTGCAGGACATAGAAGAGGACGGCCATGACGCTCAGTCCGAAACCGATGTTCAGGATTCCGTTGAACGAAATCGACGCGCCGGCGACGGGTAGGCTGCCGGTCGGGATCAGTTGGGGAAGATTCAAGGGGTCGACTCCGAACAAGAACGGCGTCACGCCCACGAAGATCATGATCAAGCCCAAGGTGATGATTTGTTTGGCGACCGGGGAAACTTTCTTGGTATGGCGGATGATCACGAAGTCGACCGTGAAGCCGGTGATCAAGGCGCTGACCATCCCTCCGATGATCGCCAGCCAAAGAGGCATGCCGGCGGTGGTGAAGAGGAAGGTGACGACGAAGGTATTGAACATCCCCATGGCGCCTTGGGCGAAGTGGGTGATGTTTGAGGTACGATAGATGATGATGATGCCAAGGGCGGCTAAGGAATAGATGCTCCCTGTTTCCAGGGATCTCAGCACGAGCTGGACGAAGGTGCTCACTGCGCGTCCCCCCAGACGACGATGCTGGCTGCCCAGACATAGCCGATGCCGGCCGCGATCATACAGACCACGGTCCCATCCTTGACTTTCCCTTCTTTCAGGGCAAGATAGAGCGAGAGGATTTGGTCGACCTGGCCGATATGGCCGTAGTTTTCCAAGTAGATCGATTGGTCTTCACGCAAGTCCAGATCCTTCAGCATCCCCAGATGTCCCGAACGTTTGATGTGCAGGATGTCGAGATAGCCGATGTCTTTGCGTTGCAGTTTCGATTTACGCAACGCTTGGTCGATGCAGGTCATCCAGTTTTTCTGGGAGACTTCGTTCAAGCGGTCTTTCATGCGTTGCGGATCCATCAAACGAAGGGACTTGTAGCCTTCCGCAACGTTTTCGGGTGTCATCGGACAGGCCGTGCCGCCGATTTCCACCCCCGCGGTGCGTGAGATCGAGCCATCCGCGATCAGATGGGAACCCAAGAGCAGGTTTTTGTTCGCGTTCTTCTTCAACAAGATCGCGCCGCCACCGGCACCAAGGTTGTACATCATCGACATATCCTTGTCGGTATAGTCGACGAAGTCGCCGTTACGGTAACCGCCGCAAACCAGGATGACGTTGACTTCATCGTCCGCAATCAGCATGTCCTTGGCCATCTTCATGGCCGCGACGGACGTGCAGCATCGGTTTTGGACATCGATGCCCCAGGCGTTGATCGCCCCGATGCGGTCTTGGATGTATAAAGCGGATGTGGTGAGGGGGTATTCTTTCCATTCTTCGCCGAAACACAGGATGACGTCGATTTCTTCCGGTTTCACGTCGGAATTTTTCAGACAATCCAGCGCGGCGAGCGCGCCCATTTCCTGGGTACCGTCGTTCTTGCCGGGGATGGTCTTTTGGACGATGCCCAGTTTGTCGATGATCGCCTGGGTCGACCAGACGCCTTTGGTGGCGGTGGAAATCTCCGCGGCCGACATCGTCGATTGCGGGAGATAGATTCCGATGCCTACGATGCCTACGTTTTGAGTTGACATATGCAACCTCCTCTACGGTTAGAAGTNNCCGGCGTTTTCAAAGGGCACCAGTTTCGCGCGGTCGCCGAAGAATTGTTTCATTTCCACGGACATGGCGTAGGGGACGACGTAGTCTTTCGCCCCATGCATGATGATCAGCGGACACTTGATTAAGTCGATGCGACCCGAACCTTCCGCGACGGCGCTGGCTTCATGGGTGAAGTTGAACATCACCAGACTATAGTCGACATCCACCAGATTGCGCTGCTTCAGCATCGCTTCCAGGTAATGGTCGTAGTCTTCTTCATTGGGTTGATTCAGATTATAGATGACGGCGTTCCAGATCGCTTTCAGCATCCCTTTATCCCGATTGGCATAGGCGGCCAAGATCGGCAGGACCTGTACGGGGTCTTTCGCGATGTCTTCCTTGGTTTTCAGTAGATCCGTCAATACCGGTTGGTATTTTTCATCTTTCCTGAACATCGGATAACCCTTCAATCCAACCGAATCCAAGAGGAACAGTTTCTTGACGCGATCGGGCATGTCGGCCGCGATTTCAAGTACGATGCCGCCACCGGTCGACCAACCCAAGAGATTAAAATCCTTCAGATCCAACGCTTCGATCCACAATTCGACGTCGACCGCGAAATCACGCAGCGAGTTGAGTTCGTTGTTGTATGAACTGTCGCCGAATCCGCGCAGATCCACCGCATAGACGCGATGGTCGTTTTCCAAGCGTTCCATCGTGGTTTGGAAATGGACGGAAGACGACATGTTTCCGTGAACCAGGACGACCAGGTCGCCTTTGGTTCCGGCTTGGCGATAAGCTACGGTTTCCCCGTTTTTGAGTTGTAAGGTTTGGACGGGATAGTGTTTCATTAGAGTCTCATGCCTCCGTTGACCTCGAGCACATGGCCGGTCACATACGATGCATCGTCACTGGCGAGGAAGAGTGCGGCTTTCGCGATTTCTTCCGGTTGGCCCAATCGTCCCAGCATCGTCCATGAGGCGAATTTGTCCAACAATTCCTGCGGAACGGTCTTCAAGATATCCGTCATGACATAGCCCGGGGCGATGGCGTTGACGCGGACGTTCCCGCCCTTCATCGCGAATTCTTTCGCCCAGGTCTTCGACAAGCCGATGACGCCGGCTTTGGTGGCCGCATAGTTGGCTTGTCCGATGTTCCCGTAGACGCCGACGATCGATGAAATATTGATGATCGATCCCCCGCCGTTGGCTTGCATGTGCGGTCCGACATGACGTGTCAGATTGAAGACGCCTTTGAGATTCACATCCACGACCAGATCCCACATGTCGTCGGTCATTTTGCGGGTCATCGCATCGCGCGTGATCCCTGCGTTGTTGACGAGGATATCGATCTTCCCGTATTTGTTGACGACATAATCGTAAACGCTCTTGCAGCCTTCCACATCCGTGACGTTGAGTTGTACACCTTCTACGTTTTCATGCGTGTAGGATAAATCCCCCATATCGGCTGCGATGACTTTGCATCCTTCGTTGGCGAACAGTTCAGCCATCGCTTGTCCTAATCCGCGCGCCCCTCCGGTGATGAGGGCGACTTTGCCTTGGAGTCTCATGTGTTTTTCCCTACCCTTTCTTTACGATGATCGCGGTACCCATGCCGCCGCCGATACACAGCGAGGCCAGACCGTACTTCACATCCATTTTCATCATTTCATTGACCAACGTGACCAGAATCCGGTTTCCGCTTGCGCCGACCGGATGTCCCAGAGCGATCGCACCGCCGTTGGGATTGATCTTCTTCATGAATTCCTCACGATCGACCCCGTGTTCTTCCACCAACTCGTGGACGACACCCAGGCTTTGGGCGGCGAAGGCTTCGTTGAGTTCCAACACGTCGATGTCGCCTAAGTTAAGTTTCGCCATCTTCAATGCGTTGCGGATCGCCGGTGTGGGACCCAAGCCCATCAGGCTGGGTTCGACACCGCCTTGACCGATTCCGATGATTTCGACCATCGGGGTCAGGTTGTATTTCGCCAAGGCTTCTTCATTGACGACCAATACGGCCGAAGCGCCGTCGTTGATTCCCGAAGAACTGCCTGCGGTGACGCTTCCGTCTTTCTTGAAAGCTGGACGTAAACCGCTTAGTTTTTCCAAATCCGTCTTTCGATTGGGGTATTCATCCTGCGAGAAGAGGACGGTATCCCTTCCGATTTTGACTTCCATCGGGACGATTTCATCCACGAAAGCGCCGTTATCGACCGCTTGGATCGCTTTGCGTTGCGAAGCGATCGCGAATTCGTCTTGAATCTGACGGGTGATATTGTATTTGGTTGCGATGTTTNNTGCGGATCTCCTTGGGCATCAAGAACGGTGCGGCGCTCATGTTTTCCGTACCGCCGGCGACGATCACTTCGGCGATACCGGCTTTGATTTCGGTATAGGCGTTCATGACGGCTTTCAGTCCGCTTCCGCAGACCATATTGACGCCATAGGCCGGTACGCTGACCGGGATTCCGGCTTTCAGCGAACACTGACGCGCGACGCCTTGTCCCTGTCCTGCAGGCAAGATATTGCCCATGCAGACTTCATCGATGACATTGGGATCGATCTTGGTTTGAT